>JBEKWE010000083.1:0-11781 GCA_049513335.1 Acidobacteriaceae bacterium | reverse complement strand
TTCCGGCTGATGCCGGAGAATGAGCATCCGCACGGGATGAGCGACAAGGAGTTCGACGCGCTGTTTACGGTGGACAAGCCGGTGATCTTCAACTTCCACGCGTATGCGTTTCTGATCCACAAGCTGACCTACCGGCGCAGGAACCACGAGAACATCCACGTGCGCGGATACAAGGAGAAGGGGAACATCAACACGCCGCTGGAGCTGGCGATCCTGAACCAGACCGACCGCTTCAACCTGGCGCTGGACGTGATCGACCGCGTGCCGAAGTTGCGGGAGACGGCGGCGCACACGCGCGAGTGGCTGAAGGACCAGATTGTGGAGAGTGTGAACTATGCGCACGAGAACGGCATCGACCGGCCGGAGATTACCGGGTGGAAGTGGCCGCTGTGATTGTGCGCGCCAGGCTGCATTCTTCTCTGATACAGTTGTCGCGCAATTGATTTCCATGCCGGGAGGGACATGAAATGAATCGCGCACAGATGGAACGACGCAGCTTCCTGAAGACCGCCGCACAGACCCTGCTTGCAGCTCCCGCCGTCTCGGCGCTGGGCCGCTTCGCACCGGCGCAGCAGCCAGCGCAACAACCCGTGCAGGCAGCGCACCCCGCACTGGCGGCGCACACAGCGCAGGCTGGCGCTCATGTACACGCGGCGGTTAAGGCGCCCGCGAAGCCCGCAGTGAAGCTGAATGTGCGCGACTACGGCGCGACGGGCGATGGCAAGACCAAGGACACGCTGGCGATCCAGCAGACGATTGAGCGCTGCTCGGTGTTTGGCGGGGGCGAGGTGGTGGTTCCGGCGGGCGATTATCTGGCTGGCGCGCTGTCTCTGCGCAGTAACGTGGTGCTGCGGGTGGAGGAGGGCGCGACGCTGAACGGCTCGCCCGACATGGCCGACTACCCGCTGGCGCAGGTGCGCTGGGAGGGCCACTGGATCAAAGGATACAGCAGCTTCATCAACGCGACGGACGCGGAGAACATCGGGCTGGCGGGGCCGGGCAGGATCATCGGCACACCCACGGAGCGGGGCCGCGTGGACCGGGCAAGCGGGATGCGGCTGCCCGCTCTGATCGAGTTCAACAACTGCAAGAATGTGCGCGTGGAGGACTGTTATACGCAGAACTTCGGCATGTGGTCGATCCATCCAGTGTACTGCGAGAACATCACCTTCAAGAACGTGACAGTGAAGAGCGGCGCGGACGGAATCGACGTGGACTCCTGCAAGCACACCATCATCGACGGATGCACATTTGAGACCGGCGACGACTCCATCTCGCTGAAGAGCGGGCGCGGCGCGGAGGGAAACGACATCGGCCGCGTGTGCGAGGACACGCTGATCATTAACTGCACGCTGACCGACCAGGGGTTCGCCAACATCGGCATCGGCAGCGAGACCAGCGGCGGCGTGCGCGGCGTGCGCATCGAGAAGTGCAAGTTCATCCACGCTCGCACGCACGCCATCTTCATCAAGAGCCGCGTGGGGCGCGGGGCGTTCGTGGAAGACGTGAGCGCGACGGACTGCGACGTCTCCGGCATGGGGCAGGGCTTTCTGCAGATTACGAACACGAATACCGGCAAGTCGGACGAGGCGGCGTCGGTGATCGGCGAGGCGGGGATTCCGCTGTTCAAGAACTTCCGCTTCACCAACATGCGCGTGACCGATATGCCGTCGCTGGTGGACGCGAGGCTGCTGACTCCGGCGAAGCCGCTGGATGGGCTGACGCTCGTGAACATCACGGGGACATGCAAGAAGGGCATGGAGCTGGCGTACATGAAGAACGTACACCTGGCTGGCATCAAGGTGACGGGCTTCGACGGGCCGCTGCTGGCGACCGCGCATGTGACGGGCACGGGGCTGGCCGGGGCGGCGAAGCTGGATGAGACGAAGCTGCCGAAGGCGCCGGACGCGGTGCCAGCGCCGCCGACGCCGTATCAACTGCACTGAGGCGCAGCTTGGAGCAGGGTCTAGTTGCGCCCAGCTCCACTGGGCGCGACGGCAGGCGTGGCGGGCTTTTTGCCCACCGTCAAGGGAATCTCCAGCGTGCCGAGTTTGTTGGAGACGCCGTCGAAGACGCCCACGCGCAGCGTGAACTGTCCCCGCGGCAGGTCGATCTGCTGGAAGAACTGGAACGGCGTCGCGATGAACTCCCCATACTCCTCGTTGGTCAGCGGCAGCTTCTGCGTCTGGCTGAGGATGGTCACGAGCTTGCCGTCGGGATCGAAGGCAGCCACGTCGAACTCCACTGCGGCGCTGTATGTTCCGCCGCCCGCGTCGGCAAAGGCAATCTGGCTCTGCGGCAGCGTGAACAGAAGATAGTACCGGGTCAGAGGAGCGCTCCTTAGCTTGGGATTGAGCTGACCCATCACCGGCGGGTCGAAGGGGTTCTCCGGCTCGGTGCTGGGCTCCACGCGCACGTCGAACTGGAGCTGGGTAGCGGGCGGCGCGATCGGCGAGAGGGCGGCGGCGAGAGGATCGACTGGCGGGCCGGTGGGGCGGGTGTCGCGGGTGACGTGGCCAAGAAAAATTTCGGGCGGGTGCTCAATCAGCACAGGGTCTTCGGCGCTGTAGCCCTTGCGATAGACCAGATGCACGCCGGGCCGATCAACCTTGATGCTGATCGCGTGGTATCTGCCGTCGTATTTGACGCTGGGGGGTGCGTAGGAGAGGGTGTAGTAGTTGGAACCAATGTCGGATGCCTTGACCATGAACCCGCTCAGGTCATTCGAGTTGTAGAAGGCCTGTCCTCCGGTCGCCTCGGCGACGGCCTCCATCGAAAGATGTTGCTTTGACTGATCTTGATACCATCCCAGGAGAAGAGCCGGATTGGTGGTGGCTGGTGGCACGACCAGGCCTTTCGGGTCCAGCGGATACACCGTAACCTGCGCGTCCGCCAGCTTAGCGTAGGTCTTGCTGAGGGGCGGCGCGAAGTCCTGAAGGCACAGAGGTGTACCACTATCCTGGGTCTTCTGATCTGGGTAGATGATCTTCGGAACACCACTGTTGATCCAGAGCAGGTTCTTCTTGCCTTTGATGCCGGAGAGGTAGGCCGCGACCTGATCCAACTGCTCGAGCGTCGCCCAGTTCTTTGCGGTCTGCGCCATGCAGTATTCAGGTGGAACGAGAAGCGGCTTGACCTGAGCATTCACCACCTTGAGCAGCAGGGATGGATCGGTGGTTGGGCCTTGCAGGACGGTCAACCTGAATCCGATCGCAAGCAAAGCGACCTGCATTCCGGGAGTCATGCTCTGGATGAACTTTGTCGCCTCGGCCCTGACTTTGGCGCCGTCCTCGCCATTCACGTCGTCCAGCAACAGGACGATGAGTGGGCCGGTTGCGTGCTGAAGGTTGGAGTAGGTGTTCGGCGGCAGCTTGCGCGGAGTGGACGCTGTGACTGGCGTGTCTTTGGAAAACTCCTGAAAGCTGCGGATGGACTGCGGCTTGTCATCTTCGGTGATGCTGAATTCCGAGCGCGTCAGTCCATGCACCGGATTGCCCTTGGCGTCTGTGACGGTCACATCCACCAGCGTCTCGCGCGCGTAGACCTTGATTGTGGGCACGGACGCCGATTGCGCCGCGACACATTCAGGCGAGAGCGCAAGCAGTGCGGTCAGGCTAACTGCCGTGAATGTTGTCTTGCGGAATCGCATTGCCTTCTCCTTCAAAACAGCCCTCAGGGGCTAAAGCCCCGCTGATCCTGCTGCTCCTGCGGACGGGCTAAAGCCGTCCCAATCAAATCTTCTGACATCTTCATCTTCCTACAACGAACGCCGGGGCGGACTCTGGCGCGATGGACGCAGTGGGGACTTCGAGGGCGCCGACGCGGTCGCTTGCGAGGTCGTGCACGGCGATGCGCAGGAAGAAGTCGCCCGTGGTGGGCACGTCGATCTGCTGGCTGGCGTTGGCGCCGGTCTTCATCATGGAGCGATAGACGGCGGGCGGCAGAATGGGGCTGACCGTCGTGCTGACGGAGTTTACGATCTCGTCGCCGCCGGCGTTGTAGACCCGCACGCCGTACTCAAAGTTGCCGCGATAGCTGCCATCGGGTGCAGTGTTGAAGTCGATGCCGTGCACGTCGATGGAGTACGAGATGGTGTAGCGCCGGTAGGGCGGCTTCATCTGCTTCGCGTCCGGCTGGTTGTCGGCGGGGAGCGTGGCTTCGGTGCCGGGGGCCTGCTCGACTTTGACCTTGAAGAGGACCTGCGTGGCGTTGAGCGCGCCGCGCATCAGGGCCGCCTGCATGGCGCTGACCTTCTCCACCTTCTTGCCGCTCAGCGTAACGTCGGGGGCGACCGCGTAGTAGCCATTGCGATAGGTGAGGGTGAGGCCGGGCCGGTCGACCTTGACGATGATGGTGCGGAAGCGCGTGTCCAATGTTTGATTCACCGGGGTGTAGGTGATGGTGTAGAAGTTGGAGCCGCTGTCGAGTGCGTCGGCGGCAGCCTCGGCCAAACCGTTGGTGTTGTAGAAGGCCTTGCCGCCGGTCTTCTCGGCGATGTCTTCCATGGTGAAGTGCTCTGCGTTGACCAGATCGAATTTGCGCGTCTTCGGAAATATCCTAAAAAGGCCGCGGCTATCGATGGGATAGACCGCGACGTGGGCGCGAGCCAACTGGTCGGTGGCAGCCGTCATATTGGCGGTGCCGTCGTAAAACTCTTCCGTGGTCAGTGGCTTCCACGCATCGGGGTCGCGGACCGCAGGCGGAAACTCGAGTGTGACTGAACCGGTGGCCCAGAATAGGTTCTTACGGCCCGGCATTCCTCCAAGGAAACGCGCAATCTGCTTCAGGGACCCGATCATGTTCTCGGCGCGGGTCGTGATCATGTTGCCCTCTTCTTCAAGCGATGACGGGTCGGTTTGCGTCGGGTCCTGCTGGGGGTCTTCATTCCGCTCGAACTGCGGCATGGTAGCGGCGACGGCGGCCTTCAGCAATGCGCGGTCGTCGGTGAATCCCTGAAGTATGCGGAGATGCGCGTCCAGGCTGATGACCTCCATGCGCGTGCCGGCGGGCATCTTGTCCAGGAAGTTCAGCATGTGCCGCTTCACGATGGTCTGCGCCGCCATCGGCGTGTTGAGGTTGTCGATCAGGAGGACATTCAGTGGGCCGGCTGCGGGCGGCGTGGGCGTGGCGTTGGAGAAGGTGTTGGGTGGCAGCTTCTGCTCGACCTGCGTGGGCGCGGCGGGCGCGGCCTGGTCGGTGCGATGCTCGTCGAAGCTGGCCGGTTTCATCTCCTTGCCGTCTTCGAGCACAGTGAAGTCGGACTGCTTGAGGTCGTGCACCGGCTTCCCCTTGGCATCGGTGACGACGACATCAACGATGGTGAGCGGCACGCGCGCGCGAATGACATAGCCCGGCTGGCCTGCGCCCTGCGCCCGGTTGGCTTCGACGGCGCTTTGCTGCGCGTGTGCAGCAGTTGCGAAGGCCAGGCAGGCCGTCGCGGAGACGGTGAAGAATGCGGAGAATCCAGAACCAGTGCGGCGAGCCAGACCGGCCATGCGGGGACCTCCATCAACTTGCTGAGAATGATACAGCCCTGCCCGTGGCCGCTCCATTCCAGAGCCGGGGCAACCGGGCTTATGATGGAGGGGATTGGAGCGGCGATGACGACGCAATACTATACCGGGCCAAACTACGGCGGCAGGTTCCTCGGCTTCCTGCTGGCGCTGGTTCTGGGCGCGGCGGCGTTCGTTGTTTTCGCGCGCCATGAAACCACGGGCAGGATGGGCAGCTTCATTACGCGCATCACCGGGCGCGCCGCCGGCCTCGACACATCGGTTCCCGCGGTGGTGGAGAATATCCAGCGGCTCGGCCGCCTGCAGACCGTTGTCTACTCGCTGGACACGGTGGTTGTGGACGGCCGCTCCCTGGCCACTGCGCCCGACGCGCCGGAGGGCGACCGCATTCTGCTGGTGGTCCATGGCCAGTCGATCGCGGGCATCGACCTGGCGCAGCTCAAGCCGGAAGACGTGAGCATCGACGCGGGCGGGCGCGGCATCCACCTCTCACTGCCGGCCTCGCAGCTCTTCTCCACTACGCTGGACAACCTTCACACGCGGATCTACGTGCGCTCCACCGGGCTGCTGGTCCCGATGGACCAGCCTCTGGGGCCCGAGACCCGCGCCAGGGCGCAGAACCAGTTGCAGCAGGCCGCGCTGGGCGACGGCATCCTGGACGCCGCGCGCAGCAACGCACGCGCCTCCGTGACCGCGCTGCTCGATTCGCTTGGCTTCGAGCAGGTCGACGTCAAGTAACGCAGACGGCCGACGCGGGTTCCCTAAACGGTACACATGCTCCCAATTTCACACACGGTACTTCCCCTGCTTGCGGTATCATGCAGGCATGAGGTTCCTGCCAAAACTCGGCTGCTGCAGAAGGTCGTCTCACGATGGCGGAGCGATTGAAGAGATTGCGGACACAAACGGTGCGCGGGAGGAGCAACTCGCCGCTGGCGAGCAAGCCTGTGCGCAGGAGTCCCACCTGCTGAAGACCATCGGCTGGGTCTCGGCCGCGCTTGGAGCGGTGGCGCTGGGGCTGATCGTGGGCCGCGAGATTCGCCAGCGTTACAAATTCAACCACCGCACACCATACGATCTCTACGCCCACTCCGGCGACCAGCTTCCCGACGGTGACTGCAGCGTCGGCATATAAGCCGCGCCCGCACGGCATGGATAAGCAGCACTGGTGCGGAATGACTAAGCCGCGTTCTTATGGAATAAATTAGCCGCACCCGCGCGCAATGGATAAGCCGCGCTCGTATAGCATGGCGGCTTCGCGGACGCGTCTCTTAGAAGCGCTCTAATCGGGCTTCCACTCGTACGCGCCGGGCTGGGGCAGGCCGATGTGGGCCAGCACGCGGTCCACAAACTGGCGGGCCATCTCGGTGGTGTTCTGGGGCTGGTTGTAGAGGGTGGGCATCACCGGGAAGATGGTGGCGCCGGCGTCCGAGGCGAGCTGCATGTTGCGCAGGTGGATGCGGTTGAAGGGCGTCTCGCGCACGCAGAGGATGAGGCGGCGGCGTTCCTTCAGGCAGACGTCGGCGGCGCGCTCGATGAGGTTGGAGGCCATTCCGTTGGCAATTCCGGCCAGCGTCCCCATGGTGCAGGGAAGCACGATCATACCGTCGGAGGGAGTGCTGCCGCTGGCGACGTTGGCCCCGATGTCGGCCTCGGCGTGCTGGAGGATTTTGGAGATTGAGGCGTGGCCGGTGCCAAGGAGTTTCTCTGCGAGTGCGTTGCGTCCGCTGAGTTGCATCTCTTCGGCGAAGACGCGCAGCGATGCCTCGCTGGGGATGAAGTCCACCTTGGCGACGCGCGCGTCGGCGTGGAGGGCACGGAGCATCTCGGCGGCAAAGATAGAGCCGCTGGCGCCGGTGACGGCGAGAATGAGGCGGAGTTTGGGGCTGGTGGGGGCGGACTTGGCTGCAGAGGTCACGAGAGTGATTATCGCCCATCCGGCGGTAAGCTATCCTTCGACGACGCTGGCGGAGCGCGCGACTCGCGCCTGAGAGGGCGCGGGCGCCGGGAGGGTGTGCATGCGGAAGAGGGCAAAGACCGCCTGACAGACGCCGTACGCCAGCAGGACGCCAGAGGCCAACGACGCAAAGACCGCACACACCAGTACCACAGAATCACTCACAGAAACATTCCTCAACTTTCGCCTGCCCCTCTTATGAGATGCCAAGGACTCGAGGCGCGGCCGGAGCAAATTTATTGTTACAAAGATTGAATCGGTTGTGATGCAGCCTTGATGAATTGCTTATTACCCATTCGGGTACGTTCTGGCGGCGAAGGGCTGGCCGCGTTTCGACCGGGAGCAAGACCTGGCGCGGCCCAATGCCGTATCCTGAGGATTGGCCATTTCACCTCCATGCGGCACAGTGGAGTGCGCGGCCAAACCAGTCCGCATGGCAATCACTCACATCACGGTGCGCGGCGCGCGGCAGCACAACCTGCGCAACCTCTCGGTCTCCATTCCGCGCAATACGCTGACCGTGGTGACTGGGCTCTCGGGGTCGGGCAAGTCCTCGCTTGCCTTCGACACCATCTACGCCGAAGGCCAGCGGCGCTATGTGGAGACGCTCTCGGCCTACGCGCGGCAGTTTCTGGACCAGATGGAGCGGCCGGACGTGGATGCCATCGATGGGCTCTCGCCGGCGATCTCGATTGAGCAGAAGACGACCTCGCGCAGCCCGCGCTCGACGGTGGGCACAATTACGGAGATCTACGACTACCTGCGCCTGCTGTACGCATCGGTGGGCCAGCCGCACTGCCCCAAGTGCGGGCTGCCGATCACGCGCCAGACGGTGGAGCAGATCGTGGAGCGCATTGTGGCGCAGACGCCGGGCGAGCGCATCACAGTGTTTGCACCGCTGGTGCGCGGACGCAAGGGCGAGTTTCGCGAGGAACTGGAGGCGCTGGACCAGCAGGGATTTCGCGCGCGCATCGACGGCGTAATGACGGAGCTGACCGAGGGCATGCGCCTGGACAAGCGCAGGAACCACACGGTCGAAGCGGTGGTCGATCGCATTATCCTCAAGCCGCTAGCACAAAACGTCAATGAGACCGCATCTACTTCGTCTTCCCTCGAACCTCGAACCTCGAACCTTGAACCGCGTAAGTTCGACACGCGGCGGCTGGAGACTTCGGTGGCGAAGGCGCTGCAGATGGCCAGGGGACTGGTGCTGATCGGCATACAGGGGACGAACCGCGCGCAGGACGAGACGCTGTACTCGTCGTCGATGGCCTGCCCGGAGTGTGGCATCGACGTGCCGCGGCTGGAGCCGCGCAGCTTCTCGTTCAACTCCGCCTACGGCGCCTGCCCGGAGTGCAAAGGGCTGGGCAGCACCTACGACTTCGACCCCGCAAAGACGATTGCGGACTGGTCGAAGCCGCTGCTGGATGGAGCGATGGGACCGGGTTCGGGATCGTCGTATCTGCTGCGGCTGATCCGGCTTGCGGCGGAGCGGTACAAGATCGACCTGAAGCTACCCTTCAGTGAACTGAGTAAGCCGCAGCAGGATCTGCTGCTCTATGGGCCGCCGAAGAATGAACTGGGCCGGACGGGCTTTCATGGCATCTTTGCCTATCTGCGCGCCAACCTGGACGAGACGAAGTCCGACGGCTACCGCGAGTACATGATGCAGTACATGTCTGCGACCGTCTGTCCGCGCTGCCAGGGACGGCGGTTGAGGCCGGAGTCGCTGGCGGTGACAGTTTCAATCGGCGGCGAGGACCGCTCGATCGCGGAGTTCACCGCGCTCTCCATGGAGCGGGCGCTGGAGGGCGCGCGGGCCATGCACCTCACCGGGCGCGACAGGATTGTGGCGGACCGGCTACAGCGCGAGATCATCGAGCGGCTGGAGTTCCTGAACGCGGTGGGGCTGGGCTATCTCTCTCTGGACCGCTCGGCGGCGACTCTCTCCGGCGGCGAGGGACAAAGGATACGGCTGGCGACGCAGATCGGGTCGCGCCTGCGCGGAGTGCTGTATGTGCTCGATGAGCCGTCGATCGGGCTGCATCAGCGCGACAATCGGCGTCTGCTGCAGGCGCTGGCCAACCTGCGCGACCTGGGCAACACGGTGCTGGTGGTGGAGCATGATGAGGACACCATTCGCAAGGCCGACTACGTGCTCGACCTGGGGCCCGGCGCGGGCAAGAACGGCGGCCTGCTGATCGCCGCTGGAACGCCGCAGCAGGTGATGGACAATCCGGCGTCGCTGACCGGGCAGTATCTGGCTGGGAAGATCGAGATTGTGGCGCGCGCCCAGCCCAGACCGCTCACCGGCAAGTGGATCACGGTGGAGAATGCCACGGCGCACAACCTGCAACAGTTGACGGCGCACTTCCCGCTGGGTGTGATGACGGTGGTGACCGGCGTCTCGGGCTCGGGCAAATCGACACTGGTGACGGACATCCTCTATCGCGCGCTGGCCCGCGAACTCTACGGATCGCGCGAGGAGCCGGGAGCGCATGGGCGCGTCGTGGGCATCGACCAGATCGACAAGGTGATCGAGATCGACCAGTCGGCGATCGGGCGGACTCCGCGGTCGAATCCGGCCACGTACACCGGCGTCTTCACCGCGATCCGCGATTTATTCGCGATGCTGCCGGAGTCGCGTGAGCGCGGATACAAGCCCGGCCGCTTCAGCTTCAACGTGCAGGGCGGTCGCTGCGAGGCATGCCAGGGCGATGGCCAGCGGCGCATCGAGATGAACTTCCTGCCCGACGTCTATGTGCTCTGCGATGTGTGTAACGGACGACGTTACAACCAGGAGACGCTGGCGGTGCGCTTCAACGGCCACTCCATCGCCGACCTGCTGGACCTGCCCATCGCCGACGCGCTCCCAGTCCTCAAAGACATTCCGGCCGCCGCGGCGAAGTTGCAGACACTGGTGGATGTGGGGCTTGGGTACATCCATCTTGGCCAGTCCGCCACCACGCTCTCCGGCGGCGAGGCGCAGCGCATGAAGCTGGCGCGCGAGCTATCGAAACGCCAGACCGGGCGCACGCTGTATCTGCTGGACGAGCCGACGACCGGCCTGCACTTCGACGACGTGCGCAAGCTGCTGGAGGTGCTGCACCGGCTCACTGATCTGGGCAACACGGTCATTATTATTGAGCACAACCTCGACATCGTGCGTAACGCCGACTATGTGCTGGACATGGGGCCGGAGGGCGGCGAGCGCGGCGGACGCATCGTGGCGCATGGAACGCCGGAGCAGATTGCCACCGTCGCCGGATCGTACACCGGTAACTTTCTGGCGCGTCACTATGGAGCGGACCACGCAGGGTCGAACTGGGCGAACCGTATCTCGTCGAACGGAGGCGGAGGGGTGGGCCACGCCGGGCCGCAGCCGCTGGATATTGCCGCCGTGCCTGACCAGGCGAAGGCGGCTCGGGCCAAGTTTGTCGCGCCGCAAAAGAAGACCGGACTGCCGTCGGCGCGCGAGGCCGGACCGGTGAAGAAGGTGGCTAAGAAATCAGTTTTGTCGAAGAGCGCGCCTGCAAGGGCTGCAAAGAAGAACGCGAACCTGAGGAGGGGGAGATCGGCATGAGTATCTTTTCCGCGAATGGACCGGAAGACGTGACGAGGCAGCAAGAAACGCCGGGCAGCGAAGGCACGCCGAGCACCGGAGCCGCCGCCGGCGAGGAACACGAGGCGCCGCTGCGGCGCGTTCCCCACATGGGACACGCGCTTCTCTTCGTCTGCTTTACGGGATTGCTGCTGATTTTTCTTGAGCTTGTTCTGGTAGCGATGGGAAGATCGCCGGGAGCTGTGCACGGCGGCGTGACTACGCTGCTGCACCCGAAGCTACAGATCGCCCTGCTGGCGACGACGTATCTGACGACCCTGCTGGCGGCGTGGTTCTTCTATCCGCTGCTCTGGCACTTGGAGTTATGGTGCAGATCGCCACCAACTTCATCACGCCGCCAAAATCGCGGCCCATCGACGCGTTCTTTCTGACGCCGGCGGATGCGTGGCTCATCACTCTCTTCGGCACCATCGTTGCGCCGATCTTCGAGGAGGTCTGCTTTCGCGGGTTCCTGCTGCCCGCCATCGCCATCGCATACGACTGGCTGAGCCTGCCGCGCACCGCCGAGGCGCGCTCGCGCTGGCAGACCACCACGAAGCTCACCCCGGCGGCGTTGATCTTCTCCGCTGTGCTCACCAGCCTCTTCTTCGCGCTGCTGCACTTTCAGCAGGTGGCGCATCTGTGGGCCGCGCTGCTTGTACTCTTCACCGTCTCGCTGCTGCTCGCATTTGTACGCGTCAAGACCGGCT
>JBEKWE010000082.1:0-11696 GCA_049513335.1 Acidobacteriaceae bacterium | reverse complement strand
AGCGAGCCGAGGTTGGCGGAGACGAAGCTGAGGCCCGCGATCCAGGCGGTCATCTCGCGCCCGGCCAGGAAGAACTGCTCGCTGGTGTTGGCCGCGCTCTTCACATAGAAGCCGATGAAGAGCACCATGGCGAAGTAGAGCAGCAGGATGGCGACATCGATCGGCGCGAGATGGGTCAACTGCGTGGCGGCGAGCAGCATTATGGCGGGGATGGGGGCAGCGGGAATAAAGACGGCAGGCATGGGGATTTATTCGTCCATTCTATCGGTGGTGTCGGTGTTGTCTGGCCGCTCTGTCGGTTCCGAGAGTGATTATGCGGACGTAGGAAAATATACGCGACTTTGGCGCGCAGTTGCCATTCGACGCGGCCAAAGGATTTGTGCCACTCATACATCTCGCCGCCGGTTTGGCGAATCTACCCTAGTAGGGCCTGCGCAAGGCAGGCGGAGGGATGATGATGAAGAAGCTTGAGATGGCACGGATTTTGCTTGCCGCGGGGCTTGGCCTCGGGCTGGGATGCTGCGTTGCGCTGGGCCAGGGTGTGGGGCAGGACATGAAGAACGCTGGCCATGACACCAAGGCAGCGGCCGTCGACACGGGACACGCGACCGCTACGACGAGCAAGAAGGTCGTCAACAATACATCGCACGGTACGAAGAAGGTGGTTCGCAAGACGGGCGATCGAACGACGATTGTCGCGAAGGACACGGCGCATAGAACGACGGTCGTGGCCAAGGACACCTCCCACCGCACCACGGTCGTGGCCAAGGACACGGCTCATGGCACACAGAAGGTTGGGGACAAGATTGCTGGCAAGCCGGGGCCGCAGTAGACTTCGCCGATCGCACCTGCCTACGGATGTGAATCGCTCAAGGGAGCGTGTGCTTCTACAAGAGCGCACTCATCGGTTCGCGTCAACGCGTGCCCTTCCAATCCATTTGATTTGACGATTAAGCTTCTTTGGCAGAGGGCGTAGCGGCTGGCCAGAGGGTCTCAGCGGCGAGCTGGACCAGGGCGATCCAGAAGAGGTCGGCGCCCAGCAGGTGGAGCAGCTGCATCCATGCGGGCGCAAGCAGCACAACGTCGGCGAAGCCCAGCACGAACTGGAGTGCAAGCAGGATGAGAAGCAGGTTTGCCAGGCGCATGCGGTGCGCGTACTGGGCGGGTGTCGCGCGTGGATCGGCCCGCTCGCGGGCGGCCAGCCAGAGTGCAAAGAGGGCCGCGATCACTGCAAGGGCGGGATGGACCAGCCGCAGGCGCAGCAGCCACGGCGAGCCGGCGGCGAGGTCCTGCGCGATGGAGGCGCGCAGCGAGGGGGCGGGGAAGAGCGTGTCACCCAGCGCGGCGATGGAGCCGGTGATGCCGACGAAGATGGTGGTAACGAGGCCCTCCACTATGCCGACCAGGCGATGCGTGAGTGGCAGATCGGCCCAGCGCTGGCCGGTGGAGAGGAAGCGCGCGGTCAGCGTGAGGGCGGCCATGAGAAGCAGCGTGTTGCCGAGATGGATGGAGAGCAGAACGATGCGTCCAGTGGACTGGTTTCCGGTGACGTAGTTCAGCTTGACCAGCAGCGCGCCGAGGAATGCCTCGTTGAGCAGAAGGAGGGTCGAGACGACGGCGAGCGCGCGCGCGGCCTGGCCTTTGGCGGTTGCGCGGAAGCTCCAGACCAGCAGCGCGAGAACGATGAGGGTCGAGCCGCCCACCATCGTCCTGTGGGTGAACTCGATGAGGGTGTGGAAGCCGGGCGAGACCGGAATGATCTGGCCGTTGCACAGCGGCCAGCGGTTGCCGCAGCCCGCGCCCGAACCGCTGGCGCGCACCAGCGCTCCCCACACAATGACGAGGACGTTATAGAAGACGACGAACCAGGCGAAGCGCGCGATGCGGCGGGAATTGGGAGGGGCCGGATTGGCGGGGGCTGGGGACATGGGCGGATTCGATGCGGCGATGCGACGGGGCGAGCAAGAGTGAAGCGCGCGACTTCGTTCGGCTCAGTAGACGGCCGGCGTGATCAGCAATGCTGTATTGCTTCCATTTGCCTGTGCGGCGAGCACTCGCACATGATTCCCCTTGCCCAGATCGAACTTGTAGTTGGTCACGACGCCGGTCTCCGTGTCCACAACCGTCTTGGGGTCAATGTGGAATGTCTCTTCGCCTCCGGTTGAGTTTTTGATGGTCAGCAGGTGTTCGTGCCGGTCGAGTTTGACGACGGTGCCGGTGCTCTTCAGCAGCGGCGCGGCGCCAAGGTCGCGCAATGCGACGATGGTGCGCACCACATCCTCCCCGCAGTAGTAGACGATGACCTGGGTCTGCAAGGTTGTGAACTTGTCGGCGGCGATTGAATCGGCGCTGACGGCCTTGTCGAAGTCGATGGCGCCGCCAGTCTTGGTCAGCCATTGGAAGTGTCCCGAAGAGCCATCGTCGGTTTCGATCTCCGTCATTTGAATCTTGGGATGGATTGTCGTGACGGTTCCGGACACGGCGTGGACCTTTGCTTGCGCGATGGCGATGGAACTGGCCAGGGAAAAACAAGTAGCGAGTAGAACAGCTCTCGACAGCAGCTTCATGGTGGGGTTGCTCTCCTTCTGTCCCGTGATGCGGATTGTCCGGCATGCTCACTCGAGAGCAAAGCCACGCAACCATACTATATCCGTGCGTTCCCGTTGGGGAGATTGCAGTGGTCGCATACTGCGGGTCAGCCGGTGGCCAGCTCCCGGGCGCGCTGGGTGGCCCGTTTGACCGCCTTGATGAGGGTGACGCGCAGGCCACCCTCTTCCAGTTCCAGGATGCCGTCGACGGCGCAGCCGGCCGGAGTGGTGACGGCGTCCTTGAGCAGCGCGGGGTGGTAGCCGGTCTCCAGCACCATGCGCGCCGAGCCGTACGCCGTCTGCGCGGCCAGCAGCGTGGCCACGTCGCGCGGCAGGCCGACGTTGACGCCCGCCTCGGCCAGCGCCTCGATGATGATGTAGAGGAAGGCGGGACCGGAGCCGGAGAGTCCCGTCACCGCGTCCATGTGCTTCTCGTCGACCACCACCGTTCGCCCTACAGTGGAAAAGATGCGCTGGGCCAGGGCGATCTGCTCGGCGCTGACGAAGCGGCCGGAGCAGAGCGCGGTGGCGCCGGCCGAGAGCAGCGCGGGCGTATTGGGCATGGCGCGGATGACCGCCAGATCGCAGCCCGCCGCGTCCTCGATGGCGCGCGTCTTCACCGAGGCGGCGAACGACAGCAGCAGCTTGGAGGGCGTCAGCGCGGGGAGTATTTCGGCGATGAGGGCCGGGACCTGAATCGGCTTTACGCCCAGCAGGATGACGTCTGCCTGGCGCGCGGCGGCGAGGTTGTCGGTGCCGACGTTGACGCCGAACTGCGCCGAGAGAGCCAGCGCGCGGTCGGGATGCTGCACGGTCGCCACAAGCTGGTCCGGCAGTAGAAGATTGTTCTTGAGGAAGGCCTGCAGCAGAATCCCGCCCATCTTGCCCGCGCCCAGGATGGCGACGCGCAGGTTGGGGAGTACAGACGCGGGGACTGGAAGTTCGTAGGTGTCAGCGCTCATTCCATCAGGCTACCAGAGTCGGCATTGCGGGCGCAGGGGGAATTGCGGGCGGAGGGGGAAATACGCAGACAATCCGTATGCTGAACGCAGACGCGAAGAAACAGGCGGGACAGGGAAGCGGTAGAATCGGTTGCGAAGCTGGTTTGCATGCGGTCCAGGATTTCAATCGGCGCGCATGAGGCATAGGATTCTGCTGTCAACGTTTCGGCTGACTCCATGGAGGGTTGTAATGCTGAAGCTTCTATTTGTTCTTCCGCCGCTGCTGTTTCTTGCACTCCTGCCACAGGAGCCGGCTGCGCCTCCCGCACAGGCCGCGCCTCCCGCACAGGCTGCACCTCCCGCACAGGCCGCGCCTCCCGCACAGACTGCGCCCCCCGATCAGGCTGCGCCCCCCGACCAGACTGCAACTCCTGCCGCAGCGGTTCCTGCGAATAATCCGGTAAAACCCACGCCCGAATCGCAGGCCCACGCACTTGCGACGTTCAAGATCGATTGCGCCATGTGCCACGGGGACAATGGCAACGGCAAGGGGGACCTTGTCTCCGATATGGGACTGAGCATGAAGGACCTGCGCGATCCGGATACGCTGAAGGACAAGACGGACGGGGACATCTACACGCTCATCCACGACGGCAAGGGCAAGATGCCCCCCGAAGGCGACCGGGTTAAACCTGACGACGTGTGGAACCTGGTGATTCTGGTGCGCTCGTTCGCCAAGAAGTAGCGCAGGCGGGCCGGGCTGGACGAACACTCATCATACGGCTGAATCTCAACTCATTTTGTGTCTGGACACCCACTCATCTTCACCGCAGCGAGCAAGCTCGCCGGGGCCCCCGATCGCGATGATCGGGGCACAGGGCGGATGGCCCGGAGCTAACACCCATTGATTTCGTTAATCCTATTCGTGGGGCCGAAGCCCTGTTGATTATGCGGCTGTTACGGACGGGAGGCCCAAGGCTAAGGCCTCAGGCTACAGCCCGTCCCTGCTAAGCCGCTTCGGTGCGGGACTGTCTGCGCAATGGCGTGGCGGGACAAATTGGCGTGATTGCGGTAGATTGAAAGCAATCCCCGAGGTGTCAACGATGTCGAATGAAGATCCTCTCCACAACAAGTACAGCCTTGTGAAGGGCGCAGCGCGCAGGGCTCGCCAGTTGCAGTCGGGCGCGCTTCCGCTGATGCCCACCAAGAGCATGAAGGCATGCCGCGTGGCGCAGGACGAGATCAACCAGGGATGCGTGACCTACGTCGTCACCCATAAGAAGGAAGACGTCGCTCCGGTTGAGCCGGAGGAGTAGCTGCCGCGATGCAGGGCGAGGCTGAAACGCAGGTGCGCGCGTGGGTCGAGTACTTCCGCGATCTCGGCGTGCATGACTTATATCGACGCGGTGAACCAGCGCCGCAGGCTGCAAGCGAAGCGGAGGCAGTTACTGCAACGCCGGACGCAGCGGTGGAAAACGGCGTGCCGTTCGCGCTCGAGGGGCCATCTGCGCCGCCGATTGCCGAGACAATTTCTGTGACGCCAGACAGACTGATTTCGTTCAACGAACTTGCGCCGGTTCCCTCGTCGGCGATTCCGGCTGCGGAGCGCGAGGCCGTGCTGCGCGCGATTCAGGATGAGATTGGCGACTGCACGCGCTGCCCACTGGCCTATGCGGGGAGGCACAAGATCGTCTTCGGCGATGGGCCGGCCACGGCGCGGCTGATGTTTGTGGGCGAGGGGCCGGGCGCGGACGAGGACGCGCAGGGCCTTCCCTTCGTCGGCAAGGCCGGGCAGTTGCTCAACAATATGATTGGCGCGATGGGCCTGGCGCGGGCGGAGGTCTACATCGCAAACATTGTGAAGTGCAGGCCGCCGGGCAACCGCGTGCCGGAGCCGGCGGAGGCGAATATCTGCTCGCAGTTCCTGCTGCGCCAGATTGATGTGCTGCGGCCGGAGGCGATCGTCGCGCTGGGAGCGACCGCGGCGACCTATCTGCTGGGCGTAAAGCAGTCGCTCAGCTCGCTGCGTGGGCGGTGGCATCGTTGCCGCGGCGCGAAGTTGGCAGTGACCTATCATCCGGCGTTCCTGCTGCGCGATCCGCGCCAGAAGGCGGAGGCATGGAAGGACCTGCAGATGGTGATGCGCGAGCTTGGGCTTACGCCGCCGGCGCCCAGAACAAAAACCTAACGCCGGTCTGCAACGGCAAGCTCCGGTCGCATTGCCAATCGTTGTCGGGAATTTCGTCCACCTTTCTGCATCCGTGTGCAAACACGTATCATTAAATAGGTTCCGTTAGGTTTGCGGTTCATTTGAGGAGATTCGTTTTGCGTTTGTTTGATTATTTATGCAATGTCCGGTCCGTGCCGTCGAAGGTCCTGGCCGCAGCACTTGCCGTCGCGCTTGCCGCGCTCTCGGCGGGATGCAACAAGAAAGCCGCTCCGGCTGCCGCTCCCGCAGGGCCGGTAACGCCGGTGCTGGTGCAGCCGGTGACGCTGACCGGCGTGCCCATGTCGGACAGCTATGTGGCGACGATCAAGAGCCGGCGTTCGGCGACGATGCAGCCGCAGGTGGATGGCAACCTGACGAAGATTCTGGTGAAGTCGGGCGACGCGGTGAAGGCCGGCGCGGTGCTGATGCAGATCGATCCGGCGAAGCAGGTGGCGACGGTGGCTGCGCAGCAGGCCACCGAGCAGCAACTGAGGGCCGTCTACCAGTACAACGAGACCGACCTGCTCCGCCAGTCGCAACTGTATAAGGACGGAATTATTTCCAAGCAGGCGTACGACCAGGCGATGCAGTCGTTCGCCAACTCCAAGGCGGCGCTGGATTCGGCGGTGGCGCAGACCAGGACGCAACGCGAACAGCTTGCCTTCTACGATATTCGCGCGCCGTTCGACGGCATCGTGGGCGACATCCCAGTGCATCTGGGCGACTACGTATCGTCCACTACGACGCTGACTACGGTGGATGAGGCAAAAGACCTCGAAGCGTACATCTATGTCCCGACCGAGCGCGCGACCGAAGCGCGGACAGGGCTTGCGGTGGGCCTGCTCGACGCGAGCGGAGCGGTGCTGGCGCACACCAGCCTGGATTTTGTTTCGCCCGAGGTGGACAACAACCTGCAGGGAATTCTGGTGAAGGCGCAGGTTCCCAAGTCGTCGCAGCAACTGCGCAATGGGCAGATATTGAATGCGCGCATTACATGGAGCACGGCGCAGACGCCGACCGTGCCGGTGCTTGCGGTGACGCGCATCGGCGACCAGAGCTTCCTCTATGTCGCAGTGGCGCAGGGAGCGGGATTCGCTGCCCACCAGGTCTCGGTGAAGCTGGGCGAGCCGGTGGGCAATCTATATCCCGTGCTGGGCGGGCTGAATCTGGGCGACCGCGTGATCCTGTCTGGGATTCAGTTTCTGCAGGAGGGCATGCCGGTTGCTCCGATACAGGCGTCGGGGCCGCAGGCGCGCGCGGGGCATTGAAGGGTTGAGGTCTTGCCCTTGCGCAGGACAGGAAAGGTAGAGATTCTTGGTTGAGTTTTTTATTCGCCGTCCCATCTTCGCCACGGTGTGCGCGCTTCTGATCGTGCTGGCCGGGGCGGTGTCGCTGCCCGGCATTCCCATCTCGCTATACCCGCAGCTTGCGCCGCCGCAGGTGGTGGTCAGTTGCAACTACATCGGCGCCAACGCGCAGGACGTCGAGTCCGCCGTCACCATCATTCTGGAGCAGGCGATCAATGGCGTCGAAGGGATGCGCTATATGTCGTCGTCCTCGTCGAACGACGGCAGCTCGACGATTACCATCACGTTCCAGACCGGATACAACCTCGACATTGCCGCGGTGGACGTGCAGAACCGCGTGGCCACCGCGCAGGGACGGCTTCCGGCGACGGTGAACAGCACCGGCATCTCGATCACCAAGGCCAACTCGAACTTCGTGCTTCTGGCCGGGTTCATCTCGCCCGACCACTCGCTCTCGCCGGATTTCATCCAGAACTATCTGGACGTTTATGTCTCAGACGCGCTGAAGCGCGTTCCCGGCGTGGGCAATGTGATGAGCTTCGGCGGCGCAAACTACGCGATGCGCATCTGGCTCGATCCCGCGAAGCTGGCTGCGCGCGGATTGACGCCGCTGGACGTGACCAACGCGCTGGCCGAGCAGAACGTCGAGGTCCCCGCCGGACAGCTTGGCGTTCCGCCGGCCGACCCGAAACAGTCGTACCAGATGGCGGTGCGCGTGGCGGGGCGGCTCAGCGATCCGCAGCAGTTCGAGAACATCATTATTAAATCGAATGCAGCCAGTTCGAGCAGCGGACCGGGTACGCAGGGCAATGGCTCAGGCGTGGTCCTGTTGAAGGACGTTGGGCGCGCGGAGTTGGGCGCGGAGAGCTATGGATCGCGGCTGAAATACTCCGGCGGCGACGCGGTCGGCCTGGGCGTGCAGCAGCTCTCCAACGCCAACGCCATGGATGTAGACCGGCGATGCAAGGCAGTGCTGGCTGAGTTGCAGAAGTCATTCCCGCCGGGGCTGGAGGGATTTGTCGCGGTGGATACCACCACCATCGTTCACGACTCCATCGTCGAGGTGGAGAAGACGCTGGCTGCGGCCATCGTCATCGTGATCCTGGTGATCTTTCTGTTTCTGCAGGACTGGCGCGCCACCATCATTCCCGCCATCACGATTCCGGTCTCGCTGATTGGGACGTTTGCCTTCATCCGTCTCTTCGACTTCTCCATCAATTCGCTGACGCTCTTCGGAATTACGCTGGCCACCGGACTGGTGGTGGACGACGCGATCGTTGTGATCGAGAACGTGCAACGCCACCTGGAGGGTCAGACCGTCGCTGGCACGGACGAGTGCGTCCACGACCCGCACAAGGCGACCATCATTGCCATGGCCGAGGTCACCAGCGCCGTGATTGCGACTTCGCTGGTGCTGATCTCGGTCTTTGTCCCGGTCAGTTTGTTCCCGGGTACGACAGGGATCCTGTACAAACAGTTTTCGCTGACAATTGCGTTTTCGATTGCCATCTCGGCATTCAACGCGCTGACGCTCTCGCCCGCGCTGGCCTCGGCCTTCCTGCGTCCGGAGACGCGGCCCAGCGGGCTGATGGCGGTCTTCCTCGACCCGGTGGAAGCGCTCATCCGCAAGACCATCAGTCTGTATGCCATCGCCGTGAGCTGGGTGGTGAAGTGGCGCTATGCGTTTCTGCTGCTGTTTATCGCGGGCCTCGGCGCGACGGTCTACATGTACAACCATGTGCCCACGGCTTTCCTGCCGGCGGAGGACCAGGGCTACTTCATGGTCCTGATACAGACGCCGCCGGGCGCATCGCTGAGCTATACAACCGAATTTGCGGACCGCGGCGCGGCAATTGTGCAGCGGGACCCGGATGTGTATGGCACCTTCTCAGTGATGGGCTTCTCGCTCAGCGGCGGCAGTTCGCCCAACTCAGGCATTATCTTTGCGCCGCTGAAGCCCGTGGCCGACCGCACCAAGCTGGGGCCGGGGCACTCGCAGCACGACGTTGTGGTGCGGCTCTCGCAGAAGCTCCTCGCGGTCCCGGGTGGAATCCTCTTTGCGGCGGAGCCTCCGGCGATCCAGGGGATTGGCGCGGTCGGCGGCTTCCAGTTCATCCTGCAGGACGGCGGGCGCAATTCATTCGCAGACATCGACCGCGTGGCGCATACGTTGGTTGGTGCGGCGCGCGATCCCGCGTCGGGACTGCTGTACCTCAATACCACCTTTACGGCCAACGATCCGCAGCTCGCGGTCACCATCGACCGGCAGAAGGCCGAGGCGATGGGCGTGCCCATGTCGCAGATCACGGCGGCCATGGGGACGTTCATGGGGTCGAGCTATGTGAACGACTTCAACTTCAACAACCGTTCGTATCGCGTCTACGTGCAGGCCGACCAGCAGTTTCGGCGCAATGCGGCCGACCTGCGGCAGTATTATGTCCGCTCCAACGCGGGGCAGATGGTCCCGCTGGACAACCTGGTGGAGCTCTCCGAGACCGCGGGGCCGCAGGTCATCAGCCACTACAACATGTTCCGCTCGGCGGAGATCGATGGCTCGCCTGCCGAGGGGCTGAGCTCCGGGCAGGGCCTGCAGAACATGGAGCGGCTCTTCAACAAGTACAAGCTGCCGGGGATGATGTTCTCGTGGACGGGCCTCGCGCTGGAGGAGCAGGAGTCGGCGGGCAAGACAATCCTGATCTTCGGGCTGGGGCTGCTGGTGGTCTACCTCACTCTCTCCGCGCAGTACGAGAGCTTTTTTCTGCCATTCATCATTCTGCTGGCGGTTCCGATGGCGGTGCTGGGCGCGCTCGCGCTGGTCTCGGCGCGCGGCATCAGCGACGACGTGTATGTGCAGATCGGGCTGGTGATGCTGATCGGGCTCTCGGCCAAGAACTCGATTCTGATTGTGGAGTTCGCCGAGCAGCAGCTCCATCATGGGCGGTCGATCGTCGATGCGGCGATCGTTGCGGCGGAGTTGCGGCTGCGGCCGATCCTGATGACCAGCTTCGCGTTCATCCTGGGCATGCTTCCCCTGTGCTTTGCCAACGGCGCGGGAGCGACCGGGCGCCACTCGGTGGGCACGGCGGTGGTGGGCGGAATGCTGCTCTCCACCATCCTCAACCTCTTCTTCATCCCTGTGCTGTATGTGCTTTTCAAAACAGGGCTTAGGCGGTTTTCTGGGAAGAAGAACTCGCCAGCGCAGCCTCCGCTCACGGCCGGCTAAGCTCTGCGCTCACACAAGAGGCGACTGATGGAACCGGCGTTCTCTACAACTAAGGTGGTATGCCCGGGTACTTAGGTGGGATGGGTTGCGCGTCAGGGAGGCGCGATATTGGAAGGGCCGGTGTTTTCCTTTACGGTCGAAAGTTGAGACGACGACCATGCATGACGCGATGGTGACCCTGCTGTTTATGGTGATCGCGATGTTTCCCTTCCTGCTGTCGCTGCAGACCCCTGAGTAGAGCCGGTTTTGCAGGGAGTGCGCGCATCGGAAAGATCGCGTAGCGCGAATTCTTTCCAGTAGTACTGCGCGCGCGTGCTTCGTTCTGTCGTGTGCTGACGGCACTCACGGCTCGGTAACCGTAATCGAGTTTTGCGGAGGCACAACAAGGCCCACATCTGTGAGGAGAGATGTGGGCCTTTGTGTTTGTGGCGGCGTCCTGCGTGGCGCGGCTTTGCCGGGGTTTGCCATGGAACTCCTGGATGGTTCTGCTTTGCGGTTTTGCTGTGCTGTAGTTTTTTGAGGGGGCAGGGCACAGGGAAAAAGCCCACCGAAAGCAGCCAGGCCCCTGAAAACATGGGGCTTAAAGAGGAAACCCACGCAGCGCGGTGGGGGCTGTTGCGTGGGTATTCCGGTAAAGCAACGAAGTGGGTGGACTTCGTTGTGACTGACTCAACCCGAAGGGAGTCTAGCCACACATTTAGCGTAGTGCGGAATTGCATTGGAGTCAAGCGGAAATGGTGGAAATGTCCTGCCTCAATGCAAGGCCCTCCGGTTTGGCCATCTTCGCAGGGTTTTGCCGTAGACTTTTGCTTAGAGCCTTAGGCTGTGGCTCAGAGATTATGACCAACAAACTTCCTGCGACGGTGCTGCTGCTCGGATCTCTTCTGGTTGCGCCGTCCGCGCGAGCGCAGTCGCTTTCGGCGGATGGGGCCATGCAGACCTTCAATGTTCTCTCGGAGCAATTTTTCTCGCAGGTTTATTTCAAGTTCTCGCCCACCAGCGGGACGTCGGCGGGGCTGCACCAGTACGATGCGCAGTTGGAGGACTACTCAGCCGCTGGGGTGGAACGGGAGATTGCCGCGCTGCATGAATTCGAGAAGAAGGTTGCGGCAATCGACCCCGGCGCGCTGGATGCTCCCGTGGCGGCGGACCGCGAGATTCTGCTCAACAACATCCGTTCGCAGCTGCTGTCGCTGGAGGTGATTCGCGGGTGGGAGAAGAACTCGGACAGCTACTCCTCGGGGATTACCAGCTCGGCCTTCGTGATTATGGAGCGGCCCTATGCGTCGGCCGATACGCGGCTGCGTGCGCTGGTGGAGCGCGAGAAGAAGATGCCGCAGGCGTTGCTGGAGGCGCGCAAGAACCTGAAGGACCCGGCGCGGATCTCCACCGAGATCGCGCTGGAGCAGATCGATGGCGATGTGAGTT
>JBEKWE010000081.1:0-11762 GCA_049513335.1 Acidobacteriaceae bacterium | reverse complement strand
TCGGCCAGTGCGGCGATCATCTCGCGGCGTTCCGGCGTCTCGTCCAGCAGCGGGCGCAGTGCGGCGGCCACGTTGGCAGCGGTGAAGCGGCGGTTCAGCAGCTCGGGGACTATGCGCCGGCCCGCGATCAGGTTAACCATCGCGACGGGGAGGTTGCCGTCGGCGTCCGGCACGGCGGAGATCTCGGCGGGATAGCGCACCATCCGCCTGGCCAGCGCGAAGGTCAGCGCGCTGACACGATAGACGACGATAAACGGCGTGCCGATCGTCAGCGCCTGCACAGTGGCCGTGCCGCTGGCAACCACGCTGGCGCGCGCGTGGAACAGGGCCGTACGCGCTTCGTCGACCAGTACAATCCGCGGCAGCACCGCAAAGCCGGGCAGCTTCTCATCCACAGCAGATTCGTGGGCGGCGATCTCATCCCGGATCCACGCAAGGTCGATGGTCGATGCCACCGGCAGCAGATACTGGCAGGCCATCTCCACATCCAGATTCAGATTGGCTGCGGCTTGCAGCATCGCCGGCAGGTTCTCCCGAATCTCGCTCTGCCGGCTCCCCGGCAACAACGCGATCCATTGCTTCGCAGGATCGAGCCCGTGCTTCGCGGCGTACTCTTCGCGAGAGATCGTCGGCAGCGGAAGCGCAGCCAGCGGATGCCCCACAAACTCTGCATCCACTCCGCGCGCGCGATAGAACGCGGCCTCGAAGGGAAAGATCACCATCATGCGATCGACGTACCGCTGCACCAGGCGCAGACGCCCTCGCTTCCACGCCCACAGTTGCGGGCTGACGAACCACAGCACGGGAACACCCAGCCGCCGCAGCCGCCGGGCGAGGCGGAAGTTGACCTCCGGAAAGTCGATGAGAATGGCAACGCCGGGCCGCTCGCGTTCAATCGACGCCACCAGCCTGCGGTACTGCGAGTAGATGTATGGCGCGTGGCGGACGACCTCGGTGAATCCCATGTGCGCCACGTCCTCGGCGCGCACGATGCGCTCCAGCCCCGCGTCGGCCATCGCCGTTCCGCCCAGTCCGGTGAACGTCGCATCAGCCAGCCGCGCGCGCAACTCCGCGATAATCCCCGCACCGTAGTGGTCGCCCGAGGCCTCGCCGGCGGAGAGAAAGACGCGCGGATTGGAGTGGGTAGCGATGCCTATGAGTTTATCGCTACCGCTCCCTGTAACGTCGCGGAGGTACCATAGAGGCGTCAGGAGGCATCTGTGGCGGACCGTGCAATGCGCTTTCAGGCGGTGCTGGAGAAGGGAAACCGCGCGCTGGGATGGACGATCGCGCGCGTGCCCTTCACTCTGGCGGAGTTGCAGGCCGCGACGGGCAAGCCGATGGTGCGGCTGCGGGTTTGTGGCACGGTCAACGGGTTTGCCTTTCGCACCTCATTGTTTCCCGATGCGCGCGGCGGATTTCATCTGCTGGTGAACCGCGCGATGCAGGCGGGCGCGGGGGTGGGCGAATCCGTGGAGTTTACGATTTCTCCGGACCTCGACCCGCGCGAGGCGGAGCTGCCGGACGAACTGGCCGCGCTGCTGGACGAAGAGCCGGGGCTGCGCGAGTGGTACGACGGGCTGACGGAGTACATGCGGCGCGAGATCGGCAAGTGGGTGATGGAGCCCAGGAGCGAAGCAACGCGAATGCGGCGCACCGAGCAGATGGCCGAGCGGTTGCTGGCGACAATGGAGGGCGAGCGCGAGCTTCCGCCGATCATTGATGCCGCGTTTCGTGCGCATCCCAGGGCCCGCGTGGGATGGGCCCGCATGACTCCCACCCAGTGCCGCGGCGAGCTGCTTGCCATCTTCTACTACCAGACGCCGGAGGCCCGCCAGAAGCGCGTGGAGAAGCTGTGCGAGACTGCGGAGCGCCATGCGAAGTGATGCGCGGGGCTGGCGCTCGCAGTTTTTTTCGGTGGCGATCACGCTGGTCAGCCGCGTGATAAGGGTGCATGACGCTCTGTTGGGGAGGACGCGAAGCCTGGCCAAGGCCGATTCGCGCGAGGAGTTCTTCTTTGCCAGTGGCGCGCGCAGGCTGGCCGGGGTGTGGGTCGCGGGGGACGAGGCAGCGCCGGTGGTCCTGCTCTGCCACGGGATTGGCGAGACCAGCAAGCTTTGGCGCGCGGTGCAGGCCTTCCTTGCCCGGCGCGGCGTTGGATCCATGTTCTTCAACTACTCGGGATATGGGAAGAGCTCGGGCTCAGTTCGCGCAGAGCATTGCGATCAGGACCTGGTAGCGGCGTATGCGGAACTGCGGCGGCGCGTCGGGCCGGGTGCGCGCGTCTTTGTGCTGGGATTTTCGCTGGGCAGCGGCATTGCCGCCAGCGGCGTTGGTACACTCGTGCCTCCCCCCGCGGGATTGGTCCTGTGCGAGGCCTACACCTCATTTCGCGATGCGGTCTGTGCTACGGGCACTCCGCGCTGGGTGGCGCGGGGTTTTCCCGACGTATGGGACACGGTCGCGGTCGCGCCGACGCTGAGACTGCCGGTCCTGGTGGTGCACAGCGACAGAGACCGCCTCTTTCCGGTGGAGATGGCGCGACGACTCACGCGGGCGTGTGGGGCGCGTGGTGAGTTGGTGGTGGTTTCCGGGTTGTCGCACAACGAGCCGTACCTCAGGCCGACGGAGACGTATTGGGGGCCGGTGCTGCGATGGATGGGCCGCATTGGCCCGTAGCCGCGCGGGTTACTGCGACCCGATCCAGCCGAGCGTCTTGGCGGCCAGGCGGTCGAAGGCGGCGACGGCCAGTCGCAGGTGCTCCTCGCGCGTGTCTTCGATCTTGTTGTGGCTGATGCCGCCCAGCGACTGCACAAACATCATCGTGGTGGGAATGCCCACGCGCGCGACCTCGGCGGCGTCGTGCAGCGGGCCGGAGGGCAGACTGTGCGCGGGCACGCCCAGCGTATCTGCAATGGCGTCGCGGCATAGGGCGATGAGCTCAGCGTGGAAGGGGATTGGCTCGATGCTCCAGATGCGCGACCACTCGACGGTACAGCGTTCTTCTGCGGCAAAGCGGCGGCTGGCCTCCTGTGCCTCGCGGTACATCGTGGCCAGAATCTTGGCGTCCAGGTCGCGCTGATCGAGCGTCGCCTCGCATCGGCCGACCACCGCGGTGACAATTCCGGGGAAGGTCTTAACGGAGCCCATGGTGCACACGGCGTCGGCGTGGCGCTTGGCAATGCTGCGAATCTCCAGCGCAAGGCGAGCGGCGGCGGCCAGCGCGTCGCGGCGGTCGGCCATTGGCGTCGAGCCGGAGTGCGCCTCCTGCCCGTGGAAGGTGATGGCGTGGCGCTCCACGCCCTTCGTCCCCAACACCGCGCCCAGCGGCAGCCCGAGGCGTTCCAGCACCGGCCCCTGCTCGATGTGCAGTTCCAGGTACGCGGCGATATTTTCCCGCTCGCGCGCAGCCTCTCCAATCCTCTCGATCTCGATGCCGCACTCGGCCAGAGCGGCCTCCAGTGTCACGCCGTCGCGGTCGGTGCGCACGCGGTCGGCGGCGATGCTATGCGTTCCGGCGAAGGCGGAAGAGCCGAAGAGGCTGCGGCCAAAGCGCGCGCCCTCCTCGTCGGCCCAGTCGACGACGCGAATGGTGAAGGGAGGGCGGCCATCGGTGTCGCGGGCGATGCCGCAGAGGACCTCCAGCGCGGTGAGGACGCCGAGCGCGCCGTCCAGCCAGCCGCCGTTAGGCACGGAATCCAGATGACTGCCCAGCACCAGAGACTTCGGCGATGCGCCGGGCAGCGTGACCCACACGTTGCCTGCGGCGTCGCAATGCCGCGTGACTGGCAGCTCGGCCAGTTTGCCCGCGAACCACTCGCGCGCCCGCTGCCACGCCGGCGTGAAGGCGACCCGCTGCGCGCCGTTGGCGTCTCCGGTGAGCGCGGCAAGCTCGCGCAGGTTGATAATCACTCGACTTGAATCGGCTGGCATCGCTGCCTCCTGATAATTCCTGAGACGTGAAAAAGAATAGCAGGCATGTGTCATACCGATCTCTTTGCCGGGTTACCCTTCTGAGTGAGGCATGGTACTTTCGCAGAGGCAGGAACATCAGATAGATCGATGCATCCGCACAGGCAGTGTCCGACAGTCCACAGGAACGGATAAGCGCCTAAGCAGCAGACGCCTCAATTGGATCAACTCCAACAATGCTCAACTGGCTGGTCATCGGAATCGGAGACATCACCCGCAAGCGCGTTCTGCCCGCGGTGCTGGCGGAACCGCGCAGCCGCCTCTACGCCCTGCTGACGCGCTCGCCCGCCAAGGCCGCGGCGTACCCCGGCGCGCTCGCCTACACCGATCTCGGCGAAGCCCTGCGCGACCCGGCGATCGAAGCCGTCTACGTCGCCTCGCCCGTTGCGCTGCACGCCAGCCACGCCGTCGCCAGCCTGCGCGCGGGCAAGCATGTGCTCTGCGAGAAGCCCGTCGCGCTGGACTTTGCCCAGGCCGAATCCATGGCCGCGGCCGCGCGCCAGTCGGGACGGCTGCTCGGCGTCGCCTACTACCGGCGGCTCTATCCCAAGCTCATCCGCGCGAAGGAATTGATTACTGCAGGTGCCATCGGCCAGCCGGTGCTGGCGGAGGCGAACTACCACGGCTGGCTGGAAAGCCCCGACCGCGCCTGGCTGAAGGACCCCGCCATCGCCGGCGGAGGGCCGCTCTACGACGTCGGGTCGCACCGCATCGACGCGTGCAACTTCCTCTTCGGCAGGCCACAGCGCGCCACTGGCCTGCTCTCCAATGCCCTGCATCCGCTGGCGGTGGAGGACTCAGCCACCGCGCTCGTCGAGTACGCGGGTGGCATTCACGCGGTGGTGGATGTGCGCTGGAACTCGCGCATCCAGCGCGACCAGTTCCGTGTCATCGGCAGCGAAGGCGAGATCAGCCTCGACCCGCTCAACGGGCCGACACTGCGTCTGCTCGCGAGCGATGGCAAGTTGACCGAGGAGCAGTTGCCCTCGCACGCCAATGTGCATTATCCAGCAGTGGAGAACTTCGTTGCCGCCGCACTGGACGGCGCGCCGCTGGCCTGCCCCATCGACGAGGCCATCTGGACCGACTGGGTCACCGAACAGGTGAAGGAGAGCAACGTGCGGGAGGGCTGGAAATGAATCCCGGCTGAAGAACCATCCCAGCGCGCGTCAGCGGGGAGTGGGGAACCGCCGCCAGGACCAGCCCGTATAGTAATTCCATGGCTGCGCGTTCCAGGAAGTGCCGCATCGGGTCTCTCGCGCTGGTGGGCCTGTCAGCGTTCCTCGTCGTCTTTGGCTTATGCAATGCCCAGGCGCAGGCGCAAACGCCGGCGCCAGCCTCAACCCCGGCCAAGCCCGCTCCCGCATCCCAGCCGCCCACCGTACCCACACCGCAGCCTGCGACCGGGAGTACCAGTGAGCGGCCATTGCCCGACATCAACACCCTGCTCAAGCAGGCGGAGACGCACCGGGATGCCGCGCAGAAGGCGGTCAAGGATTACATCTATCGCACTCTCGATACGGAGCAGGACACGGACTCCCACGGGGCGGTCAAGAAGACCTCGTCCGACGAGCGGGAGATCTTCTGGATCAATGGCGTCTATATCAGCAGGCTGCTGGCGCGCGATGGCAAACCCATCTCCGGCGATGAGTTGAAGAAGCAGAACGAACGCATCGACCAGCGCATTGCGGAGGCCAAGCAGCGCGACGCAGAGAAGGCCGCAGGCCAGCAGCCGAAGAAGAAGGGAAGCACCTATTCGCTGACCTATGAACTCTTACAGCAGCTGGGAACCTTCTCCAATCCCCGCCGCGTGCAGCTGCACGGCCGCGACACCATCGCCATCGACTACGCCGGCAATCCTCATGCAAAGGCCGGCAATCTGCTGGAAGAGATGGTTCGCGATGTCGCCGGGACCCTCTGGTTTGACGAGCAGGACCACGCACTGGCGCGCGCTGAAGGCCGCGTTGTCACTGATTTCAAAGTTGCAGGCGGTCTGCTCGCCGATGTCCACAAGGGCGCGACGTTCTACGCGGAGTGGACCAAGGTCAACGACGAGGTCTGGCTGCCTGCGTCTTCCGGCGGTCGCGGCTCGGCCCGCATCACACTGTTCTTCAACCACAGTGCCGTAATTGAGTCGCGCTATTCGGATTACCGCAAGTTCAAAGCAAGCTCCACGATCCTGCCCGGTGTCGCCGAGGTGCCCGGCGCTCCGCAAGCCACCCAGCCAACCCAACCCCAACCCTGACCCTGCTGCCGACTCGCTGTCGTGGCAATTTCTAACTCGCTGACTTGCTGCCGTTAAATAGCAAAGAGGGACAGCCGCAGCCATCCCTCCCGCAAATCTGTGTTGTAGCCGCTGGCGCAGCCAGAGTGTGCAGCTTAGTGCGAAAGACTAGAGAGGCTGAACGTCAGACGCCTGCCAACCCTTGGGCCCCTTGACCACGTTGAACTGCACAGCCTGACCTTCTTGCAGGCTCTTGAAACCGTTCGAATTGATCGCCGAGTAGTGAACGAACACGTCCTCGCCGTTCTGACGGCTGATGAAGCCAAACCCCTTGGCATCGTTAAACCACTTCACTGTTCCTTGTTCCATGTTGTTTCTTTCCTTAGTACTGATAAATTTTCATTGCCGCAAGATCCAAATCGGGGGCCGACAACTAACAATCGTCGCAGAAACCAATCTGATTCAAACGATGATGCAAGAGTAGCACACTTTGCAACAAATATATCTAGAATTGTGCGAGAAAAATTGCAACTGCTATCTTCACACCGCCGGGTGCGCCGGTAGAGGTCCCTGCCGGCGAAGACCGCTCCGGGGCTTCCCGCAGCATGGAAGGCCGCGGCTGAACCACGGCAGGGACCCGTCAGCCCGGCGGCAGGTGGGCGCGAACGATCTCTTCGGCCCGGGCGAGGACCTCTTCCAGGCTCATGGCGGTCGAGTCCAGGATGACGGCGTCCTCGGCTGGGCGCAGCGGCGACTCGGCGCGGTTGCGGTCGCGGCGATCGCGTTCGCGCATCTCCTCCACTATCGCCTGCTCGTCCACGCGCTTCTGCTCGGCGGTCTCGGGCGCCGGCTCCTGGCGAGACTCGGTCTGGCGCGGGGTGGTCAGCTCAATGGGTGCGGCCTGGCGGAACCGGCGGTTGCCCCGGACCTCAGGCGCGGCGTCCAGAAAGATCTTGACATCGGCGTCGGGAAAGACCGCCGTCCCGATGTCGCGGCCCTCCATCACCACGCCGCCCTGCGCCCCCAGCGCGCGCTGCTGCTCCACCATCCACGCGCGCACGCGGGGATGGACGGAGACCCGCGACGCCGCCGAGGTAACATCCGCCTCGCGAATGCGTTGCGAGACATCAATGCCGTCCAGTCGGACGCGGCTGCCTTCGTGGTGCGGTTCCAGCACGATGCGGGTCGCCTCGGCCAGCGCCAGCAACGGCCCCTCCTCGTCGAACGGGAAGTCCCCCTCGATCGCCTTCAACGCCAGCGCGCGGTACATCGCTCCGGTCTCGATGTTGAGGAAGCCGAAGCGCCGCGCCAGGTGTGCCGCCAGCGTGCTCTTCCCAGCGCCGGCAGGGCCGTCGATGGCAATCACTGGACGGCGCGGGCCGCTGGGCGCCTCGGCTTGCGTGGGCATGGCCTCTTCCATGGGCTCTGGTTGGCCTCGCATCAGTCGGACCCATCCTCCTTCGGTTTGAACTTGCGCGCGGGCGCCCGCTTGCCGAATGGCTTCTTGCTGCCCGCAAACTTGGCAAAGGTGCTGGCGGGCTTGCCGGCAAACGGCGCGCCCGGCTTGGTAAACGGCTTCTTGCCCGCAAATCCGCCCGGCTTGCCGGAAGACTTGCCGAACGGCTTCTTGCCGGAGAAACCACTCGGTTTGCCGAATGATTTGCCCGCGAACTTGCGCGGCGCGAAGTCTTCAGTCGGCCTGCCGGAAGAACTGCCGGCGCCCTCCCCTCGGGCTGGGCGCACAGGCCGGTCAGAGGCGTAGGGACGAGCTGGGCGTTTTGAAGAGAAAGGTCGCGTGGGACGGTCGCGCGGCGCGTCGAACTTTCTGTAGACGCGCTTGCCGCTCTCGCCGCCGAATCCGCTCTCGCCGCCGTCTCTCGACTTACCCGCAAAGGGCTTACCGGCGAATGGCTTATCGGCAAACCTGTCTTTGGATTTGGCTTTTGAGAAGCTCGTGGATTTTGAGAAACCCGCAGATTTGGAGGACCGAGGCTTGCCGCTGAAGCCCGGGCCGCGCGACGGACGGGGTGCGTAGGAGCCGGGGGCGCGAGGTCTGCCAAACGCTGGCCGGGCCGCCGATCCTTCCCGCTTGCGCCCGAAGGTTCCCGGTTTGCTAAAGCTCTTGCGCGGCGGACGCGCGTCGCTCTCCCCACCCCCGCCGCCTGGCCTGGCAACGCGCGGCACACGGGGCTGGACCGATCCAGTCGCGCCTCCTGCGGCTCCCGATGCAGCAAGATCGCCCGCCGGATTCTGCAACTCTGAGGGCAGGTCGTCTGGCACCTCCGACGGCCTTGCCGCAGCCGCTAGCCGGCGCGCCTTCTCTTCCTCCCACGGCCTGTCGAAGTCGCCCGTTTTTTTGAAGCCCGCCGTCTTGTCGAATCCAGCGGCAGGCTTGCTGAAAGGCCGCCGCTCGCGGTCGGGCGCTGGCCCGGAGCCCTCGCGCGCCTTGAACCCAGACTTGAACCCGCCGCCGCGGCCAGATTTGAACCCTGCCTTCGCGCCAAATCCGGGCTTTGTGCCGCGTTCATACGGGCCGGGCTTTGCGCCAGCGCCATACTTCGACGGCTTCGCCCTGGCCAGGTATCCCGTCCCGATCTTGCGCGGCTTGGGAATGAACTTTGTAATCCGCGGCGCGCCTTCGCCTGCGCTCTCCGCGCCGGTTACGGCTCCTGCTTCGACTGCAATCTCCTCAACCACATCCGCGGCTTGCGCCAGCCCATCGACCGCCGCCGCCTCCGGTGCAAGGAACTCCGGCAGAGAACCGGCGACGTAGAGCATCGTGCGTCCTTCGACTGCGACCGTGTCCAACTGCCGCGCCGAGAGCAGCGCATGGACCACTTCGCGAATGCGCGAGCGCGAGGCCAGCGGCGCGAGGAAGCTCTCGATCTCGTCCTCACTCGCGACGACGGCCTGGCCCAGGTAGAGCGAGATCAGCGCGGAGAGCGCCGACGGCTGGCCCGCATTGGCCCCCGCCTTGATCTGCTTGGTGAAGCGCGCGCTCGTCAGCTCCCACAGCGTTGCCGCGCCATCGGGCTGGGCCAGCGGAAGCACGCGCAGGTGCGTCCAAAGCTCCGCGAGCGCGCGCAGCACCGCCGCCTCCGTCACCTCCTTGCCGACCTCGGTGCTAAGGTCGTACGCCGACAGCGGCCCGCGCCGCGCGAGCGCCTCATGCGTCGCCAGCGCCAGCGGAGAGACTTTGAACGGGCCGGAGGTCGCAGGCGGCTGCTTCCACGCCTTGTCGCCGCGCAGCGTGAAGACGTACGAAAAGACCGCGGTTGATGCGACGAAGTCCGGCGTATCGCCGGGCGCGCCCGCATGGACCGTTCCCGCGCCCGCGCCCAGCAGGTTCAGCGGCACGGCGAGCCCCTCCCCGACGAGCCGCGCCAGCAGGCTGCGCGCCTCTGCGGTCTGCTCGATTGTGGGGGTCGCCGTCGGCCCGCCCAGCACGGCTTCCACCAGCGACGGCGCGGGCGCGACGATCTGCGGCCGCGGCACAAACAGCACCAGCCCCGCGGCGTTGGTCCAACTGCGCAGGTTCTCCATCGTCAGCAACGCCTCGCCCTGCTGGTGCCACTGCCGCAGGCGCGTCTCGGCAAGCTGCGCGGCGGTCGGGATCGCTGGGTTTGCTGTTTCGGAGCTGCTCGGATTGCTCGGGCTATTCAAAGTGGGTGGTGCCTTTCTAAATGCGCTGGAAGGCGCGCTGTATGTCCTTATGAGAATAGCGCAGCGCGATGGGCCGCCCATGCGGGCAGCTCATTGGATGCTCGGTCTTCGCCAGCTCTGCCAGCAGCCATGCAATCTTTGTCGGCTCCAGCGGCATATTGATCTTGATCGCCGCATGGCACGCGATGGACGCCGCAATCCGCCGCCGCCGCGTCTCCGCGTTCTCCTGCTGCTGTTCCTTCTCCGGGACCGCCAGCACCTCCTCCAGCATCCGCTCCAGCTCGCGGCCCTCCAACCCCACCGGCGCGGCCTTGATGGCAAGCGTCCTCGGGCCGAACGGCTCGGCCTCGAATCCGTTGAGGTCCAGCTCGCGCGCAATTGCCGCGAACGAGACCATCTGCGCCGGAAGCAGATCGACCAGCAACGGCATCAACAGCCGTTGCCGCTGCACCTGCTCCACCTCGCGCGCGCGCAGGATCTTCTCGAAGAGCACGCGCTCGTGCGCCACATGCTGGTCAATGATCCACAGCCCCTCGTCGTTGGCAGCCAGGATGAATGAGTCGCGCAACTGCCCCAGCGGCTTCAGTGTCGCCAGCGCATTCAGCGTCCCTTCTGCGCCTGAGTCCGAACCGCCCACGGCTGCGATGGCCGCTCCCGCTCCACTCACGTCCGCGCTCTCCGCGCCTTCACTCCCGCACGATGAGCCCGCATCCGCCGCGCCCGCTGCCTCGTATCCCACGGCAATGCCCTGGTCGCTGAACGCAAGCCGCCCCGCGGACGGCGGCACAATCGGCGCCTGAAGCGTGAAGCGCTCCACATCGTCCGCCGATGGCGCGCCCTCCGACTCGACGACCTCGCGCGGCGCGTAGACCACGTCGTCCGGAGCGCCCGGCATCGGGCTCACGTCCAGCAGCAGCGACGAGCTGGCCTGCGAGATGCCCACCCCCCCATGCGACTCGCCCAGCGCCGTGGCAAAGCTGGCCGCTGGCCGCGCCGTCATCAGCGTCGTCCGCACCGAATCGCGGATAAAGTCATGCACAAACCCCGACTGGCGGAAGCGCACCTCGGTCTTCGCCGGATGCACATTCACATCCACCTCCTGCGGCGGCATCTCCAAAAACAGCAGCACCACCGGAAACGATGTCGGCGGAATAATGTTGCGGTATGCCTCGGCCAGCGCGTGCAGCACCACGCGGTCGCGCACCAGCCGCTGGTTCACGAAGATGTACACCGAATTGCGGTTAAGCTTCTGCAGCTCCGGCTTGGAGACGAACCCCGAGAGGCGCAGAAATCCCAACTCCCGCGGCGCGTAGTCGGCCTCGCGCTTCCACGGCGGAGGCTCCGGCAGCCCCGCGCGACTGAAGTCAATCTCCGCCGCGATGGGCAGCATCAGCGCCGCCGTCTCGCGCCCGAAGATCTGAAAGAGCCGGTCGCCGGTGGTTGCCACCGCGGGCGCAATCAGCAGCGCCTGGGTGGAGGAGTGCAGCTCGAAGTGTCGCTCCGGATGGGCCAGCGCGTAGTGCGTCACCAGCGCCGCAATGTGCCCCAGCTCGGTCTGTTCGGACCGCAAAAACTTGCGCCGCGCGGGAGTGTTGTAGAAGAGATCGCGCACCGCGATGGTCGTCCCCACGGGCAGCCCCGCGTCCTCCACGCGAACTATCTTTCCGCCCGCAAGCTCCACCATTGTTCCTGCATCTTCTTCCGCCGCGCGCGTCTCCAGCGTCAGCCGCGAGACGCTGGCAATCGACGGCAGCGCCTCGCCGCGAAAGCCCAGCGTGCGGATCGCCAGCAGGTCGTCGGAGCTGTGCAGCTTGGAGGTTGCGTGCCGCTCGAAGGCCAGCAGCGCGTCGTCGCGCACCATGCCCTGCCCGTCGTCCACTATCCGGATCAGCTTGCGCCCGCC
>JBEKWE010000080.1:0-11837 GCA_049513335.1 Acidobacteriaceae bacterium | reverse complement strand
GAGGCCGCTGCCCCGTAGCTCACCTCGATCACCCGGCCGCCCGCCACCTGGCTGAGCAGGCCCGAGCAGCGCTCGACGATCGTGCGCAGGTTCACCGGCGTGAGCGAGTTGACTGCACTCTCGACCGGTCCACTCCCGGCCGTCCGCACCTTGGCCAGAGCCAGGGAGCGGGCAACCCCCGCCTCCCAGGATGCGCCTGGGCCAGGACCCTCCGGCCCGCCTTGCCCAGGCGATGACTGCATCTGGTGCTGAATCAGGTGTTGGACCAGCGCCCCGCTGCGTGTTCCAAGCAGCCGCAACTCCTCCGCATAGCGACGGTGTTCCGGCTTGAGCACATCCGGCATCGACAGCAGATCGCAGTAGAGTCCGATCGCGCCCATCAGGTTGCGCACATCGTGCAGCAGGCCTTCGTCCAGCTCCGTCTCCGGGCCAGAACGCCTGCGGTGGAGTTGGGAGGGCGCGCGGCCGCCAGGCGCTGCAGCCGGCGAAAACGCCGCCTCGCCCGCAAGACTCGGCGCACCGGCGCAGACCGGCGCAACGGCGCAGATCGGAATTGTGTTTGTGAGTGGTCCGGAACGGCGATACATCCCTGAGGCGGTGGAACTCTGCTTTGCCCGCATGACTCATACTCCAGTAATCTACAGCACACCAGGTAATTGCCTGTTTCTCCCCAGTGATAGCCTGTTTCTCTCCGATTCTGAGGACGCAGGCACCTACTCTATAATCAGGTTGAGTGCCAAACTGGTACTGCAATTGTAAGTCATTGATAATAAAGTTGTAATTCCCGGCAACTCCCAGTCCCGTTCTGATACCTGATTCCCATTATGGGACAGTGGAGTTCCCATAGAAACCGCGTAACTAATACAGAGAAGAAGAGTTCAAAGCCATTCCCGTATTGGGACAGATTCCCCTTCTGGGAGACGCGCCCCGTCTGCCCGCAGAGCGCACGCTTCCCTTCCTCCGCGAAGGCCGGCTTCAACCCGCGCTACTATAATCGCGCCATGGCCCCAATCTCCCTCTCAACCTCCGATCCGGCCCCAGCGCACGCCTCTGCGGCGCCTTCCGCCCCCAAGGTCTTCCGCCCCGACGGCCGCGCCGCCGACGCTCTGCGCCCGGTCCGCCTTACGCCGGGGTTTGTCGCCACTGCCGAGGGTTCGGTGCTCATCGAGATGGGCAACACCCGCGTGCTTTGCAACGCCACCGTCGAGACCGGCGTCCCCGGCTGGATGCGCAACTCCGGCCGCGGATGGGTGACGGCGGAGTACGGAATGCTTCCCCGCGCCACCCTCACCCGCACTCCGCGCGAATCCGAACGGGGAAGGGTCGGCGGGCGCACGCACGAGATCCAGCGGATGATCGGCCGCAGCCTGCGCGCTGTTGTCGACATGAAGGCCCTGGGCGAGCGCACCGTCATCCTCGACTGCGACGTCCTGCAGGCCGACGGAGGAACGCGCACCGCCGCCATCACGGGGGCATCAGTCGCCCTGGCACTGGCGCTGGGCAAGCTGGTCGCCGCCGGAACGCTGAAGACATCGCCGCTGCGCCAGATGCTCGCCGCCACCTCGGTCGGCATCGTCGACGGAAACATCCTGCTCGACCTCGCCTACGAAGAGGACTCCCGCGCCGATGTAGACATGAACGTCGTCATGCTGGCCGATGGCGGGCTGGTCGAGACGCAGGCCACCGCCGAGCGTGTCTCCTACACCCGCGCCCAACTCACCGCCATGCTGGACCTCGCCGAGCAGGGCATCCGCGAACTTCTCGCCGCCCAACAGTCCGCCCTGGCCAACGCCGTCTGAACCACAGCTACGTTTGTCATTCTGACCCTGAACGGAGTGAAGGGGAAGAATCCCCGTATTTCGTTCGGCGAGTGACGGAATTTTACGCTTCCGGTTTTGGTGCGAGCCAGAAGGCGTATACCAGCATCGCCACGCCGATGAACAGCGGAATTAGCCCAACCCCTACTAAAGAGAACCTGGGCTGCAGACATGCGAGACCGAGGATCAGTGCAAGTCCCAGCCCAATGTTGATGAGTCCACCCAGCTTGATGCCGCCCAGCCGCTTCACCGCCTTGATGCGCTCCTGCTCCCGCAGATACTCAATCGCCGAAGTGCTCCCCGCGCCCGACTCGGCGATCTTCTTGATCATCTCGGCGTGATAGTAGGCCTCACGCTCCGCCTGCGGCGACCTGGAGAAGTATCTGATCGCAAAGACGATCAGGAGCACGATCAGAGCAAAGGGTATAAAGGATATGAACAGAAAGAGAATATGCACGGGTTGAAATAAATCACCCATCATTGAGCAAACCTCCGTGTCTTTCTAATTGCTTCTTATCCCGTCAGACATGATGTTTCCGCATTCGGTTTCGTTTTCCTGGAAAATATCTTCTATTGACCGTCCGCCGCTGCCCCCTAAAGAAAACGCAACCAAAACCCTCGCGCAGGGGTCACACTGGTTTGAGGAGATCATTTGAGCGCCTCGGACAACCAGTTCACCTCGGACAGTCAGTGCATCTCCGGCAACCAACGCGCCGACGACGATCGCGAGGATGCAGCACGGGTGGTCGCTGGTGACACTCAGGCCTTCGAGGGTATCGTGCGCCGCTGGCAGTCGCCGCTGATCAACCTTGCCTACCGCTTCTGCCGCGACCGTGGCCGAGCTGAAGAGATGGCGCAGGAGGCCTTCCTGCGCGCCTTCCGCAATCTGGGCTCATGGCGGCAGGAGTCGGCCTTCTCCACCTGGCTCTTCGCGCTGGCGACCAACCTCTTCTGTTCCGAACTTCGCCGTATACCACCCATCTCGCTGCCATTCGACGAGACCCATGAGCCAGCCGATCCACGCGAGATCGACGGCGGGCTCGAACAACGCAACCGGAGCGCGGCGATTCACCATGCCGTGCAGAGCCTTCCGGCGAAGTATCGCGAGGTCCTCACGCTGTATTATTTTCACGAGCGGGACGTTCCCTCGACCGCGCGCAGCCTCGGAATTCCGCAGGGCACGGTCAAGGCGCATCTCTTTCGTGCGCGCAACCTGCTGCGAGAGAAGCTGAGGCCGCTGGTGCAGGATCGCGCCGCGCCAGATACAAATCCAACCCAGCATCTGGGCCAGATGCAAGACAAGCCACCCCTCCCACTCACTTCGAGGTTGTTATGAACCCCCCATCCACAACACCGGCCAGAGAGACCCGGCAGAGAGATGCTGCGCTGCTTATGGAGGATGTAGATCGTCTGCTCGACGAGCATCTTACACAACCGGCACCGCAGCTCGCGCCTTCCTCGGGCTTCGTCCACGCAGTGATGGAGTCGATCCACCTTCAGGCCAGCGCGCCTCCGCCCCTTGTCTTCCCCTGGCGCACTCTTCTTGTTGGCACAGTCGCCATCGCCTGCGGTTTGGTTGCGCTCGTTATTTACGCCGTTCATGCGGGGTCAAGTTTTGAGCAAACGGTCGAGGCCGCGCTACAGTCGTACCGGACGCTTGCGCTCTCGTTGACCCCAGACCAGGTCATGCTCTGTTGGATATATATCGCCGCGTTCCTCTCGGTCGCATCCATTGCAGCGTCGTTCCGAATCACCGGCAACAACGAATAATTACCGTTCCGTATACAGGTTCTAATGAGTTGCAGTGGTGGGTGGGTCGGCCGGCTTGTCTGTGGGTGCGGTGGAATCCGTCGTCGAGCTCTTGTCCTGCGTCGCGCTCTTGTCCTGCGTCGAGGTGGAATCGGGATTGGACGCAGGTGTTCCCACGGGGACTGGCAGCAGCACGCGCTTCGAGCTGCCCGGCGCGGCCTCGCCCGGCTTCAGGATCGTCGGCGGCTTGGCCGTGCCATCTTCTCCGTTGCCCGGCTTCGCGTCGCCCATGGCGACCTCGTTGGTGTCCTCGGGGTCCAGATAGCCGCGCATCTCGTCCTGGGTGTGGATCACGATGGGCTTGCCCAGCGCTGCAATGCGCAGTTGCGTCACGCGGTCGCCCTCGAAACGGACGAAGCGCACGGTCTGCGGCATCTGGCCGTAGATCCACTCCTCATAGCTCCGTGTCGTCGAGCCGGTGACCAGCTCGCGCACCTTCGACTGCGGCGCGCCCATCGCGGCCAGCACCATCTTGCGGTCCATCCCCACCAGCACGTCGTGATGCGCAACTGCGTCCTTGAGGAATGGCGGAAGGCTGTCCGCGTAGGCCTCGGCCGAAGTCTTCACGCCGAAATCAATAATGGGGTCCAGCAGCGCCTTCACCTCCGGCGCGTTCACCGCCGGCAGCCCGCCCTCGAAGAGCAGGGTGACGCGGCAGCCGGTCACCTGCGCTCCGTCGTCGGGAACGATGGGAACGCCGTTCAGGTCGATATGGCGCAGAAAGCGGTGATTAAGGTACGGCCCTCCGTTGAGGTCGAAGACGATGCGGTCGTCCTTCACCGTCACCGCAGTGAGCACGATGCGGTCGCCCGGCGCGGCCGACTGGCCCTTCTTGTAGAGCATCTCCTTGTAGGCATCTCCGCTTGGCCGCAGATTGCCGTTGGCCACCAGGATGAGGTCCTCGCCCAGCGGCAGCGCGCGATGCGCGAAGCCCTGCTCAGCCTCCAGATTGCGCACCAGATCGCGCCGCCCGCGCTCCGTGATGGGGGCCGTGGGAAGCTCGATGCGTGTGGGGTGGAAGTCGGTGGAGACGTCCGCCATGGCGGTCTTTTCGCCCACCACGAAGACCTGCGCGCGCGCCGCGCCGGGCAGTCCGAAGGCCAGCGCTCCGGCCAGCAGACAGGCCGGAAGTGCCGTTGCGTGCGGACTCCATCGATGGGAACGAAAGGCCATTGCAGGCACCTCGTGTGAGGAAATCTTGCGCCTTCTCCTGCCTTTTTTCAAGCGCACTTTGGTGGTGCGTAAGGTATGCGGCGTGCAAAGGCTGCAACTCGCGCAGGTTCGCGGCTATTCGGGTGAGGTGCGAACGATGGGGTTTTGCGGCGTACTGGGAAGAATCTGCACCAGCGATGCGGGATTGACGGGCTGGGCGGATTCCGCAGCCTGCTCCATCGCAACGTGCGCGGCGGGCGGCGCAAGCGTTACATCGTAGCCGCCGGGAATCAGCGGCGGATGGGTGTAGCTCCATGCGTAGTCGCTGGTCGCGCGCACCAGGATCGGAATCGCAGCCAGCAGAAGCAAAATTAAGAACGCCGCAGCAGCAGGCCCGTATTCACCGCCGGTGAGCCATGCCGGGCCGTATGCGCGCGTATCCACGATAGAGCTGAGGCTGTTATCGCCGCCCAGCGGCAGGCCGAAGAGCACGGCGATGGATGCGGCCCACGCAAAGTTCAGTCCCCACAGCAGCCACAGACCGTGGGTGCGCAGCCAGCAGAGCGAGAGCAGCAGCGCGGCCAGCATTGCTACCATAATGCGCGTTCCATCGGGAGTGCCGTAGGCGGTGGGAGTGAACGCGGCGCGGACCGCCGTCAGAAGCATGAGAATCATCGTCGCGCGCACCGGCCCGGTCGCCTCAATCAGCCGCTGGAATCCGTAGCCGTAGAGCGCCAGCGCGTGGGCCAGCGTTGCGATGGCCAGCGTCAGCAGGCCGAGCGCAAGCAGCGTGAAGGCGCGCGGCGCGGTCCATAGCTGCACGTTGAGCGTGCGCGCCAGCGCCATCGGCAGAACAACAGCGACGGCCAGTCCCCAGCCGATGGCCGCTCCCGTGGCCCACTCTTCACGCGAGGTTGCGCGTCGCGGAAGGCCGAGCGTCTGCCGCAGCGGCGCGCGGCGGCGCTCGATGGCGCGCAGCAGCGCGAGGCCGCAGACCAGAAGAAACAGCAGGAGTGAGGCTTCGACCAGTGGGCGCGCGTCCCCCAGGTCGAAGCGCATGTCGAGAACGCCGGCTGCGCTTGCGGAGAGGGCCTGCGCGCACAGATACCACAGAATCGCAGCGACGAAAAGCGCAAACTCCAATAAGCGCGGGCCCGGCAGCGGGCGCGCTGGGCCGGGCGGCGGGAGCGGTGGAGCGGCGCTGGTGGACGTGGTTTGCATGGCTTCTTGCAGCTGATTGCTATATCCCTAAACAGTTTTACCTAAAGACATGACTTTACAGACTGCGAAAATCTCCGTCTTGCTTAAGGGCACGGTTTCAGAGCCTGTCCTGAGCGAAGTCGAATGGATGCCGAAAGAGCTTCTTTTGAATTCGGGCATTAGCCCCTGAGGTTTGATCCTCTTCCGCGCTCACTCGGCGGTGGTGTAGAACTGCGCAATGTTGCGGAACTTCTGGTAGCGCTCTTCCAGCATCTGCTCCAGCGGTTTGGCGTCGAGCTCGGCCAGGTGGAAGCGCAGCCGCTCGTCCACCAGGGCCACGGCCAGCGCGGGATCGTTGTGCGTGCCGCCTTCCGGCTCGCCCAGCACGTCGTCGACGCAGCCCAGCGACTTCACGCTGTGCGCCGTATACTTCAGCGCGTCGGCGGCCTGCTGTTTTCTCGTCGCGTCCTTCCACATGATGGACGCGCATCCCTCGGGCGAGATCACCGAGTAGATGGAGTTCTCCAGCATCAGCACGCGGTCCGCCACGGCCAGCGCCAACGCGCCTCCCGATCCGCCCTCGCCGGTAATCGTCGCGATGGTCTGCACCCGCAGCCGCGACATCTCGCGCAGGTTGCGCGCAATCGCCTCGCCCTGTCCGCGCTCCTCCGCGCCGATGCCAGGGTTGGCGCCGGCCACATCCAGAAAGCTGAAAATCGCATGGCCGAACTTCTCCGCAATCTTCATCGCCCGCAGAGCCTTGCGATAACCCTCGGGGTCGGGCGAGCCGAACTTGCGCGCCACGCGCTCCTTGAGCGTACGCCCCTTCAGGTTGGCCACCACCATCACCGGCCGCCCGTGGAAGCGCGCCATGCCGCAGGCCATCGCCGCGTCGTCGCCGAAGGCGCGGTCGCCGTGGATCTCGCTGAAGTCGGTGAACAGTGCCGCGATGAAGTCCATCGGATAGGGGCGCTCCGGATGCCGCGCCAGCTCCGTCCTGCGCCATGCCTCCGGCACAGCCGTTGCTGCCGCCTGCACCTGCGCGAGCTTGCCTGGTTCCTGTTCTGCCATCCAATCCATTGTATCGGAGCGGGCGAGGAATGAGGGACGCGGTAGCGCTCCTAGTCGATCACACGCACAGCGCCGCGCCCCACCAACTCTTCCACCCGGTCGATGAACAAGCGGTCGGCGGCGACGCTCACATCGCGCGGCTCCAGCACGGCGCAGAACTCGCCCGGCTCTTCCAGGTCCAGCAGCAGCTTGCCCGGCCCCGGCGCAGCCAGAAATACAGCGTGGAGTTTTTCCAGCAGCACGGCGTCGGGATGGTCCAGCGGAACTCGGATCCGCAGCGACTCCGGCAGCTTGACGACCACGTCCTCCAGCGCCTGAATATTGCTGACAGCCAGCTTCGGCGCGGAGTCCTCTTCGCCCCGCAGCACGCCACGCACCAGCACCGGCACGTCGATCTTCAGCCGCTCGGCCAGCTTCTGATACGCGGTCGAAAATGCGATCAGCTCGATCTTGCCCACGCTGTCTTCCAGCGTGGCCTGCGCGTACATCTCGCCCGAGCGTTTCGACTTGGCCACCTTCAGCCCGCTGATCACTCCCGCGATCTGTATCTCGTTCTGCTGTTCATTCTGGCCGCGCCGGAACGTCTGCGGCTCGGGCTTCATCTCGATGGCGGCGACGGTGTCGATCACGTTGAGGTTGCGCAGCTTCTCGCGATACTTGTCCAGCGGATGGCCGGAGACGAAGAAGCCCAGCACCTCTTTCTCATTCTGCAGGCGCGTGTGTTCGTCCCAGTCCGGCGCGGGCGGCAGCGCCTCGGCCTCGCGGCTTGCGGCGGGCGCGTCGCCGGCGTCGAAGATGCCGCCGAAGAGTCCGCTCTGTCCCGCCGCCAGGTCCTTCTGCGACTTCTGCGCGCGCTCGATGGCCTTGTCCAGCGCCGCGGCCACCTGTCCGCGCGGCCCGAAGGCGTCCATCGCGCCGGCCTTGATCAGCGACTCCAGCACGCGCTTGTTCAGCAGCCGCAGATCGACCCTCTCGCAGAACTCCCACAGGCTGCTGAATCCCTGCTTCGCCTCTTTGCGCAGCGCCTCGCGCGCCGTCAGGATCGACACAATCGCGTTGTGGCCCACGTTCTTAATCGCCGCCAGCCCAAATCCAATGGCCTCGCCCGCCTCCGTGCGCACCGGCGTGAAGTTGGCGTCCGACACCTGCACGCTGGGCGGCACCACCGGGATGTTCATCTCGCGGCACTCCGAGATGTACTTCACCACATTCTCCGGCTTCGAGGTTTCGCTGGTCAGCAGCGCGGCCATGAACTCCACTGGGTAGTGCGTCTTCAGCCACGCCGTGTGGTACGCCAGCAGCGCGTAGGCCGCCGCGTGCGATTTGTTGAAGCCGTAACCGGCGAACTGCGCCATCAGGTCGAATATCTTGCCCGCGACCTCCTTGCGATGATGATTGGCGGCCGCGCCGGTCATGAAGCGCGCGCGCTGTTTATGCATCTCCTTCTCGTCTTTCTTGCCCATCGCGCGGCGCAGCAGGTCGGCCTCGCCCAGCGAGTAGCCGGCAACCACGTTGGCGATCTGCATCACCTGTTCCTGATAGACCATCACGCCAAGGGTTTCGCGCAGGATCGTCTCCATCTCGGGAAGGTCGTACTCTACGGGGCGCCGTCCCCACTTGCGCTCGATGAAGTCGTCGATCATGGCCATGGGGCCGGGCCGGTATAGCGCGTTCAACGCGGTCAGGTCTTCCACCGTGGTGGGCCGGTAGCGGCGCAGAACGTCGCGCATCCCGCTCGACTCAAACTGGAAGACGCCCGAAGTCAGCGCACGATGGAAGACCTGCTCATACGTCTTCGCGTCGTCCAGCGCGATGGTGGCCAGGTCGAGCGAGATGCCCTTGGTCGTCCGGATCAGCTTGAGTGCGTCGTCGATGATGGTGAGCGCGGTCAGGCCCAGGAAGTCCATCTTCAGCAGGCCCATCTTCTCGATCGACTTCATGTCGTACGCGGTGACGATCGCCTCGTCCTTGGTGCGCGTCACCGGAACCAGTTCGGTCAGTGGCTTGGGTGCAATCACCACGCCCGCGGCATGGACGCCCGCGCCGCGCACCAGTCCCTCCAGCCGCATGGCGGTGTCGATCAGCTCGCGGATCTTGGGGTCGCCCTCATACGCAGCGGCCAGCGGCGGCGAATCTTTCAGCGCATGGTCAATGGTGATCCCAAGCGTCGCCGGAATTAATTTCGCGATGCGGTCCACCTCGCCGTACGGCATGTCCAGCGCGCGGCCCACGTCCTTGATCGCCGCCTTCGCCGCCATGGTGTTGAAGGTGATGATCTGCGCCACCTGGTCGTCGCCGTACTTGCTCTTGACGTAGTCGATCACCTCGCCGCGCCGGTTCATGCAGAAGTCGATGTCGATGTCCGGCATGTTGACGCGCTCCGGGTTAAGGAAGCGCTCGAACAGCAGCTCATGTTGCAGCGGGTCGATGTCGGTGATCTCCATGCAGTAGGCCACCAGCGAGCCGGCAGCCGAGCCGCGCCCTGGCCCGACAGGGATGGATTGTTCGCGTGCGTAGCGAATAAAGTCCCACACAATCATGAAATAGCCGGGATACTTCATCTGTTGGATGCAGGAAATCTCTCGCTCCAGCCGCGCCTGATATTCGGGAATCGTCTTCTTCAGCCGGCCCGTCGCGCGCAAATGCTCAATCGATGTGGCCAGCCGCTTCTCCAGCCCCTTGCGGCACACCTTCTCGAAGTAGCTGTCCAGCGTCTCGCTCTCGGGCACGGGAAATTCTGGAAATGGATCTTCGATCTTCGAGAGCGTCAGGTTGCAGCGTTCGGGAAACTGCATCGTTCCGCTGACCACATGCGGCGCGTGCGCAAACAGCCGCGCCATCTCGTCGGCGCTCTTGATGTAGAACTCGTTCGAGTCGAATTTGAATCGCTTGGGATCGTTCATCGAGCCGGCGGTCTGCACGCACAGCAGCACCTCGTGGGCGCGGCTGTCGTCGGCGGTGATGTAGTGCGAGTCGTTGGTGGCGATCAGCGGGATGTCTAGTTCTTTTTCCAGGCGCAACATCGCATCGCACACCTGCTTGTCCGGCCCCAGCTGGTGGTCCTGGATCTCCAGAAAAAAATTGCCCCGCCCGAAGAGGTCCTGATACTCGCCTGCGATCGCCTTGGCCTGCTCATAGTGACCTGCCATGACGTGCTCGGCGACCTCGCCCGCCAGGCACGCGGAGAAGCCGATCAGCCCCGTCGCGTGCTTCGCCAGATACTCCTTGCTGATCCTCGGCTTGCGATAGAAGCCGTGCAGCGCGGCCTCGCTGGTTAGCCGCACCAGGTTGCGATAGCCCTCCTGGTTCTCCGCCAGCACCAATAGGTGGTTGTACTTCAGCTCCGGATCGGGCTTGGTCCGGTGGTCCTCTTCCTTGCAGATGTAGAGCTCGCAGCCCAGGATCGGCTTGATTCCCTTCTCCTTCGCCGCGTTGAAAAAATGCACCGCGCCGAAGATGTTGCCGTGGTCGGTCATGGCCACCGACCTCTGCCCCAGCAGGTGGACGTGCTTCACCAGCTTCTCCACGTCGCATGCGCCGTCCAGCAGCGAGTAATCCGAATGCAGATGAAGATGGGTAAACTCAGCAGCCATGCTCTTAGTTTAAGCCTGCTGCGAGTCGCGTGCCGCTGAGGAAAAGAAGTACGAAATGCAACTCACAGGCTCGTCGTCAGCTCGACATACCGATCGATCGTGATGAGAACCCCTCCTCGGACTCCAATCACCGCTGAGCGTGCGTTGCATCGGCTGCAACGCTAACCTACACTGAAGGCTGTTGCCGCAGCCACGGGCGGTTAGCTCAGCTGGTTAGAGCGCCTGCCTTACAAGCAGGAAGTCGGGGGTTCGAGTCCCTCACTGCCCACCATCCCCATGGTTTCAGAGAATCAACACCATCCCTGAATCGCAGAACCCCCAGTAAATCCTGGGGTTTCTCTATTTCTGGCTGCAATGCAACCGCGCTGCGCTACCCTACCAGGCTCGTCGCCAACTCGACGTAGAGATCGATCGCGGCCAGCAGATCCTTCTTGCTGATCCGCTCCTCCGGCGTGTGCGCAACGTGGATCGACCCGGGGCCAAGGAGGAACGGCTCGCCCCACGCCCTCAGCATGGGAATGTCGGTGGCGAACTTCGCCACCATCGTCGGCAGTTTGCCCACGCGCCTCATGCGGACGCACGCCAAGTCGAGCGATGTACTCACCTCGGCGCGTCCCGCCACCACTCGTTTGATCGCGTCCTTCACCTCCTGCGATGGCCCCACGGTACGCACCAGCAGATGGGCCTCAGCCTTGTCTGCCACTACGTTGGGCGCGTAGCCGCCACCGATCAGCCCAATATTGACGGTCGTCTGGCCCGCCTCGCCGAACGCCGGTTCAATCGGCAGCGGCATCGCCAGCACGTCGTGCAGAGCCTCCACCAGCTTGGCAATCGCCGACTCGCCCAGCTCCGGGTACGCCGAGTGCGCCATCTTTCCGTGCGCGCGCAGCTCCACCCGCAACGCCCCCTTGGTGGCCAGCGCCAGGTGGTTGCCCGTCGGCTCGCCGTCGATCAGGAATTTCGATCCACGCGGGTTGCGGTTGGCCACCTTCGCTCCCGCCGAGTCGCGCTCCTCGCCCACCACAAACAGCATCCCCACCTTCATCCCCGCCTCGCGCAGCCGCTCCGCCGCCGCAACCTGCGCGGCCAGAATTCCCTTGGCGTCGCACGCCCCGCGCCCGTACAGATACTCATCGTCCTCGGTACAGCCGAAGAAGGGCGGGACCGTGTCCATATGTGTCGATAGAACCACGTC
>JBEKWE010000079.1:0-12020 GCA_049513335.1 Acidobacteriaceae bacterium | reverse complement strand
CGGGCTCGCCCTTCTTCTGCACCAGCCCAACGCCGGAGAGCACATGCAGCGCCTGGCCCAACGGATGCGTGTGCCAGGCCGTGCGCGCGCCCGGCTCGAACGAGACGCGGAAGGCCTTGAACCGCGCCGGCGCCGAAGCAATCACAACCTCATCCAGCCACACCGTGCCGGTAAACCAATCCTCCGGCCCGCGACGGCAACTGCGCATTTCACTGGTCAAAATTTTCATGGCACCATCCTAACTCGAATTGCGAAGCTGCTGCCGCGAATCTATCACACGCTATGATCGAAGGCAGGACTCCATGCATTCGGCGAACCCAAAGAACGCTCCCGCCGCGCCGCTCACGAACGCCGGCAAATCCGAGCACAGCCCTATGCCCGCGCCGAGGCGTGCCCGCGACCTGCTGCAGTGGACGGCCTTTCCCGTCCATCCCTTCGACCAGATGCACGGCGTGGACACCAGCGGCTTGGTTCCCGCCACGCACCTGGTGACGGGCCACGCCAACGACGAGCACATCACGGCGTACTACGGCGTTGCGCCCAGCATCCTGCGCGCGCTGATCGGTGCCTGGCGCGCGAGCGGGCCGCCGCACTCCATCGAGGAGTACACATTCATCGACGTGGGCGCGGGCAAGGGGCGCGGCCTGCTGGTTGCCAGCGAGTACAGCTTTCGCAAGGTTGCCGGCATCGAGCTGAACCCGGAGATGGCAGCCATCGCGCGGCAGAATGTGGAGCACTGGACGCGCGCGCACAGCGAGGACCCGACCGCAGCGCGCCTGGCCCCGATCGAGGTGGTCGAGCAGGACGCGCTGGACTTCGAGCTGCCCGGCACGCCCACGCTTCTCTTTCTCTTCCATCCCTTCGAGGCGCCGGTGCTGAAGCAGCTTCTGCGGCGCATCGAGACGCAGTTTGCCAAGCGGCCGGGAACGCTGGACCTGCTCTACGTCAACGCCGAGTGCGCCAACGTCATCGACCGCAACCCCGGCTTCACGCAGCTCTTTCGGGAGAATGTTGCCATGTCGCCGGAGGACCACGCAGCGGACCGCGAGGCCATTGCGCGGCAGAAGGAGTACGGCTCGACGGGCGACGAAGAGTGCGCCATCTATCGCTACACGGGCCGCGCAAAGGGGCCGATCTTCGACCCTGCCGCGTAAAGGAACTACTCCTTCAGGCGCACGATCAAGCCGCGTTCGTCGCCCTCGCCGTGTTCCATATAGATTTCGCCGGCGGCGCGCTTCACAATGCTCTCGAAGCGCTCGCCCCACTCCACCAGAAGCAGCGAATCGGGGTAGCCCGCCATCTCGTCGATGCCCAGCACTGCGATCTGCTCCTCCGTCTCCAGGCGGTAGAGATCGAGGTGAAAGAGCCGGACGGAGGTCCCGGCGTACTCGTGGACGATGGTGAAGGTGGGGCTGGTGACTTCATCCTCGGCGGCCGCGCCGAGGGCCGCGGCGATGCCCTTCACCAGTGTGGTCTTGCCCGCGCCAACCTCGCCGCGCAGAATCACGATGAGCGGCGGATGCAGCATTGCTGCGATGCGCCCGCCCAGCACCAGCGTCTCCTCCATCGAGCGCGTCTTGAATCTCCGCTCTTTCATTGCCTTCCCTTTTCTCAAAGTATCGGTGCCTGTCGGTGTCAATCGGTGTTAAGTATTTATCTCATTCAGCCCGCAGATCCAGGTCAGGCCATCGGCGTCCTTCGCGCGATAACGAAACGCGTCCGACAGATGGGCCAGCGTGTCGGTGGCGAGGACCGTGTGCTCGTCCATGGCGCGGGCGGCAAAATCCGCGGCAAGGCCGTGCAGCGCGACCGCAGCCTCCACCGCGCGGGCCGCATCTTGCGGGAACTGGGCAAGCAGTGCGGCGACGATTCCAGTCAGAATGTCTCCGCTGCCGCCCTTTGCCATCGCCGGATTGCCGCTGGTATTTACGGCGACTCGCCCGTTGGGATGGGCGATGAGCGTGCGCCATCCCTTCAGCACCAGGGTCAGCTTGTGCTCTGTGGCGAAGCTGCGCGCCAGATGGATGCGGTCTGCCTCGACTGCGGCGACCGTGAGGCCGGTGAGGCGCGCCATCTCGCCCGGATGCGGCGTCAAGACCAGTGTGCGATTACTTCCATCCAGCAGATTGGTTTGTCCGGCAAAGGCGTTGAGCGCATCGGCGTCGAGGACCATCGGCAAGCTGCAATCCGCAACAAATCTGCGCACAAACTTGGGGGCCTCTCCCTTGGTAGAGAGTCCCGGCCCGAGGGCGACGACGCTGATCTTCTTCGCCTTAATTAACTCCTGCAGCGTCGCAAATGCCCCCAGCGACACCGTACCCTCCGCATCGCACCGATCTCCTGTTCCCTGTTCCCTGTTCCCTGTTCCCTCCTGCAACGGCGCAAGCATCAACTCCGGCGCAACCACGGCGACCAACTCCGAAATGCTCTTCGGCACCGCGGCGGTGACAAGCCCAGCGCCAGCGCGCAACGCCGCCAGCGAGGCCATCGACGGCGCGCCAGCTGTCCCATGGCTCCCGCCAACCACCAACACATGGCCGAACTTCGCTTTGTTCGCATTCACATCGCGCGGCTGCTCGGCGATTGCTTTCGCCTCGCCTGCCCAGCTCAAGTTGCCAGCCGAGATGATCGCCCCGGCGGGCGAGCCAATCTCCGCGACGACGACCGGGCCAAACGTTGCGCTGGACAGATGGCCAAAGGCGTGCGCCAGCTTGGGGCGGGTAAATGTGACCACCGCATCGGCGCGGAAGGCATCCGGAGCGGTCTGCGCGGTTGAGTCGGCGTCCCATCCCGAGGGCAGATCGACGGCAACCACCGGCGCGGCGGATTTTGCCACCAACTCCCGCAGCGCCGCAGCCAGTCCTCGCAGCGGAGGCTTGAAGCCGGTGCCCACCACCGCGTCGATGAGCAGATCGGCCGAATCCATTGCGGTACTTGCCGCCGCCAGCGCAGGCTCATCGGTGACCGGGCTGATTGCGACCGACGGGGCCTGGGCGCGGAGCTGCGCGAGCGCTGCCGCCGCTTCACCCTTCACATCGTCCTCGCGCCCCAGCAGCAGCACCGCGACGTCCACCTCTGCCGCCGCGAGCACGCGCGCCGCGACAAAGCCGTCGCCGCCGTTGTTGCCCTTGCCGCAGAGCACGAGGACGCGCTCCGCAGCCGCATAACGGCGCAGGCAGAAGTTCGCGACCGCCGTGCCTGCGTTCTCCATCAACTCCGCCAGCGGCACGCTGAAGTGCTCCGCCGTGCGCCGGTCCGCCGCGCCCATCTCTGCCGAGGACAAAATCTCCATCTGTCCCTTCTACGCGCATTGGGGCGGCAACGCCAAGTGGAAGATGCGATCCGGCCATCAACGCGGTTACAGGTGGTAGACGTGGTCGGCGATCAGCACCAGGCCCAGAGTCAGGGTGGCGATGGCGATTTCACCGACCGCGCCAACCAGGAAGGGGCGCGCTCCTTGTTTGAAGAGGTCTTTCAGATTGGTGCGCAGTCCGACTCCGGCGAAGGTCAGCAGGAACGCCCAGCGGCTGAGGTTGCCCAGCGCCGTGAGCTGGGGTTTGCTGAAACCGAGCGGGATGAGGGCGGCGAGTTGAGGGTGCAGCCTGGGGTCGATGCCGCCCAGCGTGGCGAGCAGCGAGATGAAGAGAAAGCCGAGGACGAACTTGGGGAACTTGTGCCAAAGGAAGGCGGCCTTGTGGTCGAGTTCGGCGTGGCGCGTCGGGCTGGCGTGGGCCGCGGCGATGGCAAGCTGCGCGGTCTCGCCCGCATCTCCGGTCTGGTCATGCGGGTGACCGGCGGAAGCGTTGACCGAGGCCAGAGCTGCCTTGCGCAGGCGGTTGGCGTACTGAAGGGCGACTGCAAGGACGACAAAGCCGATCAGGGCGTTGCGGCATGTTTTGGCCAGGACGGCGAACTTGCCGGCTGCGTCGGAGTAGAGCGCGCCCGCAGCCGTGGCTTCGGCCGTGTTATCGACGGCGAGTCCAGCCCACAGGCCGTAGGCGTGGTCGGATAGGTGGAGCGCGTGGCCGATCAGCGGAAAGGTGAATAGCGAGATGGCTCCAAGGGCCAGGATGGCGGCGATGGCGGTGGAGGAGTCTTCCTCGTCGGCGTCGATGGCGCCCTGGGTGGCGATGATGGCGGAGACGCCGCAGATGGACGAGCCAACCGAGAGCAGAGTAGTCAACCGGGGGCTGAGCGAGAAGGCGCGGCCGAGCCAGTTCATGAAGACGAAGGAGAGCGCGAACGCGACGAAGATCAGGACAAGCGATATGCCGCTGAGCTTGAGGATGTCGCCCAGGACAAAGCGTGCGCCGAGCAGGATGATGCCGGCCTTCAGCCAGAACTCGTAGGTGGCAACACCGGAACGGAAGATGCGATGCAGACCTGCCGTGTTAGCGATCAGGATGCCGAACAGAATCGCCCATAGGACGTACTCGATGTTGGGCAGGGTCAGGTGGTGGGTTTTGCCATACACGGCGATGGTGTGCTCGATGAACTTGCCGACGTATCCGACCGCGGCGAGCATGGCGATGCCAGGCAGAAGACCGAGCAGGGAGGAGGTTTCAGCGGGGGTGGAGCTGGAGGCGGGCAGCGAAGCTTTGTCGCTCAGGCCGGGCAGAGGCGTATTGGTAGCCATGGGGGATTCTCCTTGTGTGGAATGGGGGCCGTGCATTGCCTGCGGTGCGGCTGACGAGTGCTACCAGGGAACGGCCTTGAGGACGCCGAGGCGGACGATGAGCGCGATGGTGAGCGAGAGGATGACGGCCCAGAGATCGAGAGAGAGATGCGGCTTTGCCATGGGACTGCTCCTGAAAGACGATGTGGAAAGGGAGTTGCTGTGATGATTTTGGCTGTGCACAGCCGAAAGAGGCGCTGAAGCCTGGCCCAGAAGCTACCGGCTACAACAACGCGAGGACATGAGGTGCAAGGGCGCGAATTGGCGGGAGACCGTCATGTGCTGAATAGTGTACACGAGCCTTTGTTAATAACAGATGAATGCGGGCCGCGGGGCGGGAAAGGTGCGCGAAACAGGTGCATAAGAATGCATCTTCCGTGGGTGTTGTCAGGAGAACGTGGCGCCGCCACGCAGTCGCTGAGCCGGAAGCCCAGCCGCTTTTGGCACAAAAGTTGCATGCGTATAGCGAAAGTGGCATGGTGTTCTGCGGCTGTGACTTAGTAGCGTTGGGGCAGGAGATTTTCCGATGACCCTGCGCCCTCGTGCGTCCCTGCTGCTGGTTCTGCTTAGCTTGCCGCTGGCCCTGTCGCTCACGGCCTGCAACAAGATCCAATCCCTCTCGATCGTTCCCGGATCGGGGGTTGAATATTTAACCGCCGCTGGCCAGACGGCGCAGTACACGGCGTACGCACAGGAGGAGATGGGATCGGGGCCCATCACCACAGCCAACGTTACCAACTCGGTGACATGGTCCACCAGCAACCCGAATGTTGCGACCATCAACTCCTCGGGACTGGCGACGGCGGTGGGAGCAGGGTACGTCGAGATAACGGCAGTGGCGTCCGATGGAGCGATTGCGACCTCTGACCTTACGGTGGAGATAGCGCAAACGACGCCGCAGACCGCTCCGTGGATTTCGATCCTCCCAGGTTCGGCGGGGGAGACATTTATCGGAGAGACGACGCAGTTTACCGCGACCGGCAACCTGACCGGCATCGGCAACGCGCAGGACCTGACCACTCAGGTGCAGTGGCTCTCCAGCAATGCGCAGGTTGCCACCATCAATACGAGTGGGCTGGCGACGGCCACAGGCGCCGGAACAACGACAATCATCGCCCAGTCCGGCGGACTCAATGCAGGCGCGATCGTGAACGTGACCATCGCCGCGACAGGCGCAGGGACCCCGACGCTCACCGTGACCCCGAGCGTGGCGACGGATACATTTGCCGGGGAGACGACGCAGTTTATTGCCAGCGGCAACTTGACGGGCGTAGGCAGCCCGCAGAATCTGACCAACCAGGTGACCTGGGTATCCAGCAATGCGCAGGTCGCCACCATCAGTGCCGCAGGGCTGGCGACGTCAGTGGGCGCCGGGACGACAACCATTACCGCAGAGTCCGGCGGACTCAATGCAACCGCGACGCTGAGTGTGACCGTCCCGGCCTCGGGGACGGGATCGGGAACTCCGACGCTCACCGTGATCCCCAGTTCAGTGGCGGAGACGTTTGCCGGAGAGACCACGCAGTTTACCGCGACCGGAAACCTGACCGGCATCGGCCCCTTGCAGAACCTGACCAATCAGGTGACCTGGGTGTCGAGCAATGTGCAGGTGGCCACCATCAATTCGGCTGGATTTGCCACGGCAATGGGTTCCGGAACGACGACGATCATCGCCGAGTCCGGGGGGCTCGATGCAAGCGCGATCCTGAGCGTGTCGATCGCGACGTCGGGAGCTCCTTCCATCTCGGTGATCCCGAACACGGTGACGGAGACGTTCGCCGGGGAGACGACACAACTCACCGCGACGGGCAACCTGACCGGCGTCGGCGGCCCGCAGAACCTCACCAACACGGTGAACTGGCTCTCCAGCAACGTGCAGGTCGCCACCGTCAGCGCGAGTGGTTTGGTGACGACCCTGGCCGCCGGAACGACGACGATCATTGCCGAGTCCGGTGGACTCAATGCAAGTTCGACCGTCACCGTCACGCTCCCGGCGACGGGATCGGGATCGGGAACCCCGACGCTCACAGTGACCCCGAGCTCGGCGGCGGAGACGTTTGCCGGCGAGACGACGCAGTTTCTCGCGACCGGCAACCTGACCGGCGTAGGCTCCTCGCAGAACCTGACCAACCAGGTGACGTGGTTCTCCAGCAATGTGCAGGTGGCCACCATCAACTCCACTGGGCTGGCAACGGCCGTGGGCGCAGGAACGACAACCATCGTTGCCCTCTCCCCCTCGGGCGGACTGAACGCAAGCGCCAGCATGAGCGTGACCATCTCGGGGTTGGGCAGTGGAAACAGTATCGCTTCGATTTCTGTCATTCCAGGCACTCAAACGGTCACTTCGCCCAACCAGACCAGCCAGTACATCGCCATCGGAACGACTGCATCGGGGGCTACTGTGGACCTGACCGACCAGGTGGCCTGGAACACAAGCAGCGCACAGATTGCCATAATCAATGCCACCACCGGGCTTGCCACGGCGCTGGGTCAGGGAACGGCTACGATTACTGCGCTCTACGCCAACTCCACGGGAGGGACCGTGGTGGCGGGCACAGCGACGTTCACCGTGGCGGGCGGAACAGCCGAGCAGTACACCGCAGTGACCATCCTGCCCGGCGCCCAAGTACTATCGTCGGGTCAAACCAGCCAGTTTATTGCGCTTGCCACCTCCGGAAGCACCGGCCTCCAGATCAATGTCACCAACTCGCCCCAGATCACATGGAGTTCCAGTATTCCAACCATTGCAACCGTCAATGGGTCCGGGCTCGCCAAGGGTGCAGCTGCGGGCACCTCCACCATATTGGCGGAGCTGGCGAACCCCGACGGCAGCGTGGTGTCAGCTACCGCGACTGTCACGGTTATTGTTGCAGCCGCGCCGGAGCCTCTGCTTTCGCTCAGCATTCTTCCCAATTCGATTACAGTGGGCAATTTGCAGGACACCGGGCAGTTCCTGGCGATCGGAACCTACTCGACCGTCCCCTACGTCCGGGACCTGACAAACTCACCCAGCCTCGTCTGGATCTCCGACGAGCCCAGTGTCTTCCCCGTCAGCACCAACTCAGGGGGCGGCTCGGGGGCGTCCGCCGGGCTTGTCACGGCATACGGGGCCGGCAACGCCGTCATCATTGCGGAAGCAACCAGCAGCGACGGAACCATACAGACCGCTACGGCGACGTTCACTTGTACCATGCCCACCAACCCGGTTCAGCCAGGCCAGTGCTATCCGGGCTCGCAAGCGTTTGCACTGTTGTCAACCCTGACGTTCTATAACGAAGGCCTGAACAACAGCAGCAACTGGTTGGTAACGGCCCCCTCAGCTACCGGCACGCCGGACGTGATCCACTGCGGCCCCGGATGGGCTGCGAATGGAGGAACTGGCGGGTCCGTCTGCACGGCGACCTACCCCATGGGCACGACCGTCATCCTGACAGCGCCAGCCCAGACGGGAGTCGCCTTTGGCGGATGGTCCTACAACTGCACGCCAAGCGACGTCAATGGCAATCCGCTGCCTGGTCCAATCTTCTGGACCGCAGCCGGGCCGAACTATTGCACGGTCACGTTCTCGGCCGCTGACCAAAATTCGGACATTACCGTGGGAGGAATCTTCAACTAGCAGCTTCACGCCACAAATCGCGGCGTCAAACACCAGGGCGGGCCATGCGAAGTATCGCGCATCGGCCCGCCTTATGCTTAACCCACTTCTTTGCCGGGAAGCCATAAGATGCTTCTAGCATGACTCTCGCCGCAAACCTCGCCCATATCCGCCAACAGATCGCCGCGGCCTGCCGCCGCGCCAACCGCCCGGAGGCGGAGGTCGCGCTGATGGCAGTCACCAAGACGCACTCGGCCGAGACTGTGATGGAGGCCTACGCAGCCGGGGTGCGCCTCTTCGGCGAAAACCGCGTGCAGGAGTGGCAGGCGAAATCCCCTGCCCTCATCCATCTCGCCGGCGCCGAGTTCCACCTGATCGGGCCGCTGCAGTCCAACAAGACCGCCCGCGCCGCGGAACTCTTCCAAGCCATCGATGCGGTCGACTCGCTCCGGATCGCCACTCGCCTCGACGCCGCCGCGCGCGCCCTGGGCAAGCGGCTGCCCATCCTGATCGAAGTCAAGCTCAGCCACGAGGAGTCCAAGCACGGCGTCGCGCCCGCCGAGCTTGCGGCCCTGCTCGCGGGCCTTGCGCCGCTGGAATGCCTCATCCCCTCGGGACTGATGACGGTGCCTGCGTGGGCTGAAGACCCCGAGCAATCGCGCGCTGCCTTCCGCGAACTTCGCCGCCTGGGCGATCGTTCGCTGGCCGCCTGCCCCACGCTCACCCAGCTCTCGATGGGCATGTCCAACGACTTCGCGGTGGCCATCGAGGAGGGCAGCACCTGCATCCGCATCGGCACCGCGCTCTTCGGCACACGGCAGGTCCCGGCGGGCGCAGTGCGCTCAGAATGATGGCATGGGGGAAGACAACGACCCCAGGTCTCAGAATCGAGACCTGGGGCACCCGGTGAGGGGTGGGAGAACGGAATCGAGGAGAGAATTCCGGGCTACTCGATGCCGGTAAACATCGCGACCACGCAGGGTGCGAGCAGCATACCGACAAAGAGCGCGGCAATCAGAAGGCTATGCATCGGAAACTCCTCTGCTCTGCCGGTGGCGCTGGCGCTGCCGGACAATTAAAGGATCAGTCCCTCGGGGCTTCTTGCCTATTCCACTTCAGCCTTTCACCCATTGCACTTCGGTGTTAGCCAGGGGGCCTGTTCCGGAGCCATCTGCCGAGGCGACCGGGCCGGCGTGGCAGCCATGTCATAAAATGGAGGGATGCCAATCGATATGAGCGCACCCCTTGCCGTTGCGGACCCGGAGATTGCCAGCCAGATTCAGCAGGAGGTCCTGCGCCAGCACGAGGGGCTGGAGATGATCGCGTCGGAGAACTTTGTCAGCCGCGCGGTGCTGGAGGCGGCGGGAACGGTCTTCACCAACAAGTACGCCGAGGGCTATCCCGGCAAGCGATACTACGGCGGGTGCGAGTTCGCCGATGTGGTGGAGAACCTGGCGCGCGACCGCGCCAAACGGCTCTTCGCAGCGGAGCACGTGAACGTGCAGCCGCACTCCGGCTCGCAGGCCAACGCTGCGGCCTATATGACGCTGTGTTCTCCCGGCGACACGATTCTGGGGCTCGATCTGGCCCACGGCGGACATCTGACGCACGGGCATAAGCTGAATTTCTCCGGAAAGCTGTATCGCGTGGTTGGGTATCAGGTGCGGCGCGACACCGAGACCATCGACTACGACGAACTGGAGGCGACCGCCGTGCGCGAGAAGCCAAAGGTGATTGTGGGCGGGGGAAGCGCATATCCGCGGCAGTTCGACTTTGTGCGGATGCGGGCGATTGCGGACAAGGTGGGCGCGTCGCTGATGATCGATATGGCGCACTTCGCCGGACTGGTGGCAGGCGGAGTGCATCCGTCGCCGGTGCCCCATGCGCACGTCGTCACCACCACCACGCACAAGACCCTGCGCGGGCCGCGGTCGGGGATGATTCTGTGCCGGCAGGATTTGGCGGCGTCCATAGACCGCAGCGTCTTTCCCGGGCAGCAGGGCGGGCCGCTGATGCACATCGTCGCGGCCAAGGCGGTGGCGCTGGGCGAGGCGCTGCAGCCGGAGTTTGCCGAGTACGCGCGGCAGATCATTGCCAACGCCAAGGTGCTGGCCGAGGAGCTGGCCCAGGCCGGCTACCGCATCATCTCCGGCGGAACGGACACGCACCTCATCCTGGTGGATGTCTTCCAGAAGGGTATTCTGGGCAGCGAGGCCGAGCACGCGCTGGGCCTGGCGGGCATCACGGTGAACAAGAACGCGATTCCGTTCGATGCCAATCCGCCGATGAAGCCCAGCGGGATCCGCATCGGCACGCCGGCGATGACCACGCGCGGGATGAAGGAGCCGGAGATGCGCGTGATTGCGGGCTGGATCGTCACAGCATTGGAGCACCGGAATGATGCGGCGAAACTGGAGAAGATTCGCGGCGAGGTTCGGGAACTGGCCGAGCGCTTCCCCCTGTATGGCTGGCTGCGGCAGTAACCCCCGGCTGCGGTTTGCTCCACGAAGTTGTACCCAAGAGCCACCTTTGCGTGAGACACTTGCCATCACCAGCGATTTGGCTGGCAGATGGCGCATCGAACATTGAGCGCGGGTCCAGCGCAGTCGCCCGCGCGATGCTCCAGAGGTGGCCCCATGCTGATCGCAATTATGTCCTGGCTGCTGGCGATCCCTCTGCTCGGCGTGACGACGGGGCTGCGCGCGATGACTCCGATGGCCGTTCTGTGCTGGTTCGCCTACCTGGGCTACCTTCCCCTGGAGGGCACCTGGGCGGCGTGGATGGCCAGCGTTGCGGCGGTTGCGACGTTCACCGTGCTGGCGCTGGCGGAGGTTGTCGCTGACAAACTGCCGCGAACGCCCGACCGGATTACGCTTGGTCCGCTGACGGCGCGGCTGGTCTTGGGCGGACTGATCGGCTCCATCGCCGCGACGGCGATGGCCGGGCCGGGGCTGGAGGGCGTGCTGCTGGGCGTGGTGGGCGCGGCGCTGGGGGCCTTCGCGGGGTTCATGATCCGGCGCGATGTGGTGGAGAGTACCGGCTGCGCGGACTGGAAGGTTGGGGTGGTTGAGGACCTGATCGCGCTGCTCTGCGCGGGCTTCGCCATGCATGTGGTGACCAACTGACGGCGGTTGTGCGTTCTCCGGCGTGTGCTATGTGTTCGCTGTTGTCAACTGCCATTTGTGAGCGGCATCACAGTTCGCCAGGGACTCGCGGGGGCCATAAACTTACGAACTCTTAGCAAAATCCCTACCCATTCTTAACGCAGAAAAGCATCTCCTTTGACTAGCGCTGGCTGGAACCGGCGCCAGGCCCGGGGTGAGTGCTATGAACCATCTTCGAGAAAATTCGGACGAATTTGCACGGAAGCTGTGGCTGTTCATCTGGCCGCTTCTGTTTGTGGTTGGGATGACCGTACTGAGCGAATTCGGCCCGAGACTGTTCTCTTCCGCGGCGGCGACGCCCGTCGCCAGCCAGCAGGCCACGCAACCCATGAAGTGACGCCGCGAGGAGATCGCTACCCTTCGATCGCTTGGGGCGTTCCGAAATCGTAAGCGAGCGCTACTTTGGCAGCAGCGACAGCACGCCCTGGCTGGGGCTGGGGATGACGTGGGCGGCGATGAGCTTGCCGAGGCCCTCCACGTGGGCCTTGCCGGCGTCGATGGCGGCGCGGACCGCGGCGACGTCGCCCTTGATGATGATGGTGATATAGCCGCCGCCCAGCTTCTCGCGGGCCAGCACCTCGACGTT
>JBEKWE010000078.1:0-12163 GCA_049513335.1 Acidobacteriaceae bacterium | reverse complement strand
GCGTGATCCGCTGGCTGGGCAGGGAAGATCGCACCTCCCAAAGCCCGTCCTTCAAACTCCGCACCAGCGGCATCCCGATAAGCCATCCGAACTGCACCTGCATCAAATTGTCAAAGCTGAAAGCATCCGGGCAAGCGCGGGAACACCGATGGCTATGGTTTCTGCATTGATCGGATACTGTTCCAGCCCAGCGTTCACGACGAACTGCTTGTCGGGCTTGAGGTCTTGGCAAGCGATGTAAAAGCCCTTTTCAGGACGACCGGATAGGCTACGTTTGACCTCTATAGCCCACCGTCCGTGGCCGGGTATTTCCAGCAGCAGATCGATCTCGGCCCCCGCAGCCGTGCGATAGAAACTGGCGACGGTACGCTCCGGCGCGGCGGCCAGCAGGTTCTCGATGACGTAGCCCTCCCATGAGGCACCTGCCACAGGATGTCCAGCCAGATCGTTGAATGTCCTCAAGCCTAAGAGGGCGTGAACCAGGCCACTGTCCCTGATATAGACCTTGGGTGACTTCACCAAACGCTTGCCTGCATTGCTGTGAAAAGGCTGGAGCCGCCTGACGAGCAGCAGGTCGGCGAGCAGGTCGATATAGCGCTGTACGGTCGGTGCTGTAATCTGGAGCGCGGACGCCAGGCGCGACGCATTCAGCAAAGTTCCTTGCCCATGCGCCAGCATGGTCCAGAGCCGTTCCAGCACGCCAGCCGGCACACGCGGCCCGAATTGTGGAACGTCTCGCTCCAGATACGTGCGTATAAAGTCTCCGCGCCAGCGCAGGCTTTCCGTGTCGTTCGGTGCGAGATAACTGCCGGGAAACCCGCCTCGCGTCCATAGCTCAAGGAGCGTCGGCTCATCGGCGGGCAGCTCCAGCACGTTGAATGGGCCCATATTGATGTACGTAATCCGGCCAGCTAGACTCTCGCTGGACTGCCGCAGCAAATCAATCGAAGCGGAGCCGAGAATGAGAAATCGACCTTTGCCATGACCGGTTCGCCGCCCCTGGTCGATGATGCCCCTGAGTGAACTGAAAAGCTCGGGGACGCGATGAATTTCATCGAGGACGACCAGACTATTCTCGTACTGCCGGAGGAAGAGAGCTGGCTCTGCAAGTCTGTCCCGGTCCTCCCGAGCCTCCAGGTCAAGGTAGAGCGATGCGGGACGGCTGCCCGCAATCTCTCTCGCCAAAGTTGTCTTTCCAACTTGCCGGGGCCCGATGATCGCCACAGCGGCCTGCTCGGTCAAGGAGTGCTCGATTAGGGTCGTGACGGATCGCTCAATCATCCTTGTATAATAAAACATTAGTATTCAATTTGCACGGTTATTTCCCTTCAATGTGTCCAGAAACACATGGAAAGAGCGACGGCGGGAAGCCAACAGGAAAGCACCGGGACAAAAGGAAAATGCCGCAGAATGGCGCCGCTCTCTAAAACCTCATGCCAAACCTAATCCAGACGGTGCTTGGTTTCGGGGACGTTGCGCTTGAGGTTCTGAATCATCTCGACGCAAAACTGCTCCGCCGCCTTCTCAGTCGAAACGGGACGAGCCTGCTTCGGGCTGGTCTTGGAGATCACTCTCATGTCCATACGACGCGGCGTAGGGGACTTCACACGTCTTCCCTTGGCGATAGACATGATCTAAACCCTCTATGATGGCGTTGCATAAACAGGATAATGCACGCCCTTCAAACAGCTACCGTAGGCCTATTCAGGACGGCCAGGGCGTTTTGTAAGGTTGTGTGATCGAGATGGGCATACCGGGATGTCATGGCGATTGTCTTATGCCCAGCCGCCTCTTGAATGACCTTGAGATTGACCCCGGCTTGAGCCAACCGGCTACAGAAAGTATGGCGGAGATCATGCCAGCGAAAGTTTGCGATCTTCGCGTCTTTGATCGCTTCATACCACCAAGTCCGGTTCTCCCGGATGTTGAAGACCCGTTCGCCGATCGCCATTTTGCGGAGATCGTTCATGGCGGCGAGAGCGTCATCGTTCATGTGGATCGTCCGTGGCGTTCCATTTTTTGTGTTGTTTGCCATGAGCCTCCGCGAGGCGAAATCCACGTCCGTCCAGAGGAGGCCGTACTGTTCACCCTTCCGCATCCCGGTGTTGAGAGCGATCACCAACTCCGGCATGTGGTGAGGGAACCGCCGCTCGATTGTTGACCGCAACCGCTCCTCCTCGGCCCCTAGCAGGTAACGCAGAACCCCAGCCGGAACTCGGCGGTTTGTCACGAGACGCGCCGGGTTTGTTGTGACTTTCTGATTCTTCATGCCCTCCCGATAGCAGAGAGAAAGCGTGCTTTTGTATCGCGCTTCGGTGCCCGCCTCAACGCCCAACCCTTCCAGCCACGCCGTAATCTCAAGCGGCGTAACCGACTCTGCGGGACGCTGATCGAACGCAGCCCGTATCGACGCAATCCGAGTGGGCGGGTTCTGCTTGTCACGATGGTTGCGGAGACTAAAGCGCAGGGCATCGTCGCAGAGTTCATTGATCGTTGTCCCCGTGCCTATGGCTGCAATTTCGGCAAACGATCGTGGAGGGCGCTTGGCTGTTGCTGGCACATAGCCGTCACCCGAACGGCGCAGCGTTCTAGCCTTTTCGACATACGCGACCGCTGAATTCCGATCTGCCCCGAATGACTTCCGCACCAACTTTCCATTAATCCGAAAACGGACGTACCATACACCGGAGCCTGCAACGCGCTCAAAAACACCTTCAACTGGACCCGCGCGACGTGACATTGGAACCTCATTTCGGGGAGCGTCCACCGGGGTGAGATACACTCATCGCCTAGTAGAAACGTGGGAAAGACTCCCCGCCTACAACAGCGAGTTTACGCCCAAAAATGACAAATTGAGATACAGGTGTGATACACCCCATCGGTTATTCGTGCTGCTCAGTGCGACGCTTCGCTGCCAAGTGATGCAACGAATCGCCAATGTTTATAGGTGTTTTGTAGCCTTATGCGACTCTATGCGACGATGTGCGCGATTTTACTGGACGCTCTCTCAAGGCGGAGAGTCCGGGTTCGAGCCCCGGTAACGCTACCAACCTCTTATCAGTCGCTTAGATGGCATTCCAAGGGTAGGATTGTGCCCCTCTCTTTCGCGTTCGGGACGCTGCCGGGACTAAACACCTGGTGTATGCCGGCGGTGTGCCTGTACTGAGTTCAGAGGGGCGCAGCGTGCTTCCACGGCTCAATGATCTGGAGGCTATAGTGTGCCGGAGGCTTCGAGCGCCTTCTTCATCCCGGCCCAACTGATGCGGCTCGACGCCTCGGGCGAGCCGCCGCCGCGCCAGTGGGTTTCCAGCGAGACGGCGTTGCGATAGCCGATGGATTTGAGCGCGCGAAACTGAGCGGTCCAGTCGATCAAACCTATATCGACTGGCGACCACGCCACTTTGCCGTCTGCGTTGCGCACGGCGTTCTTGCAGTGGCAATGGCGGATGCGGTCCTTGGGCAGCAGCGCCCAACCGGCAGGGAAGGCGTCGAGTTCCCCCGCCATGACGGCGTTCGCGGGGTCCCAGTTCAGCCCCAGCGCAGGCACGGCGGCGAGCAGACGCGCAGCTTCGGCCGCGGTCGCGGTGTTGCACTCGAACTCATTTTCCAGGATGAGCGCGATTCCTTGTTTCCGCGCAGTTTCGGTCGCGGAACGCAGCTTGTCGTCAATGGCGGCACGGAAAGACGAGGCGTCGTCGAGACGCCAGAAGTCGAAGCAGCGGACCTTGTCTGTCTTGAATTGCTTTGCGAGGGCGATGCAAGCGGCGAGGACATCATCCTGTTTCTTGAAGTCGGCGGTTGCGGCGAAGGAGTCGTTTTGTGTACTGAACCTGGAGCGTGGCGCGCCCGGCCAGTCGACCTTGAAGAGCGGGCTTGCGATGTCCGTCACGCGCAGGTTGTATTTGGCCAGAATGGCCTGTGCGCGCGAGACATCGTCGGAGTTGAGGTCGGCAATGTTCTTTCCCCAGAGGGCACGAATTTCCACCCACTGCAGGCCGAAGTCCTTCGCGGCGACGGAGCAGGCGTGATCGAAGTCGGGGGATATCTCGTCGGTGATGACGCTGAGTTTGAAAGGCGAGTTTGCCTGCGCGCGGGCGAGGCCCGGCCAGGCGAAAGAAGCGCTGGTTGCGGCGGCGGCAAGGGTGGCGTCAGCCAGAAATGCTCGCCGCGTTTGTGGAATCTGCAAGGTGCCTCCGAATGCGAGCGTCCGCGCAACCATGGAGCACGTTGAAGGCGTCGGCGACGCGTGTCGCGATTATGTTGATCGACACAGCCTTCGATCTTAGTATGCGCGCACGCAAGCCGTCGAGCGGCCCTACGACGAGGGGATGGGCCGGTAGAAGTAACAGTCCCTGGCGAACTCCGCATGAAACAGGTTCGTCGAATCCTCCGCCTGCTCCGCCGCTCCCAGCATCAGATAGCCACCCGGCGTCATCTGGCGATAGACGTCGCTGAAGACGCAGCTGCGGTCCTGCTGCGGAAAATACAGCAGCACATTGCGCAGCATCACCAGGTCGAATGCCGGCAGCTTGGGCAGCGGAGCGCACAGGTTGGCGTACTGGAAGCTGCACATGGCCCGCAGATTGGGCGTCACCTCCCACTCGTCGCCGTCGCGCACCAGGTACTTCACCAGCATCCGCGCCGGCAGGCCGCGATTGACCTCCATCCGGCGGTACCGGCCGCGCTGGGCGTACTCAATCACCTGGCGCGAGATGTCGGTGCCCACGATCTTTACGTCCCAGCTCGTCAACTCCGCAAAGTTCTCGCAGATTAGCATCGCCAGGCTGTACGCTTCCTGCCCGGTCGAACTCGCCGCGCTCCATATCCGCAGCCTTCGCTGCGCCGCGTTTTTCTCGATCAGACGCGGCAGAATGGTCTCCCGCAACACTTCGAACGGCTTGCCATCGCGAAAGAAGCTGGTCTCGTTGATGGTCATCGCCTCGGCCACGGCGCGGTGCAACTGGGGCGTCCGGTCGACGCGCAGAAGGCTCACGAAGTCTTCCAGTGTCGATGCCCCGGCCAGTCGCGCGATCGGCGTTAACCGCGTCTCGAACAGAGCGTTCCGCGAAGGATCGATCAGGTTCGCCGACTCGGCAAGCACCAGTTGGCGAAGATAAGCGTAATCGGAATCAGAGCAGCCCATGGACTACCTCTACTTGCGGCGCGGAGACGTCGTTTCCGTTTCGTGATTGCGCCAGCGCATTCATGGCAGAGCTGCCGCGTGCGACGCGTCCACTCCGTCCCGCGTTCACTCTCAGCGTCAACTCGCCCGCCAGCGCGGTCAGCGGCAGCGGCTCGCGCGAGAGCCCCGCCTCGAAGACGCGTCCCGGCATTCCCCACACCGCGGAGGTGGCCGCATCCTGGGTCAGCACCACGCCGCCCGCCTCATGCACGTATCGCGCTCCCGCCAGCCCGTCCGAACCCATCCCGGTCATCACCAGCGCCAGCGTCCCGGAGCCGTAGAGCTTCGCCGCCGAGTTGAACAGGTAATCCACTGAAGGCTTGCAGTGGTTCAGCGATTGCCGCTGATGAAGCTGCGCCACAACTCTCTGAACTCTGCCGTTGCCGCCAGCCGTCGCAGCCCCATTGACTGCCTCCGCGACCTCCATGTGCGCGTCTCCCGGCGCCAGCCAGATGGTGCCCGGCCTCACCTCTGCTCCATCGTGGGCCTCACGGACATGCAGCGCGCAGCAACGGTCCAGCCGCTCCGCCAGCTCGCCGGTAAACAGCTTCGGCATGTGCTGCACAATCATCACCGGCACGGGGAAGTCCTCTGCCAGCTTGGGCAGCACCGCCTCCAGAGCTGTTGGCCCGCCGGTCGACACGCCGATCACCACTATCTCTACTTTTGCTCCGCCACTCCCGCCAGCCGTCGAATGCTCCGCAGCCGTCAGACTCTGCGAGAGCTTCGACTCCGCGATCTCCTGCCGCGTCGTCTTTCCGCGTACTCCCGACAGCATCTCGAAGCCGGCTCCCGCAAGCGCGGCGATCTTGGGCAGCAACTGGCTGGCCAGCGTCTTCATCGCAGTTGCCGGGTCGCTCTGCTCGCTGGGCTTCATCACATAGTCCGCCGCGCCCATGGCGAGCGCGTCCAGGGTGGAGCGCGCGCCCCGCTGCGTATAGGCGCTGCACATGATCACCGGAAGTCCGGGCTCTTCCAGGCGCAGCCGCTCCAGCACATCCAGCCCATGCATGCGCGGCATCTCCAGGTCCAGAACCACCACGTCGGGGCGCAGCCGGATCACCGCCGCCAGGCACTCCACGCCGTCCTCCACCACGGCGCACAGCTCCATCGCCGGCAAATCGCTCGAGTGCTTCTGTCCGTGCGTCTGGAAGAGCGTCCGCAGCACGCCGCGCATCACCGCGGAGTCGTCCACCGCCAGCACTCGTATCGGTCTCGCCGTTCCCGTATGCATGGTTACTGTCCCTTCCCCTGTGTCTTGCAATTGCCACTTCTTCTCACGCAGCCAGACCAATCATCGCCAACTTCTCGCGCAGGCTCTCCGGCGTGAACGGCTTCATCAGGAACTCGTCGGCGCCGTAGTCCAGCGCCTGGCAGATGTATGAGTTGTCCGCTTCGGTGGTCACCATCATCACCTTCATCGGCGGCTGCAGGCCCGCTTCGCGCAGTTGCTTCACACACTCCAGGCCGCTCATCTTCGGCATGTTCACATCCAGCAGCATAAAGTCGAACAGCGACGCGCCGCGCAGCATCTCGAGCGCCTGGTCCCCATCCACCGCCTCCTCGCAGCTCAGGCCCATGCCCTCCAGCAGTTGACGCAGGTACTGGCGAATAAACCTTGAATCGTCCACAATCAACGCCCTCATCTCTGTTCTCCCTGCCTCTCCTGCTTCAATCTCCCAATCGGGCCGCTCTCACCGCCAAACAGCCCGCTCTCGGCCAGCCGCGATGGCCGCAGCCGCTGCGGGTCCAGACGCACCATCAGTCCGGACGGCAGTTTGTACGCTCCGTCGAACAGCTCCTGGCTGCGCGCGTCGAGCCCGCTGGGGTTTGCCTCCAGCGCGCTGGGGTCAACCGCGACCACTCCGCCGATACCATCCACCATCAGCCCAAACCGTTCCTCGTTCTGCTCGTCGTCGAAGACCAGAACGCAGTTCGTCTTGCTATCTTTCGCCAACCCAAGCAGCGCCCGGAAGCACACCGTTGTCAGCACCTCTCCGCGATAGGGCAGCACTCCGGCAATGTACTCCGGAGCAAGCGGCACGCGCCGCGGCGCCGTCGTTCCCAGGACCTCGCGAATCTGCCGCGTGTCGATGCCAAACAACCCGGTCCCCACGCGCAGCGAGCAGATCGAAACCGTGTCGCCCGCATCCGCCATCCTCGCCTCCGTTCGCTTCATGCGACCTCCTTCAAGATCGCCGTCTGCGGCTTGCCGGCCTGCCGCGCGAACTCGCGATGCACCGTGGTCACGCGGTCCTTCACCATGGCCAACTGCTCCTCGCTCGCCGCCGAATCCGCGGCCAGCAGCCTGCCCGCGGAGACATCCAGCACGCGTCGCACTACCATTCCCACTCGCCGCATTCCGTGCGCCTCGGGACGCAGACAGATCAGCACGGTCGCCGTTGCGCCGTCCTTCTCTGCATCGCCGGCGGGTGCCGTTTCCTCAGCCGCGCTCATCTCGCGCAACACACCGCACTCGTCCTCCAACGGAATCAGCTCTCCGCGGTATTGCAGCACCGCTCTTCCACCCGCATATTCGATCTCGCTAAACGGCACGCTTTCAATCCGCTCCACCGCGCTCAGCGGCATCGCCATCCGCCCGCTCTTCTCGTCCTCCGCGGACCCGTCTTTCCCGGTCTCATAGATCACCATCGAGCTCTCCATCTCGTTCTGCGCCAACTCACGCTGTGCCGCCTCAGCCTGCGCCAACTCCATGCCCACTACGTTCCCATCTTCCGTCACCGGGCGCACCCCGGCCCGCGCTCCCATCGCCGCCACGTCCAGAATCAGCGCCAGCGTCCCGTTGCCCAGCACCGTCGCGCCCGAAAAGACGCCAATCTCCCTTAGCTCTACCGATAGCGGCTTCACCACAATCTCTTCCGGGGCCTTCAGATCGTCCACCACCAGTCCGAACCGGCGGCCCTCCGACTCCACCACCGCGATATAAAAGCCAAGTTCCGCCGTGTCCGCGCTCTGTTCCAGCCCCAGCAACCGATCCAGCCACACCAGCGGCAGCAAGCCCTCGCGCAGCCGGTAAAGCTCCGTCGTCCCCATCCGTTCCACCGTCTGCTCCGCCTCGCGCCGCGGCACATACACCAGCTCAACCAGAGCGTTCTGCGGGAGTGCGAAGCTCTGTCCTCCGCTCTGAAGCACCAGCGCCGGAACGATCGCCAGCGTCAGCGGGACCCGCATTCGCACCGTCGTTCCCAACCCAAGTTGCGACTCCAGCTCCACGCTTCCGCCCACCTTCTCCACATTGGTGCGCACCACATCCATCCCCATGCCGCGCCCGGAGATGCTGGTCACCTGCTTCGCCGTGGAAAAGCCCGACACAAAGATCAACTGCAGCGCCTCGCGCTGGGTCATCGAAGCTGCCTGCTCCGGCGTCACCAACCCGCGCTCCATGGCCTTGACCAGCACGCGCTGGGTTGAGATTCCAGCCCCGTCGTCGCTCACCTCGATCACCACAGACCCGCTCTGGTGGTACGCGCGCATACGCACCACGCCCCCCGCCGGCTTGCCCGCCTTGGCCCGCTCCTCCGGCGGCTCGATCCCGTGGTCCACCGCGTTCCGCACCGCATGGGTCAGCGGGTCGCGGACAGCCTCCAGCAGGCTCTTGTCCAGTCCCGTCTCCTGCCCCTCGAACTCAATCCGGACCTGCCGCCCGCACATTGCCGCCAGGTCGTGAACCATGCGGGGGAACTTCCGGAACAGATGCCCCACCGGCTGCATCCGCGCCCGCATCACACTCTCGCGCAAATCCGCCGTCACGCTGTCCAGCCTGCGCGCAAGCTCGGGAAAGTTCCCGGCGCCCGGCGAGCAGCGAAGAATCTGGTTGCGAGTCAACACCAGCTCGCCCACCAGGTTCATCATCCGGTTCAGCACCTCCACGTCGATGCGCAGCGTCTTGTCCTGCATCGACGGGCCAGCCACCCCAGCCACGGCCGCCGGCAGGGCCGGCTGCCCCGCATCCAGGTTCTGAGAGGTGGCTTCTCCGTTCCGGCTCAACTCCCCACTCCCAGCCCTCAGCTGTGCCAGATGCGCAATCAGCGCGTCGTCGTTGTCGGTCAACCGCTCCCCTTCGGTCCCCGTCGCCTCAATCGTCTGCAGGATACTGCGCAGCCCATCCATCAGCTCCAGCAGCCCGTTGACCAGCTCCGTGCTCACCGCCAGCTTCCCGTCGCGCAGCGCTCCCAGCAGGCTCTCGCCCGCGTGCGCCAGCCTCTCCAGCCGGCCAAACCCCAGAAAGCCCGTCGTCCCCTTGATCGTATGCACCGCGCGGAATATCTCCGCCACCAGTTCGCCATCGTCCGGCCGCTTCTCAAGCTCGGTCAGGCAAAGCTCCATCCGCTCCAGGCCTTCCTGGCTCTCCGCGAGAAACTCTTTCGTTAAGTCTTCCACCTCTCCCTTATCGGGCTCCTACCCCACAACCATGAGCCCCAGATCGAAGGCTGGCCAGGCCGAGCGCCCCTCATCGCTTGCCTTCCCCGCTCCCACCCTTTACGCTCATTCACTATGCCTCCCACCGAAGCCGAAATCGCCGCCCTCCAACAGCGCGCCACCCAGGCAGCCCACAACTCCTACTCGCCCTATAGCCGCTTCCGCGTCGGCGCGGCGATTCTGCTGCAGGCAGACCAGGGGCAGGACGGGGCCATCGTCGCCGGAACCAACGTCGAAAACGCCTCCTACCGCCTCACCTGCTGCGCCGAGCAGGCCGCCATCGCCTCCGCCGTCACCCTCTACGGCCCCCAGGTCCGCATCCGCGCCGTCGCCATCGTCAACCTGAATGGCGCAGCCTGTATGCCCTGCGGCGCCTGCCGCCAGACCCTCCTCGAGTTCGCCACGCCGGAGACCGCCGTCTTCTACCCCTCAGCCACCGGCGACACCGTCTCCACCAGCCTCGCCGCGCTACTTCCCGCCGCCTTCCGCCTTCAGCCCGAGTAGCCCTCCGGCTAGAAGGTACTATTCACGCTAACGCCGCAGATCGAGCCGCTCACACTCCCGCTCTCTGTGTCCGTGGCTGAATTAAATGTGCCCGTGATCGTTTCATTGATCGAGCAACTATTGCTCCCGACCGTTATTCCACCCGTAATGTCCACCACATCCGTATCGATGTTCCCGGAGAGAGTATCGTTTCCAACGATGGTGACGTTCGGGTCGCCATTCATGGTGAACCCGTGGTCGCTACAGTTATTGATGGTTTCGACCATATCCATCGTCGAGGAAAAAGTTGTCCCCGTTGTCGTCAGCGTGAAAGACCCGTTGACCACGATCGTCCCGCCCGATGGGCAGTTGAATGTAAAAGTTGGCAGAGTGCTATGGGGCGAAGCCTCTCTGGATACCACCAGAAGATTCTCCGCTTCGATCGATGGGACAACCTGTGCGCTATTCAGATTGGCATTGCGAATTCCAATCGCTTCGGCATACGCATGAGCAGGAGTCATAACATGTCCTGTTGCCAGCGGAGCCTCGGCCATCGCAGCAAACAGGTCGGCAGTGGCCGTAATAGCCTGCGCCTGAGTGAATGCGCTGCTGCTGCTGTTGCTGCCACAACCGATGCTGAACAGAGACAACGCGAGAATCGATCCAGCCACAGCGATTCCACGGATGTTCATCTCTCTCCTCCTCACGCAGATTGTTCTTCACATTTCGGCTCTCATAATACTCCTGTTTCTGATGAAAGCTATGAAATATAGACAGTTAGCAACAAAAATGTGCACCGCCGCATACAATCGAAGTCGTGACCATCCACCCCATCGACGTGATCCAGCACAAGCGCGACGGCCTTGCTCTTAGTGATGCCGAGATTGAGTCTTTCATCCACGCTCTGGTCGAACGCGAGTCCGCTCCCCACACACCCGCCGACTCTCCAACGGAATGCCAGGTCGCCGCTCTCCTGATGGCGATCTTCCTGCGCGGACTCAATCCGCAGGAACTTGCCACGCTCACCCAGGCGATGCGCTTCTCCGGCGAAACCCTCGATACCTCTTCGCTCCACTCCTTCACCGTCGACAAGCACTCCACCGGCGGCGTTGGCGACAAGACCTCGTTGCTGCTCGCGCCCATCGTCGCAGCCGCAGGACTGATCGACCCGATGATCTCCGGGCGCTCGCTCGGCCACACCGGCGGCACGCTCGACAAGCTCGAATCCATCCCCGGCTTCCGTACACAGCTCCCTCTGCCGGAGTTCCTCTCCATCCTGCAAAAATGCGGCTTCGCCATGGCTGGCCAGACGCCCACGCTGGTCCCAGCCGACCGCATCCTCTACGCCCTGCGCGACCACACCGGAACGGTCGAGTCGCCCTATCTCATCACCGCCAGCATCATGAGCAAGAAGCTCGCGGCTGGCCTCAACGCCCTCGTCCTCGACGTCAAAACCGGCTCCGGAGCCTTCATGTCGCGTTATGAGGATGCGCAGTTGCTGGCTCGGCTGATGGTCGAGACCGGCGAGCTCGCCGGCACGCGCACCGTCGCCCTGCTCACTTCGATGGACCAGCCGCTGGGCCGCTTCAGTGGCAACTGGGTCGAAGTCCAGGAGTGCCTCGAACTCTTTCAGCACTTCGCGCCGCAGTGCGCCTTCACCCTCCCGCCGGGAAAACTCCGCCTCTCCGCCGACCTCCTCGCCCTCACCCACGCGCTCGCCGGCCACATGCTCCACCTCGGCGGAAAGGCCGCAACCCCTGAAGCCGGTGCCATCCTCTCCACACAGCTCCTCGCCGACGGCTCCGCCTATAAGCGCTTCCTCCAGATGGTCGCCCTCCAAACCAGCGACCCTAAAAATTCTGTCATCCTGAGCGAAGTGACTCGCGGTCATTCTGCGAGTCATGCAGTCGATGGACCCGCGGTTTCCTTATCGAGCCACAGATCCCCCCACGAATCCCCCTACCTCGCCGCCTTCGCCAACCCCGCCGCCTTCCACAAACCCGCCGCAACCCGCACCCTCGCCGCAGCCCGCTCCGGCTTCCTCTCCGCAATGGACTG
>JBEKWE010000077.1:0-23300 GCA_049513335.1 Acidobacteriaceae bacterium | reverse complement strand
GATGAGGAGGCCGGTTCCGGGACCGATGGCGGCGGCGGCCAGCGATGCGACCCATGTGCCGTGGCCCTGCTGGTCCTGCGGGCTGCCGTCGTCGCAGGGGCTGGGCAGTCCGGTGAGGGCGGATTGGTCGATCTCGGAGAGATTGAGGGCGAGGTTGGGAGAGATGTCGGGGTGAAGCGCATCGACGCCGCTGTCGAGGACGGCGATGCGGACGCCTGCGCCCATGGTGGTGTCCCAGGGGCCGTGGGCGGGGCCACCAGTGACGCCGGCGCCGAATCCGCCGGATTGCAGGACGGCCCAGGCTTGCGGAGAGGAGGTGTAGTAGGTGTCGTATGGGGCGACGACTGGGGTTGGGGTTGGAGTTGGTGTGGGAGTAGGGGTTGGGGTGGGGGTTGGGGTTGGAGTTGGTGTGGGGGTGGTGACTACGATGGTGGCGGGGAGGACGGGGCGGAGGATGAGGGAGTGAGCGGAGAGGATGCGGTCGTGGATGACGTACTGGACGGCGGGGTCGGCACGCAGGGCGGCGAGGGTGGCGGCTTCGCTGGCGGCGTCGGAGGCGGTCTCGAGGACAGTGATGCCGAAGGGAGTGTTGCTGCGAACGATGTGAGCACCGGCGACGCTGACGCGGGCTTCGGCGTCGGCGGGGATGGAGCTGCGGTAGGCGACGAGATAGCGGTGCGGGACGGGGACTCCGATGGGGCTGGGGAGCTGCTGGGAGTGCGCGCGCAGGCCACTGGCCAAGATGAGAGCGATGAGAGTGAGGGCGGCGAGAACGAGGAGATTGCGGAGGACAGAGAGCAGACGCAGGGTGCGAAATGCAGGGTTGGAGGCGGCGGGGTGGAGTGGGGAGAAGATGGTCAACCTCGGAGATGACGGTGCTGGCGCGTGGGACAATGCGCTGGTATCTGCATCGGCGATTTTGGGGGTGGGTGAGAGGGCGTGAGCGCGCGGAGACGAACCCAGTGTCCTATTTTGGGAGGGTATGATGGGCGGAGAACGGATGCGGAGGAGAAGCATGAGGATTTGCGGAGTGGTTCTGGCGGCGGTGATGGGGTGTTCCGTGGCGATGGCACAGACGGATGGCGGGATCACGGTGTGGCCGAAGGGTGTGCCTCCGGCGGGAGCTGCGCGCGCGAGCTTTGACGGATTTGCGATGATGATCTCGCACCGGACTGCGAGCGATCAGGTGGAGGTGCACCAGGCGGTGGCGGACATCATGGTGGTGCAGTCGGGGACGGCGACGCTGGTGACGGGCGGGGAGGTGGTGGACCCGGTGACGAAGGGGCCGAATGAGATTGGAGGGTCGGCGATCAAGGGCGGCGTGTCGCGGACGCTGGTGGCGGGCGACGTGGTGGAGATTCCGCCGGGAGTGCCGCACCAGTACTTTATTGAGCCGGGCGGGCAGATTACGTATCTATTGATTAAGGTGACGAAGAAGTAGGTAGGTTCAAGGTTCAAGGTTCAAGGTTCGAGGTTCAAGGTTCGAGGTTCGAGGGGCGGGTTCGTACAGGACGCCGTGTTCGATACGCAGGGCTTGGGGGTAGAATCTTGATTGGGCCATGTTGTGATCCGGGGGGTGCGTGTGGCTCGTCGCAATGGAATGGGTGGTGAGGGAAAAAGACCAGCGGTTGAGACGGCGGTGCTGGGCGCGGTGAGCGCTGGCGGCACGGCGGCGGTTCGCGAGCCCACATCTCAGAGTCGAGACGCTCACCCCAGCGAGCAAGCTCGCCGGGGACCCCGAGATGTGGGGCACCCAGCGGTGGCGGTTGCGGGAGTCTCCGAGAGGGACGTGTGGGGTGGGATGACGCGCGAGCAACTGGTGGAGTTCTACCGGCTGATGTATCTTTCGCGGCGGACGGACGACCGCGAGATTGTGCTGAAGCGGCAGCAGAAGATTTTTTTCCAGATCTCATGCGCGGGGCATGAGGCGCTGCTGGTGGCGGCGGGGATGGCAATGCGGCCGGGGTACGACTGGTTCTTTCCCTACTACCGCGACCGGGCGCTGTGCCTGGCGCTGGGCAATACGGTGGAGGAGCAACTGCTGCAGGCGGTGGGCGCGGCGGAGGATGTGGCGAGCGGCGGGCGGCAGATGCCTTCGCACTGGTCGAGCCGGAAGCTGCACATTGTGACGCCGAGTTCGGCGACGGCGACGCAGTGCATGCACGCGATTGGATGCGCGGAGGCGGGGCGATACTTTGCGCGGCATCCGGAGGCGGCGAAGAAACACGCGGGGGACTATAGAGAGTTTAAGGATGTGACGTTCCAGGGCGACGAGGTGACGTATGTGTCGCTGGGCGAGGGAGCGACCAGCCAGGGCGAGTTCTGGGAGTCGCTGAACACGGCGAGCAATGAGCGGCTGCCGGTGGTGTATGTGGTGGAGGACAACGAGTACGCCATCTCGACGCCGGTGGAGGTGAATACTCCGGGGGGAAACATCTCGCGTCTGATTGCGAATTATCCCAACTTTCATCTTGTGGAGGTGGATGGGACGGACCCGATTGCGTGCTACCGGGCGATGGTGGAGGCGGTGGCGTATGCGCGGGCGGGGCGCGGGCCTGCTCTGGTGCATGGGCATGTGGTGCGGCCGTACAGCCACTCGCTGAGCGACGACGAGCGGCAGTACCGCAGCGAGGAAGAGGTGCAGGCCGATAACGCGCGCGACCCGCTAGCGAAGATGCAGCTGTGGCTGCTGCGGGAGGGGATCCTGGACGAGGAGGGGATCAACCGGCTGGAGCAGAAGGTGGACGAGGAGGTGCATCGGGCGGCGGACCGTGCGATGCAGGCGGTGCTGCCGAGCGTGACGCGGGAGGCGATCCTGCGGCACCTGTACTCGGAGGACCTGCGGCCGACGGACGCGCGGTTCGATACGCAGCCGGAGGCGACGGCGGACGCGAGCGAGCGGACGATGGCTGAGCTGATTAACCACTGCCTGAAGGACGAGATGCGGAGGGACGAACGGGTGGTGGTGTTCGGCGAGGACGTGGCGGACGCGACGCGCGATGAGGCGCTGCGGGCGGGAGAGATCAAGGGCAAGGGCGGGGTCTTCAAACTGACGGCGGGATTGCAGACGGAGTTTGGGTCGGAGCGCTGCTGGAACACGCCGCTGTCGGAGGCGAATATAGTGGGGCGGGCGATTGGGATGGCGGTGCGCGGACTGAAGCCGGTGGCGGAGATCCAGTTCTTCGACTACATCTGGCCGGCGATGCACCAGATGAGGAATGAGTTGGCGGCAATCCGCTGGCGGTCGAATGGGGCGTGGAGCTGCCCGCTGGTGATACGGGTGCCGATTGGCGGGTACCTGACCGGAGGGTCGATCTATCACTCGCAGAGTGGCGAGAGCATCTTTACCCATACGCCGGGCGTGCGGGTGGTGATGCCGTCGAATGCGCTGGACGCGGCGGGGCTGCTGCGGACGGCGATCCGATGCGACGATCCGGTGCTGTTCCTGGAACACAAGCGGCTGTATCGCGAGACGTTTGGGAGGGGGGCGTATCCGGGGCCGGAGTACGCGATCCCGTTCGGCAAGGCGAAAGTGGTGCGGGCCGGGAATGATTTGACCGTGGTGACGTACGGCGCGATTGTGCCGCGCGCGTTGCAGGCGGCGGAGAAGCTGGAACGCGAGACGGGCGTGGACGTGGAGCTGATCGACCTGCGGACGCTGAGTCCGTTCGACTGGGAGGCGATTGCGGCGTCGGTGCGCAAGACGAGCCGGGTGATTGTGGCGCACGAGGACATGCTGAGCTGGGGATACGGCGCGGAGATTGCGGCGCGGATCGGCGAGGAGCTCTTCGACGAGCTGGATGCGCCGGTGCGGAGGGTGGCGGCGATGGATACGTTTGTGGCGTACCAGCCGCTGCTGGAGGACGCGATCCTGCCGCAGGCGGAGGACCTGTATCGCGCGATGGAGGAAATGGCGAAGTATTAGGGGGCTCGATCTGCACTCGATACCTCACCCTGTCGCGCGATACAACTGCGCGCCGAGGATGGGGCACCCGGCGCATAACAAACAACCGCAGGTTCCTTCGGCAAGCTCAGGACAGGCTCTTCGACTCCGTTCGGCGCGGGACGCCGAACTTCGCTCAGGATGACAGCGTTAACGGCAGCGGGGGATGTGGATGTGGTCTGGGGGAAGGCCGGAGTGGTAGCGGTCGTAGATGGCGGTGTAGGCGGACTCCAGATGACGGGTGAAGGAGGGGCAGTCGAAGAGCGGAGCGGTGAGGCGGTTTTGTTGCAGGCGCTGGCGGAGGGCATGGAGGCGTGCGGGATTGTGGGCGAGATCGACGGAGAGCTCCTCGTACTCCGACTCCGTTGAAGTGATGAGTTCGGGCAGACCGACGGCGCGCAGCAGACTGGCCGCGACCCGGCCGGCAAAGGTTTCGCCCGTGCGGGTGAGGAGCGGGAGGCCGGCCCAGAGCGCATCGCTGGCCGTGGTGTGCGCGTTGTAGGGCAGGGTGTCGAGAAAGAGGTCCGCCAGGCGGTGGCGCGCCAGATGCTGGGCTGCGGGCAGCAATCGAGCAAAGACCAGCCGCTGGGGTGCTATTCCGCGGCGCGCGGCTTCGGCGCGCAGATTTTCGATGGCCCAGGGATTGTCCTCCAGCAGCCAGAGGACGCTGCCCTCGACCCGCGCGAGGATGTGCATCCAGAGATCGAAGACATCCGGCGTGATCTTGTAAGCGCCGTTGAAGCAGCAGAAGACAAATGCGGATTCCGGCAGACCCTCGCCGGCGCGCGCGCAGGGTTCCGGTGAGATGGAACGCAGGGAATCGTTGACCTGATAGCTGTCCGGCAGGGTGAGAATTTTTTCTGAATAATACTGCCGGTCGGCCTCGGGAATCAGGGTAGGGTCCGCGATGAGATAGTCCATGAAGTCGGCGCCCATGGTGCCGGGATAGCCGAGGTAGCTGATCTGAATGGGAGCGGCGCGCTCGGCGAAGATGCCGGTGCGGCTTTGTTTCGTGAACCCCTTCAGGTCCACCGCAATGTCCACTTCGAGCTTGCGGCTGAGGTCGGCGACCTCATGGTCCGGCATAGACCGGACATCGAGAAACTGGTCCATGGCTGAGGAGACCCGCTTGCTCATCTCGTCGGCCGTATCCGGGCCAAAGGAGAATCCCAGGATTTCAAACCGGCTGCGATCGTGCCGCTCAAGCAGCTCTGCAATCAGGAAGCTGGTTGCGTGGTAGCGAAAATCCGCCGAGAAATAGCCGATGCGAATCCTGTCGCGTTTGGGACGGCGGGGAACCGCGGCGGCGGAACGCGCTGGAAACCTGTCGCGCGCATATATCTGCGCCGCCTGCATCTGCACCGCTGGAGAATTGCTGATGGCCAGAACCGTGAATGGGAGCACTGCTTTCAACCCGCGATCAATGGCGGCCTCCAACTGGCGGCACTCGTTTTCAATATCCGCCCAATCGCAGAGGAGCCCCCTGGTAAACAGCGGCATACCGCGCAAATATGCGTAGTCCGGATTGATGAGGAGGGCCTTGTCATAGCTGGCGAGCGCCTCCTGGTACTGCTTGAGGTCCTGGAGAGCATTGCCTCGGTTGTAGTGGGCGTCTGCAATCTCCGGCTGGAGCAGGATGGCCTGGTCACAGCTCTCCAGAGCCGCCTGATAGCGATCCAGAGCATGCAGCGCATTGCCCCGGTTGCAATGGGCCTTGGCATGGCGGGGATTGAGCAGGATGGCCCTGTCGTAGCTCTCCACCGCCTCCTGGTATTGGTGAAGCGCAAGCAGCGCATTGCCTCGATTGTTGTGGGCCTCCGCAAGCTCCGGCTTGAGCAGGATGGCGCGATCGCAACTGTCGAGGGCCTCCTGGAATTGCTGAAGGTCATGCAGGGTATTGCCACGGTTACTGTATGCCTCGGCATAATCCGGATTGAGCAGAATGGCCTTGTCATAGCTCTGCACAGCCGCCTCATATTGATGCAGAGCATGCAGTGCATTGCCCCGGTTGAAGTGGGTCTCGGATAGCTGCGGATTGAGCAGGATGGCGCGATCGCAACTGTGCAGGGCCGCCTGGAACCGCTGAAGCGCATACAGGGTATTGGCGCGGTCACTGTAAGCCTCTGCATAATCCGGATTGAGAAGGATGGCCTTATCGAAGCTGTTCAGGGCCTCTTCGTAGCGCGCCAGAAGATACAGAGTATTGCCTCGGTTGTTGTATGCCTCCGCATAGTCCGGCTGGAGGAGGATGGCCTTGTCGAAGCTATCGAGCGCCTCCTGGTGCTGCTGAAGAGCGTGCAGAGAAATGCCGCGGTTGCAGAAGGCCTCCGCATAATCCGGCTGGAGCAGGATGGCCTTGTCAAAGCTCACGAGGGCCGCCTGGTCTTGTTGAAGAGCATGCAGAGCGCTTCCGCGGTTATTGAAGGCTTGCGCATGCCACGGATTAAGTTGGATTGCCTTGTCGTAGCTCTCCAGAGCTGCCTGGTACTGCCGAGCGAGATAGAGTTCATTGCCACGGATGCAGCAGGCCTCCGCATGAGCCGGGTCAACCGGAACCGCTCTGCTGGCCGGTTCCGGCGCGGGCTTTGATTCAGCCAATAGCGATGCGAGGGCGGAGTCCCAGGAATCGGCGATCCTGTTCCAGTCGAATGTGGACCTGGCCCATTCGCGCATGGACTCTCGCGACTTCTCGCTGGGAGGGTTCAAGAGGAGCTTCACTGTTTCCCGGATAAATTCTGCTTTCTGTTCGGGGTCTGTGATCTCGAAATGGAACTTGTTGGGGTAAGCCCAGTCGTCTTTGGTCTTTTTGGAGTGGATGAAAACCCCACCGTGTTGGGATTTCTCGCCCAACGCGGCGAAGTCGGTGGTGATGGGGATTGCTCCTGCGGCCATGGCCTTGGAGAGGGAGATGCAGTCAATCTCCGCGTACTCTGAGGGATAGGCGAAGACGTTTGCCTTGAGGTAGAGCTGGGCGATCTCGCCGTGGCTCAATCTGCCGCGCTCCTCAACGCCGATTTGCTTTATGCGTTGCTGCATGCCGGTCTTCCATGCCATCTTCTGCGAGTCAGAGGAATAGACGGAATCCCACACGCCCCAGCCGTAGGCCCACTGCGCACGTGCGTTGGGGACCTGCTTCTTGATCTCTTCGAAGCAGTCGATAAACGCCTCCAGGCTGCGGTCGGCCGAGGAGGTGTTGATGAGCAGGAGCGGGTCGCGATCGGCGGGGCCCTCAAACAATTTCGCGTCGATGCCATTGGGGATGATGACGAACTTCTGGTCGGGAATATGGGGAAAAAGGGAGCGGTGGAATTTGGATTTGACGAAGATCCGGTCGATTCTCTGAAGCATTTCGGGGGTGAAATAAGCCTCGGGGATGACGTCATGCAGGTCCATGACAACCATGTCTGAGTTGATCTGGACCATGTGGTGCAAGGGATATCGCCATAACACCGTGACATTCTGCCTGTCGCGGCAGTTCCACATCCAGTAGGGTTTCCAAGAGATGCCGTCGAAGACCTCCTGGCGCGCACCGCAATAGGCATAGACGGTGACGCGCCATCCGCGCCGATGCAAGAGCGTGGAGAGCCAGATGACGGCTTCCTCCGAACCTCCGATGCCTTTTTCCCTGGCCGTGCGGGGATTCCAAATCTCGCTTGTGGGGCCGCAATAGAAGACGATGTCTTTGCCGTTTGCATCTGACTTTACGAAGTTTGCGTTGCGAAGGCCGGACACCGCGGGATGGGAATGAAGGTCGGGTGGCAATGCGTCAAGCGCGGCCTTCATCTCCGCTTTGTCGGATATATTCGCTATACGCGCGACCGCATTTTCGACGGACTCGAAGACCGTGGTCTGCCTGTTGCATTCATCATCGGGCCTGAGAAGCATGGCCCTGTGATAGATCTCGACATCCGTCCGATACTGCTCGAGAGCCTGGCGAGTATGGTCGCGGTTGCTGCAGGCGCCGGCATAGTCCGGCTGGAGGAGGATGGCCTTGTCGAAGCTTTCGAGCGCCGCCTGGTGCTGCTGAAGGGCCAGCAGAGCAATGCCACGGTTGCAGAAGGCCTCCGCATAATCCGGCTTGAGCAGGATGGCCCTGTCATAGCTCTCGAGCGCCGCATGGTGCCGCAGGAGAGCATGCAGAGCACTGCCGCGGTTGTGGTGGGCCTCCGCGAAATCCGGCTTGAGCAGGATGGCCTTGTCGTAGCTCTCGACGGCCGCTTCGCACTGCTGAAGAGCGAACAGAGCATTGCCGCGGCTGCAGCAGGCCTCGGCAAAATCCGGATTGAGTTGAAGTGCGCGGTCGATCAGCTCAAGCGCGGCCGCATATTGTCCAGCCTGATGCGCGACCACCCCCAGAAGATGCAGCGCGCCCGCATGGTTGGGAGAGGCCTGCAGGATTTGCCGATAGATGGCTTCCGCCTGGGGCAGTTGGCCGGCACTGTGGTGGGCCAACCCTTTCTGGAGCAGAAGGTCCGCAGAGGAAGGACCGGAAGTTGCCGGCTGCCCGGAGATCGGTTGCTTTAATGGGCGGCGAATAGCATTCTTGCGGCTTTTCTTCATGCGTTCCTATCCTCAAATCCAATTGCCGAACAGTGCGTGCGCTCGAGAGCGTTCATTTGCTGCGATGGAGGGCTGCGGTCGTGCTTCGCACCATACCCACCCATGCGCAAGAGCGCGCATGAATGGGGCACCCGCGGGCAGTGGATGTTCCCACGATCATCTTACCCTTGGCCGCGCAGGCCCGGCGATCATGGGGCGACGGGCTCAATGGCGGCGGACTGCGCGGCGGTGAAGAGGCGGAGGAGATTAGCGCCGAGGAGTTTGTGGAGGTCGGCGGGGGAGTGGCCGCGGGCGAGCAGAGCGGCGGTGAGTTTGGGCAGGTCGGCGGCGGAGTTGATGCCCTCGGGCAGCGCGCAGATGCCGTCGAAGTCGGTGCCGAGGCCGACGTGGTCGATGCCGGCGACCGAGATGATGTGGTCGAAGTGGGCGATGAGCGAAGAGAGCGGGGGGCGCGGAAGGCGCGCGGCGAATTCGCGGTCGAGGCGGTTGGCGACGGAATAGGGGACGGGCGTGCCTTTGGCGGCGTACTCGATGGCGAGGGACTTATGCGCGGCGAGGAGGGCGGGCTTCTGCTCGGCCCAGGCCTGGCGGTACGGCTCGTCGATGAAAGCGGGGTAGAAGTTGACCATGCAGACACCGCCGTTGGCGACGAGGGCGCGGAGCTGGTCGTCGGTGAGGTTGCGGTGGGAGGCGGTGAGGGCGCGGGCGGAGGAGTGCGAGACGAGGACGGGGGCGCGGGTGACGGCGAGGACTTCGGCAAAGGTGCGGTCGGAGACGTGGGAGAGATCGACCATCATTCCGAGGCGGTTCATCTCCGCGATGACCTGGCGGCCGAAGGGGGTGAGACCGTTGTGATGGGGGAGTGTGGGATCGTCGAGATCACCGGAGGAGTCGGCCCAGTCGTTGGAGTTGGTCCAGGTGAGTGTCATGTAGCGGACGCCGAGGGCGTGGTAGAGGCGGAGAAGAGCGAGGGAGTTCTCGATGGCGTGGCCGCCCTCGATGCCGAGGAGGATGGCGAATTTGCCGGCGGCGCGTGCGGCGAGAATTTCTTTGGGGGAAGTGCAGAGGGCGAGTTCGGCGGGATGCCGGCGAACCTGCTCGCGGACGGCGTCGAGGAGGGTGAGGGTGCGGAGGGCGTAGCGCGCGCCGGGACACTGCGCGGGATCGGGCCAGAGGGCGAAGAACTCGGCGGCGAGATTGCCGCGGCGGGCGGTAGCAAGATTGAGATGGCCGGCGGGCTGGTCTGCGATGGCCAGAGGCGAGGTGAAGTCCCATGACTCTTCGACGAAGCGCTGCGGAGTGTCTGCGTGGGCGTCGATGACGAGGGCGGAGGCGTGGACGGCGGCATGGCGGTTGCGGGCGGATTGGCGGGCGGGTTCGGCATCTTGCTTAGTGTAGTGCGTTGGCGGGAGAGGCAACTTGCGGGACGTGGATGGGGTCTTACAGAGTGAGGTGATTTATGGCACAGGGACTGGATTTGGGCAAGATGGCGTCACGGCCGTCGGAAGAGGCGGTTGAGATAGCGGGCGAGGACACTATCAGGGACTTCAAGAGCGACGAGAAGAAGATGGACGCCGTGGCGATGCGCGGGGCCAAGCGCGCGGAAAACCGGATTGTGGCGAATGAAGAGAAGATTCCGGGGAGCACGATCTTTTCGAAGTAGATTTGAATACGAGACCGACCCGGCCCTGCTCCGGTGAGTGGGGCCGTTCTTCGTTAATACCCTTAGCGGGTGAAGAGGTCTTTGAGCTGCTGGAGGAGGGCTTCGCGGCCGGTGATGGAGATGGATTCGGTGAGGGGGAGCTGCTTGGGGCAGGCCTCGACGCAGTTCTGGGCGAAGCCGCACTCCTGAATGCCACCGTCGCCGGCGAGGGCGCGGAGACGGTCGGCCTTGAGGACGGAGCCGGCGGGGTCCATGTTGAAGAGGCGGGCCTGGGCGATGGTGGCCGCGCCGACGAAGTTGGTGTCCTCGCTGAACTGGGGGCAGACCTCCATGCAGATGGTGCAGGAGATGCAGTTGGAGAGCGGGTAGCGGGCCTCCTGCGTCTGGGGGAACTGGCGTGGGCCGGGGCCGAGGTCGTAGGTGCCGTCGATGGGGACCCAGGCCTTGACGACTTTGAGGTTCTCGAAGAGGACGCTGCGGTCGACGGCGAGGTCGCGGACGATGGGGAACTTGGAGAGCGGGGCGAGGTGGATGGGCTGGCCGGGAGCTTCTTTTTGCAGCGTGTCGACCAGCGTGGAGCAGGCCATGCGGGCGCGGCCATTGATTAACATCGCGCAGGAGCCGCAGATCTCTTCGAGGCAGTTGGAGTCGTAGGTGATGGGGGTGGTGGGCGCGCCGTCGGCGGTGACGGTGGAGTCGTAGGTGATGGGGGTGGTGGGCGCGCCGTCGGCGGTGACGGGGTTGAGCGCGACCTCGCCGAGAAGCGAGGTGATGTTCATGTTGGGGCGATAGGGGATGGCGAAGCGCTCGATGCGCGCGGCGGCGTCGGGAGCGGACTGGCGGAGGATATCGACGTGGATGGTGCTTGGCATGGTTGGTGTTCCTTTGTTTCTACTTGGTCTTGCTGCGAAGATGGACGGAGCGCGATTGGTAGACGAGACGACCGATGGTGCAGGCTACGACGAGGATGATGAGGAAGACTTCGGTTGCTTTCGACATAATGCACCTCCGGGGCTAAAAGCCCCCCCGTTCTCTTTTAGGCTTCTACGGCACGGCTGAAGCCGTGCCCTTCCGTTCGTGCCTCAACGTGCGGTTGAGGCGGTTTTGCTACAAAAGCGAGAAGCAGATTCCTCCGCTGCGCTGCGGAATGGCAAACAAAAAATACAAAAGCAAACTACAGAGATTCTGGAGCTTCGCTCCAGAATGACGGTTGAGGTTAGTTAAGCCGAGGCGTCGTACTTGCGGGGGCGGGGTGGGATAAGGCTGGTGTCGACCTCGGCGTAGGAGAAGACGGGGGCGTTGGCGGTGGCGTCGTACTTGGCCATGGTGGTTTTGAGGAACTGAGGGTCGTTGCGGTCGGGGAAGTCGGGCTTGTAGTGGGCGCCGCGGCTCTCGTCGCGCAGGCGCGCGCCCTGCACGATGACGCGGGCGAGGTGAAGCATGTTTTGCAGTTGGCGGGCGAAGGCGAAGCTGGTGTTGGCCCACGCGGTCTTGTCGGAGAGGTTGACGTTGCGGTAACGATCGAGGAGTTCGACGATCTTGGTGTCGGCCTCGGCGAGGCCAGCGTTGTAACGGATGATCGTCGCGTGCTTGGTCATGGTGTCGCCCAGTTCGCGCCAGAGCTTGAAGGGGTTTTCGGTTCCGGGGTTGGAGAGCAGGGCGGCGTTCTTTTCTTTTTGACGCTGAAGCTCGGCGGCGTGGCCACCGTCGCCGGGCGCGGCCGAGAGGGAGTTGGCGTAGGCGATGGCGTTGGGGCCGGCGAGGAATCCGCCGTTGATGCAGGAGAGGAGGGAGTTTGCGCCGAGGCGGTTGGCGCCGTGGATGGAGTAGTCGGCCTCGCCGGCGGCGAAGATGCCGGGGACGTTGGTGTGCTGGGTGAAGTCGACCCAGAGGCCGCCCATGGTGTAGTGCATGCCGGGGAAGATCTTCATGGGGACGTCGCGTGGGTCGTCGCCGACGAACTTCTCGTAGATTTCGAGTATGCCTTCAAGTTTACGATTCAATGTCTCACGATCAATGTGAGTTAGATCGAGGTAGACCATGGGCTGTCCGTCCAGGCCGAGGCCGAGATCGTAGACGACTCGATGGATGGCGCGAGTGGCAATGTCGCGGGGGACGAGGTTGCCGTACTTGGGGTACCACTCCTCGAGGAAGTAGAAGCGGTCGGCCTCGGGGATGGAGCGTGGGGCGCGCTTGTCGAGCTTGTCGCGGGGTACCCAGACGCGGCCGCCCTCGCCGCGCGCGGACTCGGACATGAGGCGGAGCTTGTCGTCGCCGGGAATGCAGGTGGGATGGACCTGGATGAACTCGCCGTTGGCGTAGACCGCTCCCTGCTGGTAGAGGGCGGACTGGGCGGAGCCGGTGCAGACGACGGAGTTGGTGGACTTGCCGAAGATGGCTCCGATGCCGCCGGTGGCGACGATAATGGCGTCGGCGGGGAAGGTTCGGGTCTGCATGCTGCGGAGGTCGATGGCGCAGATGCCGCGGCAGACTCCGTTGGCGTCGAGGACGGCGGAGAGGAACTCCCAGCCTTCGTACTTGGTGACGCGGCCCTCGGACTCGTGGCGGCGGACCTGCTCGTCGAGGGCGTAGAGGAGCTGCTGGCCGGTGGTGGCGCCGGCGAATGCAGTGCGCTGGTAGAGCGTGCCGCCGAAGCGGCGGAAGTCGAGCAGGCCCTCGTGGGTGCGGTTGAAGGGGACGCCCATGCGGTCAAGCAGGTCGATGATGGCGGGGGCGCGCGCGGTCATGTCGCGGACGGGAGTCTGGTTGGCGAGGAAGTCTCCGCCGTAGACGGTGTCGTCGAAGTGCTTGTAGACGGTGTCGCCTTCGCCCTTGAGGTCCTTGGCGGCGTTGATGCCGCCCTGCGCGCAGACGGAGTGCGAACGCTTGACGGGGACGATGGAGAAGAGGTCTACGGTGCCGCCGGCTTCGGCGATCTTGATGACGGCGGAGAGACCGGCGAGGCCTCCTCCGATGACGATGATGCGGGGTGCGGGCATGAATTCTTCCTATTGAGCCGGTGGTGCGATGGGAGCGGGTTGAGTGATGGTAGTTGGGGCGAAGGCGTCGTCGGGGGCGTTGGCGTACTTCGGGTTGCCGACGAAGGCGTAGATGCTGGCCAGGCCCATGATGCAGAGGGCGGTGCCGAAGACGGCGCAGAGCTGACCGAAGCGTTTGCGCGCGCGCGTGCCGGGAGTGATGCCCCACTTGGCGGCGAAGAGCCATATGCCGTAGCTGAAGTGCCAGCAGGTGGCGACCATGGCGACGATGTAGAGGGCGAGCATCCAGGGGTTGTGCAGTTCGTGCTGGACCTTGGCGAAGGCTGCGCCGGGATGTTCAGGGAGCATGACTCCGCTGAAGCGCTGTCGCCAGACGTGCTGGATGATGTAGCAGAAGGCGATGAGGCCAGTGACGCGCTGGGTGAGGTATCCCCAGTTGCCGGCCCAGGGATAGATGTTGACGGTGGCGCGGCCGCGCAGTGCGATCTCCAGGCCGTAGAGGGCGTGGAAGGCGAGGGGGATGAAGATGAAGGCCCACTCAAGGACGCGGACCAGCGGGAGGGAGTTGAGCAGACGGACCTGCTGTGCGTAGGCGAGCGGGCCGTTGAGGGCTTCGACGTTGGAGAGGATGTGCTCGATGAGGAAGGCGCCGATGGGGATGAGGCCGGAGAGGGAGTGCAGCTTGCGCCAGAGGAAGGAGTGGCCGGCATCTGGGCGGAGCGGCTGAACGCCACGCACGGCGGCGTGCGATGGGACGGGCGGGGCGGATGTTGCCATGGGCGCAGCTCCTGTGAATGGCTACCGTTTGGGATGCTGATCGAACTGCTGTGGATTCGCGCGAAATGTCGGCGGCAGCAAGTGATTATTTCGCGTGGAGGGGGAAGCGTCAACTTTGGGATGGCTGGTTGAGTTGCACGAGGAGCGCGGTGATGGCGCGGCCGCGGTGGTTGAGGGCGAGACGATCGGCGGGGGAAAGCTCGGACATGGTGCGGCCGAGGGCGGGAAGGAAGAAGAGGGGGTCGTAGCCGAAGCCGCCGGTGCCGCGCGGGGCGGTGAGGATGAGGCCTTCGACCGTTCCCTCGGCGGTGTGGAGGACTTCGCCATTGCGGGCGAGGGCGAGCGAGCAGCGGTAACGGGCCTGTCGGCGGGATTCGGGGACGGCGAGGAGGGCGGCGAGGAGGGTGGCATTGTTGCTGAGGTCGGGCGTGTCGGATGCGGCGGGGTGGGCGAGATCGGCGGCGAAGCGGGCACTGCGCACTCCGGGGGCGCCGTCGAGGGCGGCGACCTCGAGGCCGGAGTCGTCGGCGAGGACGAGGAGATTGGGGGCGCGGAGGGAGTAGTAGATGGCCTTGGCGCGGGCGTTGGCCTCGAAGGTGGGCTCGTCCTCGGGCGGGGAGGGGATGCCGGTGATGTTGGGGAGGGGCTCGATGCGGATGGAGGGTGAGGATTCGGCGGCGCGGGCGAAGTCGCGGAGCTTGCCGGGATTGGTGGTGGCAGCGTAGAGGAGCATGGGGTAAGGGTAGAACAGGCAAGGGCAAGAACAAACAAAAGCTAAATGCGGGGATTCTTCGCTGCGCTCAGAATGACAATGATTTGGTGCTGCTGCGGTCGGGATGACAGCGAAGAACAAACAACCGCAGGTCCTTCGACTGCGTTGCCCCCAGGTGCGCGGGCAACTTCGCTCAGGATGACAGATTTAAATTAGTGCAGCTAGCTAGTGACAGCAGGAGTGGGGCGGCTTGGGTTCAGTTGGTTCGGGTTCGGCGAGGCAGCAGGAATGGGTAGGTGTGGGTTCGGGATCGGAGTGGCAGCAGGAGTGGGGAGCGGCGGCGGGGTTGGCGGGGGTGTTGCCCATCTCGCGCAGCATGGCGGGACCGCCGGTGCGGAGGAAGCGGATGAGGAGGAGCGAGCTGAGGGCGAGGAAGACGAGATTGAGGACGGAGGTGTAGTTCCAGGTGATGGAGGCGTTCATGATCGCAAGCTGATGGTGGGCGGGGATGAGACGCATGGCGGAGAAGAGGGCTTCCACGATGAGTGCTGCGCCGGCCATGGCGAGGTAGAAGGTGACGGCGAGGATGGAGGCGACGCGGAGGCCGTAGTACTTGCGGTAGATATTGAGGATGGGGAGGATGAGCAGGTCGGCGAAGAGGAAGCTGATGACTCCGCCGAAGCTGATGCCTCCGTTCCAGAGGACAGCGGCGAGGGGGACGTTGCCGACCGAGCAGACGAAGGAGAGGACGGCGACCAGGGGGCCGATGAGCGGGCCCCAGATGCGTGTGAGGACTGGGTGGCCGGCGAGGAAGAAGGCCTGCCAGAAGCTGGAGGGGACGAAGGCGGCGAGGATGCCGGAGATCAAGAGGCCGAGGGCGACGTCGGGGATGAGCGAGTACCAGTCCATCCAGTAGTAGTGGCTGACGGCGGTGATGCCGCGGCGCGAGGCGAGCTTCTGCAGGAAGGAGCCTTCGTGGAGGCTCATGTCCATGGCGGCGTGGCCCTCCATGCGGCCGGCAAGGCCGAGATTGGCGTGGGCGCGGGCGGCCTCGATGAGGCGTGGGCGAAGGGTGGCGCGGAGAAGGAGGACGAGGAGGGCGATCATGATGGGCCCGCCGACGAACTCGGCCGCCATGAACTGCCAGCCGAGGAGGACGCAGAGAAGAACGCTGAGTTCGACGACCAGATTTGTCGACGCGAACTGGAAGGCCATGGAGGCGATGAAGTCCGCTCCCTTGCGGAAGAGGGTGCGGGCAAGGGCGGTGGCGGCGTAGGAGCAGGAGGAGGAGGCTGCGCCGAGGGCGGTGGCCTTGAGGATGGTGCGCGGGGAGGAGTCTGGGAGGAGACGGGAGAGCTGGGCCTTGGAGACGACGGCCTCGATGATGGAGGAGAGCAGGAAGCCGAGCGAGAGCGCCCAGAGGATCTGCCACGCCATGATGCCGGTCATGCGGAGGGCTTCGATGGAGTGGTGCAGCATAGAGGCTCCTTGGAGGGTCATTGCATGAGGAGGGCCTGAATTAAGTATAGATCGCCCGAGACGAAGAAGGCCGGGAGCTTGGGAGGCTCCCGGTCTGCTTTGGGTTCGCTGGTGAGTTAAGGTTTGGGCGCGGTTGCCGGTGTTGGCGTGGTTGCCGGCGCAGGCGGAGTTGGCGGTTTAGGCGCAGCAGCCGGAGTTGCGGCTGGAGCCGGCGCGGTTGTTGGCGCAGGCGGAGTTGGCGGTTTGGGAGCGGTTGCGGCAGGAGGGGCAGGAGGCTTGGGCCTGGGGTCCTTGTCGCTCTGGCTGACGAGTTCGATGTCGAAGATCAGCCAGGACTTTGGCGGGATGGTTAGATGCGCGGTGGGGCCGTAGCCGAGCTGGTATGGGATGAAGAGGCGACGCTTGCCGCCGACGCGCATGCCGTCGAGGCCGGTGTCCATTCCGACGACGACCTGGCGCTGGTTTTGGGGACCCTGCGGACCTTGCTGGAAGGTAAAAGTTCCCCCCTGGTCCGGGTGTTTGTCGGAGGAATCGAACTGGGTGCCATCGACGAGGTAGCCGGTGTATTTGATGGTGTACCAGTGTCTCAGGACGGTGAGCGCTCCACTGCCGACTTTGGTGTCGATGTAGCTGAGGGTAATGGTGGTGAGCTCCGGAAGGCCGAGGGCTTCGCTCAGCTTGGGGTCTTCCATGGGAGAGACATCGCTGAGTTTGGCATTGGGGAGGAGGGTGACCGTATAGAGCGGTTTGGCGCAGGGCAGGCCTGCGGGGAGCGCGGGAATCTTGGGGGAGAGAGCAGGCAGTTCTTTGGAGCAGGCCTGTGTGGATGCGGGCTTCTTCGCGGCGGCGGTTGCCGGTGTGCTGGTGGCGGTCTTTTGTGCAGCGGGAGGAGTGGCCGGTTTGGCGGTTTGCGCGGCGAGAGGAAACGCCGCGATGGACAAGGCGAGGACAGAGAGCGGAAAGGTGGTTTTCATATCACTTCCTACTGTACCTAATTTTTAAAAAAAGGGTGTGGTTTATGTGGGGGTTCGAAGGAGGAGGTAGGAACCGGCGATGGCGAAGAGGAGATCGGGGGACCAGGCGGCGAGCAGAGGCGGGAGGGTGCCGAACTCTCCCAGCGAGCTGAAGGTGCCTGCGACGACCCAGTAGGAGATGGCGACCGCGATGGCGATGGCGATGCCGGTGAGGCCTCCGCGGCGGCCCATGGAGAGGGCGAAGGGAACGGCGAGGATGGCCATGACCAGGGTGATGGCGGGGTCTGCGAGTTTGCGATCGAGCTGGACACGGAGGCGGATGGTGTCGAAGCCGGACTGGCTGAGGTCGGCGATGTATGCGGTGAGCTCGCCGTAGGTCATCTCCTGCGACTGTTTTTCTTCCTTCATGAAGTAGGAGGGCTGCTCGTGGATTTCAGGGAATCTAGCGACGGAGAAGGGTTGGTATCCGCCGGCGACGATGGATTCTCCGGAGAAGGTACGCTGCCAGCCTTCGTCGAAGACCCAGTTGCCGAGGTTGGCGTCCCAGTGGGTGGTGGTGGCGAAGATACGGCGGACGAGGGTGAAGGTGTGGGGATCGAACTCGAAGACGGTAAGGTTGGCGAAGATCTTGCGGTCGGGGTCGAAGGCCTGGTAGTAAAAGATGCGGTCAGGCGATCCCTCGGGACCGGATTGGCCTGAGATCCACTTGCGGTCTGGGCGGAGGAAGGTTTGGGCGGGCTTGCCTTTGATCTCTGCGCGCAGGGCCTCCTGACGGCGGTTGGCGTCGGGGAGGTAGGACTCGTTGAAGGCGAAGAGTGCGGCGGAGAGAATGGCGGCGAGGACGAAGATGGGGACGACGACGCGATAGAGGCTGATGCCGGTGGCCTTCATGGCGGTGAGTTCGGAGCTGCGGTTGAGCGAGCCGAAGGTGATGAGGACGGCAAGCAGCGAGCAGAGCGGAGCGACGGTGGAGACAATGTAGGGGATGAGGTTGAGGAGATAGTCGCCGACGGTGAGGAGCGGTGTGTGATTGTGGACGATGTCGCCGATGAGCTCGAAGAAGGTGAAGACGATGAAGAGCAGGGAGAAGACGGCGAGGGAGAGGATGAAGTTGGTGGCATAGGAGCGCATGACGTACTCGTCGAGCAGGAGGGGGAAGCTGGTTTTGAAGAGGCTTCTCATGCGCTGGACGAGAGTTGGGCGGGGATGGTGTGCGTGGAGGCCGGCGTGCGGCGCGGCGGCGATTGCATGGATGGATGCGAGCTGTGCGCCGGCTGCGCCGGCGGCTGGGTGAGGCGTGGGGCGGGTGAATCGGGCGAGGGTGGTACGGATGCGCTCGGGGGCGACGTGGGAGAGCATCTTGCCGAGCGATGCGGCGATGGAGTGGAAGAAGTGAATCAGGAATCCCGTTCCGGCGAGCTGTTGCAACAGAAGGAGGCCGAAGGCGGTGAAGATGAGGTTGGCGGCCCAGACTCCGAGGGCGGGTGAGAGCTTGCCGGATTTGGCGAAAGCGATGCCGATGTTGGAGAGGAGATAGTAGGCGAAGACCAGCAGCAGAGTGAGAACGCCGCCGGTGCTCTTGCCACCGCGCCTGGAAGAGAGGCCAAGGGGGACGCCGATGAGCATGAGGACGATGCAGGCGAAGGGATAGGAGAAGCGGAGGTTGAGTTCGATGCGGGCGGCGCGTGCGTCTGCGGAGTCGAGGGGGTGAATACCGGTGGCGTGGGCGTGGGCGCGCCGCCAGAGTTCGTTGAAAGAGAGCGCGTGCAGGGGTGTGTCTGAGCGCGAGATGTGGGTGTCGTCCTGATTGTCGAACTGGAGGGGAAGATTGGTGGAAGCGAAGGTGGAGATGTCGTACTGGTTGGGGTCGGTGGGGGATATCTGGTGCTGGCCGCCGTCGAGCAGGTGCAGGCTGAGGGCTTGCGAGTCGGCGGCGCCGGGGTTGGAGACGAGGGCCTGGTCGGCGGTAGTGACGTTGGGGTTGGCAGGCTGGGCGAGGTCGGCGAGGAAGAGGTGGTGCCAGGTGGCGGCGCCTGCGACCGAGCGCACGTCCTGGACGTAGAGGACGTAGTTCTTGAAGTCCTCATAGAAGACGCGGGGCTCGACTTCGAAGGAGGCTTGCGAGGATTTGAGCTGATCTTCCAGCTTGAGCAGATTGCCGGAGGCGCGCGGCGCGAAGTAAAAGGCGTTGACCAGGCCAAGGTCGAAGGCCGCGAAGGCGAGGATGGAGACAATACAGACGATCCTGACGGCGCCGATGCCGCAGGCGCGCATGGCGGTGATCTCGCTATCGGCGGCGAGACGGCTGAGGCCGAGGAGAATTCCGGCGAGGACGGCGGTAGGCAGGGTGACGGTAAGGAAGTTGGGCAGGGTGTAGGCGAAGATGCGCAGGACGTCGGTGAGGGAGGCGGAGTCGCGGACGACCAACTCGAGGATCTTGGGCAGGTCGCGCATGAAGAGGACGAAGGTGAAGAGGACCGCGCCGAGCAGGGCGTAGGAGACGACTTCGCGGAGGATGTACCGGGTGAGCAGGCGCATACAGTGCTGGTAATAAGTGTATAGCGATGCGGAAGATTAGAAGTGGAAGCGGTAGCGGAGCTCAGCGTTGAGCTGGCGAGGGTCGTTGAAGTGGAAGCCGCCGAAGGTGAGGGAGTTGTCGAGCAGGACGCGGCGATTGGCGACGTTGGTTGCGGTGACGGAGGCGGAGATGTTTTCGGTGATGGACTTGCCGAAGGCGAGGTCGAAGGTGGTGTGCTGGGGCAGGTAGGCGTTGGGGTAAGGGGTGGTGGGGTCGGGATCGCCGTTATGGAAGCCGGAGCCGTAGTAAACATTGGTGGAGGCAAAGGCGTGCGCGGGCAGGGTGGCGTTGAAGCCGAGGTTGAGGGTGTTGCGCTGGTCGTGGTCGACCGGTGTGTAGTTGAAACCGGCGTTGCAGGCGGGGTCGCCGACGGGCGTGCAGATGAGGCCGCCGGTGATGTTGCCGCGCTGCTGGGCGATCTGGTTGGAGTAGGCGAGGTGGGCCTGGCCCAGGCGTGCGATGCGCGGCGAGCGGAGAGTCAGCTCCCAGGCGCGGACGAGCGCGCCGTCGACGGTGATGGGGAAGTAGATGCTGGAGTCGCCGATGTTGGAGTGGTCGAGGAAGTTATTGACGCGGTTCTTGAAGGTGTCGGCGTCGAGCAGCCAGCCGCGGTAGGGAATCTGTAGGCCGAACTGGTGCTCCTCGTCACGCTCGCCGTGCAACGGGACGAGGGTCGTGCTATTGGCATTGGCGTAGGCGAGGACGGGGCCGGAGGCGGTGATGAGCGGCGGGGGCTGGTAGAAGCGGCCGTAAAAGCCGCGGAAGACCCAGTTGAGGCGGGGAATGAGAAGGGCCGCGCCGACGCGTGGGTCGGTGTAGCTCTCGGTGAACTGGCCCTGGAAGCGTGCCTGGCGCATGCCGGCAATGAGGGTGAGCCAGGGGGTGGGCTTGACGTTGTCGGAGACGTACTCTTCGACCACGCCCCCGTTGGTGGAGTCGGGTTCGTTGATGGGTGCGGTTCCGCTGCCGTCGTTGAAGAGGACCCCGAAGAGATAGCTGTCGTGCTGGCCGAAGGAGTAGAGGCCGACCTGCAGGGTGTTGCGCGCGATGGTGGCGGTGAGGGAGGCCTGCGCTCCGGCGTAGGTGGAGGCGCGATGGACGGTGGTGGCGACGGGGATGTCGATGGGGCTGGAGCCGTAGTCGGCGGTGTTGGAGTTGAAGAGCGGCGAGAGCTGGAGGACGGTGGAGGGATTGAGGGTGTGCAGCCAGGTGAAGAGGACAGCGGCGTCGGTCTCGTGCTGGGTGTCGCGGAGGCCGCTGGAGTTGTACTGTTGGGCCTCGAAGTCGGTGGAGCTGGGGTCGTAGGGGACCTGGAAGAAGTCGCGGCGGAACTGGGCGATGAGGCGGAGCTGGTCCTTCGGCGTGCGGTTCGAGAGCAGGGATGCGAAGCCGCCGACTCCGTTGTTGGAGTCGTGCAGGACGCGGCCGATGGGCGGAGCGAGGCCGTAGTCGCTGCGGTTGGCGTTGAGGCTGGCGTAGTATGCGGAGCGCTCGCTGTGGTCGCCCAGGCTGAGCTGGGCGTTGGATTGGAGGAAGTTGCCGGCGGAGAGAACGAGCTCGGCTTGACGGTCGCGCTCGAAGCCGGTGCGCGGGACGACGTTAAAGACGCCATAGGTGCGGTCGCCGATGTCGGCGGTGTAGCTGCCGCGCTGGACTTCGAGGTAGTCAATGTCCTTGGGGTCGATCTGTGCGGCGAGGTTGCTGGCAATGTTGGTGTTGGGCAGCTCGACGCCGTCGAGCAGCCATGCGACCTGATGGCCTCCGCGCATGTGCAGCATGTCGTGGGTCATGTAGGCGCCGGGGACGTAGTCGGTGATGATGGCCATGGAGTTGGTGCGGTCTGCGCCGGGGGTCTGCGCGATGTCGGCGCGGGAGAGGAGCGCGGTGGGAGTTACGGTGTCGACGCTGGCAGATTGCGTTTCGGCGGTGACGTTGACGGTGGTGGAGACGCCGGCAAGCTGGAGCTGGAGGTGCAGGATGGGCGCGGTGTTCGAGTGGAGGGTGAGAGATTGCTGGAGGGTTGCAAAGCCGGCGTGAGTGACGGTGACGGTGTAGTCGCCGAGCGGGACGTTGGGGAGGGTGAATGCGCCTTCGGAGTTGCTGTCGGTGGAGAGGGTGAAGGCGGAGCGCGCGGCGGCGAGCGTGATGTGCACGGCGGCGAGCGGGCGATGCTGGGGGTCGTGGACGACGCCCTGGAGCTGGGAGAAGACGGTGGCGCGCGCGATGGAGGCTGGAAGCAGGCAGAGAAACAGAGCCAGGCCGAAGGCTTTCGGGAGATTCGGGGCGAGTGATCGCATGGGGCTCCAATGGTCACGCGAGCGTGACAAGACAGGGGCGCGCGTCGCGGGGCGACGAGGCCGAGCTGGAATGAGTCATTGAGACAGGTTGCGGGCGCTTAAGCTAGGCGCACGGGAGGGCCGCGCGTGGATTGCGAGGCGATGGCGAGGGCTGAACCGCGAAGCGGAGTCGGCGCGGGCGTCGCGGCGTCGCGGCGAATTTCGATAGAGAGCGGCGGCAGTGCGGCGAAGTACGCGGTGACGATGCGCACGGGCGCGACCGCGGAGGGGTAGAGCGGGCAGGTCGGAGCTGTCAATGTGGGGCCGCTGGAGGCGGCGAGCATCGCCATCATCTCCATCGTCATAGTGCAGTGGTGCTTGCCGTGGCGGCGGCAGCAGGCGGGCAATGAGGCTTCGGGATCGGAGGTTGCGGCGAAGAGAGGCAGGACCAGCGGCGAGAGGAAGACCAGCATCAACGCAGCAGCGACGGCCTGGCGCAGCGGGCGAGGTTCGCGGGTTGACGGCGAAGTTGCGGGCATCTAACGAGTAGAGTGCGTTGGGCGATGATGGGATGCAATTTGTATCAATCGAGGCAGATCAGGATTATTTTTTTTGTGGTGCGGACTCCCACTCCTCGCATCAAACCGCGATGAATGGGGCACCCGGCGCGTGGTGGGCTAGTGCGTGGTGGTGGAGTGGTGAGTGGGCGTGGCGGGAGTGGGGACGGGCTCGATGCAGTCGCCTTCGGTGCAGCAGCAGCGGAGAATGCCGCAGACGAGGGCTAGGCCAAGGCCGGCGAGGACGAAGTAGCCGACGTTGGTGAGGCGCCCGATGAGGTACGGGAAGAGGAAGATGACGACTCCGGCGTAGATGAGGACGGTGAAGATGCTGCGCAGTGTGCACTTCGACATGAGACGCCTCCTTGCCAGGAAGACGCGAGGCTTGCGGGCCTCGTACGGAGCGAATCATACGCCGCGGGGGATGGGTTGGGCTATAGAGAGTTCAGTGGTTGGGAGTTTGACAGGCGAATTTGGGGCGCGGTTGCCATTTATAGCGAGAGGAGTGCGGGGGGTGGGGCAGGCGGCAAAACCAATGCGGGGATTCTTCGCTACGCTCAGAATGACAAGCGAAACAAGCAATCGCAGGTCCTTCGACTGCGGCGATCACGATACGGCTGTGAGCGCCGCAGCTCAGGATGACGATCAAGACAAACGACGACCAAAACAAATACAGGGGTCCTTCCCCTTCACTGCGTTCAGGGTCAGGATGACGGCAAAAACAGGCTGCGCTCATCCACAGCGGGTTATTGATACGTGCCGGACTTTTTGAAGTCTCCGCC
>JBEKWE010000076.1:0-16131 GCA_049513335.1 Acidobacteriaceae bacterium | reverse complement strand
CGGTTGGAATATGGGGAAGGCGAATTGCTCGCGCCGTTTTTCACCCGGAATACAGCCTCCATGAAACCCTTGCCGAGTTGCGAACAGGAGAGATGCTCTAAGATGGAGTGCATGAAATACGTGATTGCACTTCTGGCAGTGGCAGGCATCGTGGTCAGCGCGATGGCGCTGCACGTCCACCTGATGGACCGCAACGCGGCGCCGCCCTGCGCGGTCACCGAGCACTGGGACTGCGGCACCGTGGGCCACAGCCGGTTCTCCTGGCTTCTGCCCAAGACGACCGACGAGATGAATGGAGCGCAGACCGGTGTGCCGCATGTTCCGGTGGCGGCCCTCGGCATTGTGGCATACACCCTGATCGCGATCCTGGCGCTGATGGGTAGGCTTTGGCTGGTCTTCGAGCTGGCCCAGGTGGGCTTCTTCTTCGCCGCGTTCCTCAGCTACATCGAGGCCTACATCCTGCAGCTTTGGTGCATCTACTGCGTCTGGTCGCAGGGAATCATCGCAGCCATCTTTCTGCTCAGCGTGGTGGCCCTTCTGCTGGAGCGGCGGAAGCGGCGCGCGGCCACGACCGGTGCGGCGGCATTTGCGCCCGTAGAATAGAAGCATGGGAATCAGCCGCAAAGAGGCCCTGAACTGCCTTCGCAGCGACGACCTGATCGGCGTTGGCATGGAGGCCGACACCGTGCGCCGCCGCCTGCATCCCGAGGGCGTGGTCAGCTACGCCATCGAATGCTCAATCGACTGCGCGACGGTGATGGGCGGCGGCACAGTCGAGGGGAATCAGTCGGCCAACGCTTCGCTGGACGGCCTCTGTGATGCGATTCGCGAGACCATCGATCTGGGCAGCACTGGCGTGCGCCTGGCAGGCAGTCTCGGCTCCAATTTCAAGGACAGCAGTATCGAGTGGCTCGAGGGACTCTTGCGCGGCATCCGCCAGCGCTTCCCTTCGCTATGGATTGAGGGCCTTTCGCCGGCGGAGATTGTGGCGCTATCCGGAGGCAGCGGGCTGGACCTGCGCCAGATGATCGCACGCCTGCGCGACGCGGGGCTGGATTCAATTGCCAGCGACGACGCGGCCAGCCTTGACGCAGCCGTCAGCCTCGTGAATCGCATCGCTCGGCCAACGTGCACTCTCGCCCAGTGGATTGCGGTGCATCGCGCGGCACACAGCCTTGGAATGCGTACCGTGGCGACGATGCACTTCGACGCTGGCGAGGCTGGCGCGGGTGAGTCTGTGGATCAGCCCGTCGATTTTCTGGAGGCGGTGCATCAGTTGCAAGAGGAGACGGGCGGCTTCACGGCCTTCATTCCGCGCAGCCTTCCATCGCGCAACGCGGCCGGCCTCTGGGACGAACCCACGGCGGTCGAGCAACTGAAGACGCTGGCGACAGCTCGCGTCTTCCTCGACAACATCCAGAACATCCAACTGAACGGAGCAACGCAGGGCCTGAAAGTGCTGCAGACAGGACTCCGCTTCGGAGCCAACGACGCCGGCTCGATCATGCCGTTGGGTATCGGCGCAAAGCCTGTGGGCGGCGCAATCTCTGGCAATGGCTTGATGTCCGACAACGGCGCAAATGTTGGTGGAGGGAAGAATGCAGCTGCCACAAACCACCCCAGCGAAGAAGACCTCCGCCGCATCATCCGCGATGCCGGCTTCCAGCCCGCGCAACGAGATGCGGCCTACCGCATGATGTTTCTGAATTAGCCATGTCAACCTAGACGAGCTTCCGTCCGTCCAAAATCTGCATCATCACCCCAACGGATTATCTCGCTCTGCACCAGGATCGTCTCCCGAATTAGCCGCTTCGCGTAGAATCGTCTCGGACGGAAACCTGTCCGTGGAGTCCTGTTCTGCTCTCTCTTCTCAACCACCTGCACGCTCCGCCGGCCCTCTTTCTGGCCTCGAAGGGCCTTGGCCACTACCTGCACACCCACTACGGCGACCACACCTTCCGCGGCCTCTACCGCTGGAACGCATTCGACACCTCGATCCTGATTCCCTACTTCATCGTCATGGTGATTCTGGCGTTTTACGGCATCCATCGCTACCAGCTGGTGTGGCTCTACTACCACAACAAGAAGAAGAAGGCGTTGTGGGACCAGCCGGACGGCCGCTTTGCCGCGGGCGAACTGCCGTTTGTCACCGTGCAGTTGCCCATCTTCAACGAGCAGTTCGTCATCGACCGGCTGATCGATGCGGTCTGCCGGCTGGACTATCCGCGCGACCGTTTCGAGATTCAACTGCTCGACGACTCCACCGACGAGACGGTCCAGGTGGCCGCGGAGATCGTCGCGCGCTACGCCAGCGGCACTGCGGGACTGGCGCCGCAGCCCATCGTGCATCTGCATCGTACCAACCGCCATGGATACAAGGCGGGCGCGCTGGACGAGGGCCTGAAGGTCGCGCGCGGCGAGCTGATCGCCATCTTCGACGCCGACTTTGTGCCATCGCCGGACTGGCTGAGGAAGGTCGTCGACCACTTCGCCGAGCCGGGCATCGGCATGGTGCAGACCCGCTGGACGCACATCAATCGCAACTACAGCTTCATGACCCAGGTGGAGGCGATCCTGCTGGACGGCCACTTTGTGCTGGAGCACGGCGGCCGCTCACGCTCCGGCGTCTTCTTCAACTTCAACGGCACGGCGGGCGTCTGGCGGCGCGTGGCCATCAGTGACGGCGGCGGATGGCAGCACGACACCCTCACCGAAGACACCGACCTCAGCTATCGCGTGCAGATGGCCGGCTGGAAGTTTAAATACCTGCAGGACGTGGAGTGCCCGGCCGAGCTGCCCATCGAGATGACCGCCTTCAAGACCCAGCAGGCGCGCTGGGCCAAGGGCCTCATCCAGACCGGCAAGAAGATCCTGCCCCGCGTGATGAAGAGCGACGCGCCGTTCCACACCAAGATCGAAGCCTGGTATCACCTGACGGCCAACATCAGCTATCCGCTGATGATTGTGCTCTCGGTGCTGCTGATGCCGGCCATGATCATCCGCAGTTGGCAGGGCTATGTGCAGATGCTGCTCATCGATTTCCCGCTCTTCATCGCCAGCACCATGTCGGTGTCGACGTTTTATCTGGTCAGCCAGAAGGAGCTGTTCCCCAAGACCTGGCACAAGACGTTCCTCTATGTCCCGTTCCTGATGGCGCTGGGCATTGGCCTTACCATCACCAACACCAGGGCGGTAATGGAGGCGCTCTTCGGCTATAAGACGCCGTTCGCGCGCACGCCCAAGTATCGCGTGAAGAAGAAGGGCGAGGCCAGCCAGGCCAAGGTCTACCGCAAGCGGCTGGGCATTGTGCCGTGGATCGAGTTGCTGCTCGGGACCTACTTCGCGTGGACGGTGTGGTACGCCATGACCACGGAGAACTACTTCACCGTGCCGTTCCTGCTGCTGTTTGTGCTGGGCTACTGGTATACCGGGCTGCTCAGCCTGTTTCAGGGGCTCTTCGAGCGCGCCGGCAAGGAGACCAGCGGCTCGCCCGAGATGCACGAGAAGCCGTATCCAATGGGGATCTAGCTCTTCCCAATGCAGCGAAGCCCGGCTGGTTGGCCGGGCCTCGCGGATTTGCTGTAAGCTGCGGACGGCTTAGAAGCGCAGCCCGAACTTCACCGGAATATACGTGGTGCGGTTGCTGTTCGCCGGGTAAAAGTTGGTTGCCGATAATGGAGATGTTGCGACGTTGGCGGAAGTGACTCCAGTGCGCTGCGAGTTGGGCATGAAGACGTAGCGCGCTTCCATATAGAAACGCTCGTTGGAGAACTTGGAGAACTTGTAGGTGAGACCGAAGCCGCCACTCACCCCGACTGCGTTGCTGGTGTAGTGGTCGAAGGTCGCATTTTGCTCGATCTCCTCGCAATAGTAATAGCAATACTCGCCGAGTGTGGGCGTGGTGAAGTTGGTGACCTTGTGATAGAACCCGCCGCCGAGCACCGCATAGGCGCCCAGCGAACCATCGGTCGGTAGAGTGAAGGTTGGATTGAGGGTAAACGACCAGACGTGATTGTTGCCATCAATTGGAGCAGCGCTGCCGGTAGGGGCCGGGCCCTCCGGGGAGCACTCGGCTGCATTAAACTCGGCCACTGTGCAGTAGTTGTAAATGTACGCCTGGTTGGCGATCGTGACACCCTGCAGGCCAAAGTGGTCGTAGTCGAACTGCAGCAGCAGGCCGTAGAGCTTGTTGAAGTTTCGTCCGCCGCCGAACTGGAAGCCATAGCTGGGTGTCTCGTACTTGTGGGTGTTGCCGATCGGATCGGACAAGCCCATTCCGGCCAGGAAGGTGTACTTGGGCGAGCCGTCAGCGTTGCTGTTGCCGCTGGCGTAGCTGGGCCGCCCGTAGCGGCGGCGCGGCGGAGGCTGCGAGCTGCCCAGCAGATCGAAGCGCGCGTCGGAATCGGCAGCATCGAAAGAAGACGAGCTGCTGCTGGAGCTGGTGGACGCCAATGCGAGGTCTGCCGGAGCGGATTCACCACCCCAGCGAGCAAGCTCGCCGGGGACCCCGGATTCGGCAGCCAGAAGAGTCGGCGCCTTCACGGTCGATGCGGCGGAAGGCGTCTGCTGGGCCTGCACAAGCAAGGCCGTTCCAGCCATCAGGAAGCTGAACGCCGCAACGCGGCACGCAATACCGAAGTGACTACGGTGGATGTTCATTGTTTTAATGACTCCCTTTTTGAGTGCAAAGTCCTTCGGGGTTTCTAACCCGAATCGCCTGAGTTTGTTGTGCCGGTCCCGGATGTGCCGGTCCCAGAACATTTTGTTGGTTGTTCCGGTCTCTCCCCGGCCCAACTTAATCTTCTCATTGCTGCATAAGACGCGCTATTGCGTCATTTGGATCGCTTTAAATCGTCGATTCCTTAGTGGATGTCGAACTGCTCCGGGTGCAGTGCGGGGTCGCTCTTCACCAGGATCGTCTTGCCGGCCATCTCCTCCATCTCCAGCAGCCACTTCGCGCCCGACGCCTTGAGCTGTTTGACCACCTCCGGGTGGACGCGCAGCATGATGTCGCCGCGTTCCAGCGTCTTGTGCATCTTGCGCATCTCGATGTAGATGTCATTGCATACGGTGATGGGCGACTTGACCATTCCCGTGCCCTCGCAGATGGCGCAGGTGGTCGAAAGCGTCCTCTCCAGCGACTGCTTCACCCGCTTGCGCGTGATCGCAACCAGCCCGAAATCGTTGAACTGCAATACTTTCGACGGCGCGCGGTCGAGCTTCAACTCGTCCTCCAGCGCGGCCATCACGCGGTTGCGGTTCTTGCGCTCGTCCATGTCAATGAAGTCGATAATGATGATTCCGCCCAGGTCGCGCAGCCGGATCTGGCGCACGATCTCCGGGATGGCGTCCAGGTTGGTCTTGACGATGGTGTCTTCCAGCCGCGCCGTCTTGCCCACGTACTTGCCGGTGTTGATGTCGATGGCCACCAACGCCTCGGTCTGGTTGATCACAATCGACCCACCCGACTTCAGCCACACCTTCGAGCGCAGCGCCTTGTTGATCTCCTCCGTAATGCCAAACTGTTCGAACAGCGGCGTGTCCTTCAGATACAGCTTGACGCGCCGGATCAGCGACGGCTGGAAGCGCTGCAGAAAGCGCAGCACGCGCTCGTACTCGTTCTCGCTGTCCACCCAGATGGCGGAGAAGTTGTCCGTCACCTGGTCGCGCAGGATGCGCTCGATCAGGTTCAGGTCGTGGTAGATCAGCGCCGGCGACTTGGACGACTCCGACCGTGCCTTGATGTCCGCCCACAGGTTCAGCAGGAAGCGCAGGTCGCTGCGCAGCTCCTCCTCGCTGGCCCCCTCGGCGGCGGTGCGCACAATGAATCCGCCGCTGGCGTCTCCCTTCTCACTCAGCAAAATCTCCTTGAGCCGGCGCCGTTCGCTGTCCGACTCGATCTTGCGCGAGACGCCGGTGTGGTTCACCGTCGGCATGAAGACCAGGAAGCGGCCGGGAAGCGCGATGTGGCTGGTGATGCGCGCGCCCTTCTTGGCGATGGGCTCCTTGGCGATCTGCACCAGAATCTCCTGCCCCGGCTTCAGCAGGTCGCTGATGGCGGGCAGGTTGGTGGACTGCATGGAGGAGCGTCCTCGACCGTTGTGTCCAAATCGCCCGATGCGTTCACCGCCGGTGCTGCGTGGGCGGTCGCCGCGGTCTCCGCGCCCACGCCGTCCATCGCGCCGTCCGTCGCGTCGTCCTGGGCGGCGATCGAAATCGCGTCCGCGCTCCGGGCGGGGTGCGGCGGCGCCTGTCTGATCAGCCGTGCGGTTCGCCTCCTCCGGCTGGCCGGACTGGGCCTCATAGAACTCTGCATCGGCGGCGTTGCCAGTGCGGGCTGCCTGCTCGTCGAGATCGTCCGCCTGCGCTGAGTCGCCGTGCTCTTCCTGCTCCTGGCCTTCCTCGTCGTCCTCCGCTTCCTCGTCTTCTTCGTCGAGGTCCTCCTCGTCGAGGTCGTCTTCCTCAAAGTCTTCGTCGTCTTCCAGGTCGTCCTCGTCTTCCACCTCGGGCGTGGCGCGGGTGATCTGGTCAATGGACATCTCGCGCAGCATGGTGCCCAGATCGGTTGCTCCCTCTACCGTCTCTTCGTCCAGGTCTTCGATCTCCTCGATTGAACTGGCGTGGATGCTCGGAACCGGGGAATCCTCCACGTCGAGGAACTCCTCGCTGAGCTGACCGGAACCCGGTGCGAAGCCTGCGGCGGTTCCGCTTAAGGGCACGGCTTCAGCCGTGCCATCAGCCCGCTGCTCATGATGGGGCTTCAGCCCCTGAGGTACGCTTTCCTGCGCTTCGACCGGCAGAACTTCCGCCGGCTCGGAGAGCATCTCGCCCGCGGAAGTAATCGAGGTGACCTCGTGGGCTTCGGGTGCGGGCTCGTCTGCCGGCGGCTCGGCGGCAACTTCGGCTGGCGCTTCAGCCTGCGCTTCCGGCTCTGGTTCTACGGCTGGCGCGCTCTGGCGGAACTCGCTGGGCGGCACGGGATCGACGCGGTAGGAGGCCGAGGCATCCTCTGGCTCGTACTCCACTTCAACCTGCGCGGTTGGCTTCGGCGCTGCACTCACCGGCGCCTCCGGCGCGGCAACGGCTACCGGCTCTGGCACAGGCGTACCCGGCAGAGCTGCTTCGGGAGTCTCTGCAATCTCTGCGATGTGCGCTTCAGCTACGCTCTGCTGATTGAATTCCTGAACAATCTCCTTGATGGGCGTGGGAGCGGAAGGCTCAAGTCCTTCCTGAACGACAGCAGCAGCGGCAACAGCGCCGCCAATGGGGGCGTCGTTGCGGCTTTCTCGGCTGCTCTCGCGCTGCGCATTGCGGTCGGGTCGGCCATCCCGTCTCGGCCCCCGCTCAAAGTCGCGCGAACTCCGGTTGCGTCCCTCACGCGAGTCGGAACGCGAGTCGTGGCGTGAGTCTGGGCGCGATTCGGACGGGCTGCGCCGCGAGAGCGTCTCGCCGGGCAGGGTTGCGCCGCCGTCCCAGCCGGTCGCAAGAGTGTAGAGGTTGGCGGGCGGAGCCAGATTTACCGGAGTCGCCTGCGTCGGAACGGGCGCGGCCTGCTCTTCGCCGCCCCTGCGGTACTTGGAGAGCGATTCGCCAGGCAGAATGATCGGCTCTCCTCCCTCAGAGTCCTCGCCATAGGCGTTGGCGATGGGGCCTGTGCCGCTCGTCTCGCCGCTGTCCACGCCGTAGAGGTTGCGCGAGGGCTCGAATCCGCGGGGAAAGCGCTGCGACCGCCCGCCGTCTCGGTCCCGCCCGTCGCGTCGCTGGCCGTCGCGATTGCGTCCACCGTCGCGTCGTCCACGCTCGCCGGGCCGATCGCTGCGCGGGCTCTCCTGGCTGCGGCCGGCGGGCTGAGCGGCTGAATGTGCGGCCTCGCCGTCGATCTCATGGGTGGGCTCGCGCTCCAACGACGAGTCGTCGTCGTAACCCGGTACTTCGGAGTAACCCTGGGCCGCGGGATAGCCCGCTGCGGAGTTCTCCTGCGTCGCATCGCCCGCCGGGCCCGTCGCATCGCCCGCCTGGCCGGATGCGCCGCGCCCGCGACGCCGTCCGCGACGTCCGCGCCAGCGGCGGCTTCCATCGGCGCCAGCAGCGCCTTCGCCAGTCTCCGAACCATCGTTGAACTCTCTGGGGGCCGTACTGTCGGCGTCGTTGATTCCTGCCTCGCCGCGCCCACCGTCCTGCGGTTGTGGCGCTGCCTCGGAGCCTCCCTGACGCTCAGCATTTCGATCGCGGTCGCGTCCGCCGCGCCGTCCTCTGCCGCCGCGTCCTGCCGCATCAGGTGCCTGCTCGCCATTGCCAAGCCGTGGCGCGCGCGCTGCGCGGTCTCCGGCCGGGGTGGTGTCAAACTCCTCGGAGTCCGGAGCTTCTTCCATGAAATCAGTAATGTAGAGAAATGCGTCGCGCTCCAGACCGATCTCCACAAAGCTCGACTGCATGCCCGGCAGAACGCGCGTCACGCGCCCGTTGTAGATCGATCCGGCGAGCGTGTACTCGTTCTCGCGCTCGTAATAAATTTCGGTGAGTGCTTCGTCTTCGACGATGGCCAGGCGCGTCTCGTGGGGCGTGCTGGAGATAAAGATTTCTTTCGACATCTTCCTGCTCTTTCTGCCCGCTCCGGCTTTGATGGGCCGGTTCAGCGAGCGGCAGACACAGGCGAGAGGATCGGAGGGGCGATTATGCGCCGCTCACCGAGGGTGCGGACAGGATGGGGGATCGGGAAGCTGTGGTGACCGACGGGTGCACTCGGGGGTCATGACCCACCCCAGACTGCGCCCAGAACGCGCCGGCGATGGGCGCAATCTGGTTGAACCCAGAAGCGATCGGAGACACTTGGGACGCTTCGAGCAAACACTGGCATGCGGAGTTTGTGACCGAATCAACCTCAGATCCAACCTGAGGCGGGGCCGTTTGCCGTCCGGATGCAATCATTTCCCTTCAAACCTGTCCGGCCATCGGATGTGATCTCTGCCTGGCCGGCCTCTTCTAAAATAAAAACTGCAAAAATCTAAAAAATCGAACGCCGCATGCCCGGCGCCATGCGCCAACGGGAGCGGGGGTTGCGCCGGCCTGGATGTTACAGCCGGGTAGATACAGTATGCACCAAAATCGCCGCCGGCGTATTCCCCGCCCCGCATTCCACCCCAGTGCTGATCCAGGTTCATCCCCAATACTCAGCTCCTAAAACCATACGCAGCTTGTGTTTACGCAGCGTTCGGTCCTGAAACTTCAGTTCACAAACCGCCTCATCCGGATGTTCATCACGATCCCCAGCGCCAGGAACGTGAACAGGATCGACGAGCCGCCGTAGCTCATCAATGGCAGCGGGATGCCTGTGACCGGCATCAGGCCCACCACCATCCCGACATTCACCACAATCTGGAAGAGCAGCACTGCGGCCACCCCCATGACGATGAAGGTGCCGGGCGCGTCGGAGGCCTGTTGCGCGTTCTCGATCAAACGCATCAGGATCAGAAAGTAGAGCAGCAGGATGCCCATGCCGCCGACGAAGCCGTGCTCCTCGCAGAAGGCGGCAAAGATGAAGTCGGTGTACGGAATGGGGAGGAAGTCGCCCTGGGTCTGCGTTCCCTGGTTGGTTCCCCTGCCCCACAGCCCGCCCGCGCCGACCGCGATCTTCGATTGCAGAATCTGGTAGCCGGTGCCCCTGGGATCGGTGTCGGGATTGATGTAGCTGTTGATGCGCGCCATCTGATAGCCCTTCGGCCGCTTGCCGCTGAGCCAGGCGCCACCCCCAACCAAGGCGACAAGTAATAGAAGGACCACGGTTTGTTTCGTCCGAATCCCGCCCAGAAACAAGCCCATGGCCAGGATCGGCAGATAGGTCAGCGCGGTGCCCAGGTCAGGCTGCTTGAGTACCAGAACCATCGGCACGCCAATGATTCCGATTGCCTTGGCGATATCGATCCATCTCAGTTGGCGCCCGGCCAGCCCCCAGAACAACCACGCCATGGCGAGGACCAAAATCAGCTTCACCCATTCCGACGGCTGAAAGTGCACGCCGCCGCCAAGATTGATCCAGCGCTTCCCCCCCATCACCTTCGTTCCCACCAGCTTGACCGCAACCAGCGACAGAACTCCGATGCCATACGCCCAGGGCGCAATGTCCACCAGCCGGTGGTAGTCGATCTGCGCAATGAGAAACATCAGCAGAAGCCCAACCAGCAGGAAGGCGATCTGCTTGTGGTCGAAGTCGTGGAACCGGGTGTGCAGCGTCGCCGACTTGATCTCCAGCACGCTGATGATGGACATCAGAGATACCAGGCTCAGCAGCATCCAGTCGAAGTCGCGGAATGAGGAGAAACGGCGCATTGGTTCTGGCTCTATTCTAGGGGCTGGATCATCAGGGCCGGTTGCCCCCTGGCGCATTCGCTTGGCCGGGGCGCGCCGCCGGAGTGACCGACGCGGTCGGCACACCGTTCGGATTCGCAGCAGGACTGGCTGCCGGTTTGGGCGCATCGGTCAGCCGCAGAAGATTGCCCTCTTTCTTGCGCTGCTTGGTGACGAAGGCGTTGATGACCTGCGCGGCGAGGGGAGCGGCGGCGGTGGCTCCCCAGCCTCCATGCTCACACAGCACAACAACCACGATATCTGGGTTGCGGCGCGGCGCCATGCCCACGAACCATGCGTTGGCGCGTTCGTTTCCGGTCAACAGGTTGTTCCCGCCGATGCTGTGGTTTACAACTTGAGCGGTGCCGGTCTTGCCGGCGAAGTCGATGCCTTCCAGGCGGACGGCCGCGCCGGTGTCATAGCCGCCCGGCAGCATCGTTTGCGCCATGCCGTCGGTGATCGTCTCCCAGTTCTCCGGCGTGATGGGCACAACGCGGTCGCCGCTGCCGGGATAGTTCTCCGCGATGGCCGACAACATCTCCGGCGGCAGCTCGTCGGGAAAGACCACATGCGGCCGCTTCAGCACGCCGCCCGATGCGATGCCGCCCAGCGCGCGCGCCAACTGCAACGGCGTTACCTGCACTGCGCCCTGCCCGATGCCGACGGAAATGGTCTCCCCGGCGTACCACTTATCGTGCTGCGTCTTCAACTTCCATGCGGTCGATGGCATGGTGCCCGTTGTCTCGTCGGGAAGATCGACGCCGGTCTTCTGTCCCAGGCCCACCTCGTTCGCGTATTTGGCAATGGTGTCGATGCCCAGCTTGTTTGCCAGCGTGTAGTAGAACGTGTCGCACGACCACGGGATCGCATGGTCGATGTCCACCATGCCGTGGTGCTGGTCGCAGGCGAAGAAATGACCGTAGAAAGTGGCCCCGCCGTTGCACATCACATGCATCGTCTGCGCCACGCCCTCTTCCAGTCCCGCCAGCGACATGATGATCTTGAAGGTCGAGCCCGGCGCAAGCTGCGCCTGGATGCTCTTGTTCATCATCGGATGGTCGGGGTTGTTGACAATCTGCGTCCAGTAGTCCCGCGTCAGGCGCACGGAGAACTGGTTGGGATCGTAGCTGGGCCGCGAGACCATCGCCAGAATCTCGCCGCTGTGCGGGTCCATCGCCACCAGCGCGCCATTATGGCCCTCCATGGCCAACTCGGCCGCGCGCTGCACGTCCAGGTCGATGGTCAGCCGCAGGTCATGGCCCGGAATGGCCAGTTGCTGGCCAATTGGCTGTCCAACCTCCTTGCCGTGGCTGTCCACAACCACGTCGCGCGATCCGTCCGTGCCGCGCAGCATCGCGTCGTAGGTCTCCTCCACGCCACTCTTGCCCACCACGTCGCCCGGCTCGTAAAACTCGAACTTCGCGCTGTTCAGGTCCTCGGCCGACAGCTCGCCCACATAGCCGATCAGGTTCGCCGCAAAGCCGTCGCGCGGATACAGCCGCCTCTGCTCATCCAGCGTCTCCAGCTCGGGCAGCTCGTTGCGATGCGCCTCGATGAAGGCCTGCTCATCCTGCGTAATGTCCAGCTTCAGCGGAATCTGCTCGTACTTCGGCGAGCTGGCGTAGCGGCGCAGCGTGGCCTGGATCTGCTCCACTGGAAGGTCCAGGCCGCGCGCAATCAGGGGAATGTCTGCGTTCAGGTCTTTCACCTGTTCGCGCAGCAGATAGCAGGAGACCGATGGGTAATTGTCCACCAGGATGCGGCCCTCGCGGTCGAAGATCTTGCCGCGCGGCGCCAGCACCGGGGTCTTGCGCACCCGATTGGCCTCGGCCAGCACGCGATAGCTGTCCACGCCCAGAATCTGCAATCGCCACATCCCCGCGGCCAGCACCGCCAGCACCAGCACCACCAGGTACTGCGTCGCGTGCAGCTTGTTCGCCGATACCTTCTCATCGCGGTCCGCGTGCCGTTCGGGTTTGGGGACAATGACCACGTTTTAACGCCTGCTCTCCGGAAGGGCACGGCTTCAGCCGTGCCATAGCTTATTGTAAGACTCTGCCGGGTGCCCCATTCATCGCGGCTTTATCGCGATGGGTGTGTTTATGGGTGCCCCATCTTAACCACTGAACCGGGTGCCCCATCTTCGCGACAGCTTTATCGTTGCTAAGGTGGGGTTTGGGACAACCCCTACTCCTGGTGTTTGGCGCGGTCCAGCAGCAGAAAGACCGGCAGCGCTTGGCGCGGTCCAGCAGCAGAAAGACCGGCAGCGCCACCGCGGTGTTCGCCGCCGCCCTCAGCAACTCGTGCAGCCACATCAGGTGGAAGGCGCGAATGCCCAGCAGGCGTCGCTCGATCAGGTACAGAAGAACGCTCTGCAGCAGTGAAAATCCGAAGGCCAGCAGCGCGCGCGTCTTGGTGTTCTCCACGTCGATCCGGCTTCCCAGGCTTGCCCCCGCGTAGCCGATCACCGACTTCGCCATGCCGTTGACGCCGATCGGCTGCCCAGTCAGCACATCCTGCAGCAGCCCGATGTACGCGCCGGTCACCGTCCCCGCAATCGGGCTGCGCCGGCTGATGGCGAAGAACAGCGTCACGATGAACGGCAGATCGAGGATCGCCAGCCCATGAAACTCTCGCGGCAGAAGCACCTGCAGCAGCACCGCGCCCAGCGGCACGAAGATCGCCACGGCAAGCGAGAAGCTCTGCTGCTCGACCTCGCGACGCGACATGTAGCTGCGTGTGACCATTATTTCGTCGCCTCAGGCTGCGGCTGTGCCTGCGGTGGAGGAGGCTGCTGGCTGCTTGGAGCGCCCTGGCTGCTCGGCGCGGAACTCGCTGCGCCGGGAGTCATCGCAGAGGCGGGCGGCGTCGATCCGCTCGTGAACCGGTCCGGATGCAGGGTGGGCAGCGGGTGCGGAATCACCGCCGGCGCGTTGGCCGCGGGCGGCGTCGCAGCCGCAGTCCCATTCGCTGCGCCCGGTGTCTCGTCATCGTGAATGCCGGGCAGTCGCTCGGCGCTCAGGTCGGCCGCGTGTTGCGCCGCGGCGTCCGCCAGGTCCTGCTGCGCCGCCGGCGTCAGCTCCGCCTGCGTTCCGGTAATCACCAGCACCTCTTCCACGCGGTCCAGGTCCACCGCCGGTTTCACACGGATGGCGGTATACGGTTGGTGCTCCGGGTCGGGCGCAATGCTCTCCACCACGCCCACCGGCAGCCCCCGTGGATACACCTGGTCGCCGCCCGAGGTCAGCACCGGCTCGCCCGGCTTGATGCGCGAGTCCGCCGTCAGGTTGCCGATCTGCACCCGCCCGGTCAGCGTGCCGCGCAGGATCGCACGGATGCGCGTACTGGCCAGCACCACCCCCGCGCCCGAGCTCTGGTCGTTGAGCTCCAGCACCTGCGAGGTCGTCGGGAAGACGTCGCGCAGCTTGCCCACCACGCCGTCCTGCGTGATCACCGCCATGTCCGGCCGCAGCCCGTCGCGCGATCCCTTGTCGATGGTCAGCACGTACGACTGCTCGCTTCCGCTGGCGCCGATCACCTCGGCCGCCACCGTCGAGCCAACGTAGTGTTCGCGAAAGCCCAGCATCGCCTGCAATCGCCGCCCTTGCTGCGCGTCCTCCGCGATTGCGGCCTCCTCGATGCGCACCCGCGCCAGTTGCTGCTGCAACTCTTTGTTCTGCTGGCGCACGTGGCGCAGGTCGATGTACTCCGACCAGCCGTAGCGCGCACCGTGGCCGATGGCGTGCGTCACCCGCTCCAGCGGAGTCACTGTCGTCATCGCCCACATGCGGATCAGGCGCACGCTGGGGCCGTCCGGCTGCGCGGCATCCAGAGGTCTGCGCACCTGCACCGCCAGCGCAATCGCCTGCGCCAGCAATACCGCAATCAGAAACAGCGCGTTCTTGTACTGCCTGAGAAAATCCATCGGCCTGCAAACATTATCCGCTACTGCCCGGCTCGTGCCGCGCGCGCAACCGGCACTGGCGGTGGCCCCGGAACTCCCGTCGTGCGCAGGTATGCCGCCGCCGCGGTCAGCCGCACCGGATACTTCTTGTCCGCAAACAGCGGGTAGATCGCCGCCGACGTGGCGCTGTCGTGGTAGACGGCCAGCGCCTCCGCCGCCGCCGCGCGCACCAACGCGTCCTTGTCCGCGAGCGCGGCCAGCAGCTTCTTGTGCACCGGCTCCGTCCGATCCTTCGAGATCTGCACGATGGCCGAGACGCGCGCCAGGTCGCCGCCGCTCTGGTGGATGAACTCGAACGCCGTGATCCCGACGCCGAACGGCCCCAGCAGCATCGACGCGCCCTGCATCGCCCCCAGCCGAGCCAGCATCGCCGGGTTGTGCAGGTCGTTGTCGATCCGGTGCTCCGTCCCGTGGACCATCGTCGGCCCCGCGCTGCGCTCTCCATCCACCACCGCCACCAGGATGTCATCGCCGGTGTGGTCGCCCATCTTCGATAGCGTCATCGCCGCGGTGAAGGCAACCTGCGGCTCCTTGTCGTCCAGCAGGCTGTGCAGATTGGGCTCGAGGGTCTGGTCGCGGCTCAACCCCGCGGCCAGCGCCGCCGCACTGCGCACGTCCAGGCCCGGATCGGTCATGGCATCGGCGATCAGCTTCGCCGAGCGCGGGCTGCGCAGCAACCCCAGCGCCGTCAGCGCCTGCAGCCGCGTCTGCGTACGTTTCACATCCGTCGCCGCATCGGTCAGGATCTTCCACGCCTGGTCCGTCCGCTGCCCGGCGGTCGCCGTGAGCGAGAGGGACACCGGCGGCGCCTCTTCTTCACTGCTCGCCGCCGCGCTGGCAGGCTCCGCCGGAGCACTCTGTCCTTGCGCGGTTGTACTGGCAGGCTTTGCAGCACCGCTCTGCGCCCTCCCCGCCGCACTCAGCAGGCAGGCGAGAGCGAGCAGCAACAGACCGCTCCGCTTCCAGTTGATGAGGTTCGTTCGTGCACGGCTGGCTGGTGCTTTCATCTCTGTCTCCACGTTCAGCTCCTGTCCAACTCCGTCTGTCTGGTATTGTGATGCAAAACCTTAAGTTGACACCGGCGAAATTGCAAGAAGATTCTCGCCGGCAGACTGCACCCATAGCTTCGACGGCTTGCAACAGACCCATAATGCTAGACTCATCCCGTCCGCAATCCACTGAGTCCCGGTCGCCTCTATGCTCTTCAAAGCCCGCAGCGCCGCCGTATACGGCATCGACGCCCACATCATCGACGTGGAGGTCGACTTCTCCGGCGTGGTCCTCTCCAAGGAAGAGTTCAGCACCGTCGGCCTGCCCGACGCCGCCGTGCGCGAATCGCGCGACCGCGTCCGCTCCGCAATCAAGAACTCCGGCTTCGACATTCCTCCCACCCGCATCACCATCAACCTCGCCCCCGCGGACATCAAGAAGGAAGGCTCCGGCTTCGATCTTCCCATCGCCATCGGCATTCTCGGCGCATACGGCGGGCTGCACATCAAGGACATCTCCAACTTCCTGCTGGTCGGCGAGCTCGGCCTCGACGGCACGCTGCGCGCGGTGCAGGGAATGCTTCCCATCGCCATCGCCGCTCGCGCCAAAGGGATCAAGAACCTCGTCATTCCCGCCTCCAACGCGCGCGAGGCAGCGGTCGTCGAAGGCGTCAACGTCTATCCTGTGCACTCGCTCAGCGATGTGCGCGATCTGCTCAACTCCGCCGCGCTCGGAGGCATCAAGGCCCAGCCGCTGCGCATCGAGGCCGCCAGCCTGCTCGACGAGCTGCAGCACTTCCCCTACGACTTCAAGGACGTGCGCGGCCAGCAGGT
>JBEKWE010000075.1:0-19940 GCA_049513335.1 Acidobacteriaceae bacterium | reverse complement strand
ATATAAGCCGCGCAGCTCGCCCTACAGCTTCCAGGGCATGGGGCTGGAGGGCCTGAAACTGCTGCGCGAGGTCGCCGACCAGACCGGCCTGCTGGTCGTCACCGAGGTGATGGAGATCTCGCAGATCGAGTCCATGATTCCGTTGGTCGACCTCTTCCAGGTGGGCGCGCGCAACATGCAGAACTTCAACCTGCTGCGCGAGCTTGGCCACACCCGCACGCCCGTGCTGTTGAAGCGCGGCATCGCGGCCACCATCGAGGAGGTGCTGCTCAGCGCCGAGTACATCCTCTCCGGCGGCAACTACGACCTCATCCTCTGCGAGCGCGGCATCCGCACCTTTGAGACATACACGCGCAACACCATGGACATCTCCGCCATCCCCGTGCTGCACAAGCTCACCCACCTGCCCGTTATGGCCGATCCATCGCACGGCGTCGGCATCCGCGACCTGGTCCCGCCGCTGGCCCTGGCCGCAGTCGCGGCGGGCGCCGATGGCCTGCTGATGGAGATGCATCCCAACCCCGACAAGGCGCTGAGCGATGGCGCGCAGAGCCTCTACCCGGAGCAGCTCACCAGGCTGGTGGCGCAACTTCGTCTGCTTGCTCCGGTGGTCGGGCGAAGGGTCGCATAGCGTATGGCGCGTCGCATTCTCATCGTCGGCACGGGGCTCATCGGCGCATCCACCGGCCTCGCCCTGCGCGCCGCCGGCTTCGACGGCGAAATCATCGGCACCGGCCCAACCGAACGCACGCTGACCATCGCGCAGAGCATGGGCGCCATCGATTCATGGGTCGCGCGCGAATCCGCCGATGCAACTGCCGCGTCCGCAGACATTATCCTGCTGGCCGGGCCCGTGCTCCCGATTCTCGACTGGATGCAGCGGCTCGCCCCTGTGCTCGGTGAGCAGCAACTCGTCACAGATGTCGGCAGCACCAAGGTTCAGATCGCGGAGCTGGCCGCCAGGCTCTATAACCAGCCCGGCAAGGCGCGCTTCCTTCCCGGCCATCCCATGGCGGGCAAGGAGTTGGGCGGCGCGGCGCTGGCCGAGGCCACACTGTTTCAGAACGCGATGTGGCTCTTCACGCCCACTCCCGGCGCAACCGCTTGCGCGCTCGAAACCGAGTGGCGCCAGTGGGTGGCAAAGTTCGGCGCGCGCACCATGGACCTCGACCCCGCGCGCCACGATGTAATCTGCGCCTGGGTCAGCCATCTTCCGCAGATGCTCTCCACCGCGCTGGCCGCGCTGCTGGAAGAGACCTTCGGCGCGGACGCCAGAAGCCGCGAAGAGATCGCCGCCATCGGAGGCCGCGCGCTCGGCGAGACCACGCGCCTGGGCGCAAGCCCCTACAGCATGTGGCGCGACATCGCGCTCTCCAACTCCGAGCCCATCGCCGCCTCGCTGCACGCGTTCGAACAGCGCCTGGCGCACCTGCGCGAGAACCTGCGCACGCCGGAGCTGAAGGAAGAGTTCCGCCTGGCCAACCAGTTCCGCGCCCAGCGCGACCGGTAGCAACGCGGTACCATCGGAGGAACGATGGCTACGAAGACAAGTTGCAAGCCGGGTTCCAACTTGTGCATCGGCCTGGCCGACGTACTGGCTGCGCGCGAGCGGCTGCGCGGGTCCATCTACGAGTCGCCCTGCCCGCACTCCATCATGCTCTCCGCGCTCACCGGCCAGCAGGTCTACCTGAAGCTGGAAAACCTGCAGATGACGGGCAGCTTCAAGGAGCGCGGCGCGCTCAACCGCATCGCCCTTCTCTCGCCCGAGCAGGCGGCGCGCGGAGTGATTGCGGCCAGCGCGGGCAACCACGCGCAGGGCGTGGCCTACCATGCCACCAAGCGCGGCATTCGCGCGCTGATCGTGATGCCGCTGACCACCGCTCTGGTGAAGGTGACGGCGACACGCGACTTCGGCGCCGAAGTTCTGCTGCATGGGGCCAACTACGACGAGGCCTATCTGGAGGCGGTGCGCCTCTGCGACGAGCAGCAGCTCACCTTCATCCATCCCTTCGACGACCCCGCCGTGATGGCCGGGCAGGGCGTCATCGGCCTCGAACTGCTGGAGCAGGTGCCGCAGCTTGAGGCAGTCGTCGTGCCCATCGGCGGAGGCGGGCTGATCGGCGGCGTCGCCTGCGCCATCAAGGAATCGCGTCCGCAGGTCCGCATCGTCGGCGTGCAGACCGCGCGGCTTCCTTCGATGCAGGCCGCCATCCAGGCGCGCCATCCAGTCACGGTCGATCCGGCCACCACCATCGCGGACGGCATCGCGGTGCGGCGCGCCGGCGACCTCACATTTCCCCTGGTCGAGCGCTACGTCGACGAGATCGTCACCGTGGAGGAGGACGAGATCGCCTCCGCGATCCTGATGCTGCTGGAGCGAGAGAAGACGCTGGCCGAGGGCGCCGGCGCCGCCGCGCTGGCCGCGCTGCTCGAGCACCGCACCAGCCTGCGCGGAGCGCACACCGCGGTCCTGGTCGGCGGCGGCAACATCGACGTCACGCTTCTCGAGCGCATCATCGAGCGCGGCCTGGTGAAGGATGGCCGCCTGGTCCGCCTGCGCATCGTTCTGCTCGACAAGCCCGGCGCGCTGCACGAGCTGACCCGGCTGATCGCCAGCCAGCGCGCCAACATCATCGATACCCTGCACAACCGCGCCTACTACGGCGTCAACCTGGGCGACACGGTCATCGACATCACCATGGAGACGCGCGGCCCGCAGCATGTGGCCGAGCTGCTCGCCGCCCTCACCGCCGAGGGCTACTCCCACACCCGCGTCCTCTAGCAACCTGTTCAATAACTCGGTTTACCCTACAGAATCGTACCTGTTTTGCTTAAGGGCACGGCTTCAGCCGTGCCGCAGATGCTGCATTTGAACTTCGGCTTTAGCCGCTGAGGTCGGTTTTCGTGGCACTCGCATGAGTTTCTAAACAGGCTCTAACAACATCGAGCAAAACAAAACCGGAGGGCATGACCTCAAGCAGTTGGGTTAGTCCGCTTGAAAGTCACACTCTCCGGCCAGGCAAGACAATGAAGCGTTTGCGCTCGCTCCAACCTATGGGATGTAGTAGCGCATGCTGATGTGGATCATGGGATCGGTCGCGCGCGGCCCGGTCGGGCCGCTGACGGGGCCGGTGGTCGGGACGTTGACGCCTGACCACAGGTTGCGCTGCAGGTAGCTGTATGTCACCCAGTACTGCAGGCGGCCGTATTTGGGGCTGCTGGCCACGCGGTAGATGAAGCCGCCCACCGGTTCCTGGATATAGCGGGTCGGCGAGTTGCAGTTGCTGGGCGCGCTGGGCGATCCGCCGGTGCTGGAGGCTGGGTTGATCGGCAGGTTGTAGCAGGCGGAGTCCACTAGGTTCGGTGCGCCATAACCCATCAGGTAGCCTTGGGCGGTAGTGTAGACCGTGCGTTGCGCGTACTCGCCGCCGTAGTAGAAGAAGACGTCGAGCTTCTTGGTCGGGTGCGATTCAATGGAGAGCAGACCGTGGTAGTTGCGCACCGGCTCCAGCGTTCCGTCCGGCCGCAGGGTTGCGTCGGCCAGCTGCGAGGAGCCATAGCGGCCCACGCCATCGCCGGCCATCGCCTCCAGCGCCAGGTCGAGATACGGGCTGGGTGAGACGCGGATGTTGCCGAAGATGCCGCCCGCGTCCTTGGTGCTGGCGATGGGGTTCGCGGAGTAGGTGTACGAGGCTGCCGCGCCCACGGCGCCGGTGGCCGTGATCGGGTAGTAGTAGTCGCGCAGGAAGCGTGCCAGCCCGCCCAGTTCAATGTGCGCCTTCGGCATGTCCCACGCGCCCTTCACAATCAGGTCCGGAGCGACGTTGTTGGCATAGGTCCCGCTGTACGCGTTGTAGAGTCCGCCGCCGGTTCCGGCGCCGGCGAAGAAGTAGTTGGTTGGGACCGCGCCCGAGGTGGCCGAGGTCGCGGTGAAGCTGGTGATCTGCGCCTGCTCGACCGACAACGCCGCAGTGAACGCTCCGGTCTTCACATCGCCCCAGCGCTGCTGGAGGCGGAAACTGGGCTGGCGCTCCCAGCTGAAGCCGACCGTATACTGCGAATCGATCGAGTTGGGCAGCTTCTCCGTGCGGTTGTTGGTGCTGGTGCCGTCTTCGGTAACCAGCGACCACATCTGTCCGCCGGTGATGGCAAATCCGCCCGTGGTCTCCGCCCTGCCCCAGATCTGGCGCTGGCGCAGCGTGTAGCTGTTGCTCTGGTTATTGTTGGAGGTGGTTCCCGAGCTCAGAAAGTCGGCCTCGAAATAGCCGGACAGCTTGAAGGAACCGGCGTTGCCTTCAAACAAACCGCCCAGACGGCTCTGCCGTCCGCTGAAGTTCAACTCGCTGATGTGGCCTTCGTTCGCGCCGGGCACCGGGATCGAGTTGAACGGCGTGTTGATGTCGGAGTTGACCGAGTGCTGCCGCCATACGCCTTCCGCCGCGAAGAAGGCGACCGGCGTAATGGTGACGCCCTTGTAGTGGATCGCGGAGGGCGAGTCGATCTTGTCGTTCAGGTCCTTCTTGGCGTCGTTGATCGTCGTCGCCAGCCCGGCGTTTGCGTTCTTCAAGTCGGTGACGTCGCTCTTCACGGCGGTGACGGCGTCCGTGCTGGCCTGCGCGCTGCTGCTTGCGCTCTGCGCCTGTGCGCTGGCCGCGGCGGCCTGCGACGCAGCGTTTGCTGCGGCGTTCTGCGCCGACGAAAGCGCGGCGTCCTTGGCGGCGTTCTGCTGCGTCAGGGCGTCGATCTGGGCCTGCTGCGCCGCCATCTTCTCCTGCAGCTCGCGGATCGCCTTCGCGTCCTGGCTCTCTTCCGCCTTGGTTGCCGTCTCGCTCTTGGCCTGCTTCGTCTTGGTTGTCTTCTTCGCTGGGGAAGTTGTTCCGGTCTGCGCATGCAGCGACAGGGACCCTGCTACCAAAATCGCCGCAATCACCGCTTGTAGTTGCTTCTTCATGGGACCTCGCTGAGAAACATTGTTGGAAGCAGAAGCACGCACGGCGCTCTTCAGGCATAGTGGCCCAGGCCGCACTCCCCCCTGCTCGTTCGTTTCCCTGAGCTTGTCAAAGGTATGTGAATGCACGACAAATTTTCCGGCAGCTTCTGTTCAATTCCGCGAAATTAACCCGGCTTTCACAAACGCGCGTGGGGTTCAAAGAGAGGTACGCGCTGAAAGCGGTTGGCCGGGTGCGGGCCGGCTGGTTTACCGTAGGGTCATGTCGATCTCCCGTTCCGGCCCGGCGCTGCTTCTGCTTTCGCTGTTGACGACAGGCGCAGGGCCAACCCGCATGGCTGAGGCCCAGGCCGCGACTCCGCAGGCCCAGCCCGCGCTTCAGGCACAGGCCGCAACCAATCTGCCCGCGCAGTCCAATCCGCCCGTGGCTACCAATCTGCCCGCGCAGTCGTTGAAGCTCATCCCCATGCCGCGCGAGCTCAGCGCCGGCGCAACTCAGTCGCTCGCTGGCGGCCTCCAGATCGCCTGTGCAGCCACATGCGCACCCGAGGACGCCTTCGCCATCGACGACCTGAAGGCGTACCTCGCCTCGCTGGGCGTCGCCGTCAATACCACCTCCGCAGTTAATATCCTGGTCGCGCGCTACGGCTCGCCGCTGGCGAATTCCATCTACAGCGACGCCGCATCGAGCCTGCACGCGGAATTGCAGAGCAGCGCGACACCAACCGGAATGCCCGGCGAAATGAAGCTCGAGGGATACGCAATCCTCCCCGACGGCAAGGGCCTCGCCATCACCGCGGCCAGCGACGCCGGCGTCTTCTACGCATTGCAAACCGTCAAGCAGCTCGTCACCGGCTCTGGCGCGAATGCCGTCCTGCATACCGCAACCATTCGCGATTGGCCCGCGATGAAATATCGCGGCCTCGACGACGACCTCTCGCGCGGCCCCGTCCCCACGCTCGATTTCCAGAAAAAACTCATCCGCACCATCGCCGCCTACAAGATCAACCTCTATTCGCCCTACTTCGAGCACACCGCAGCCTACGCCGCCAACCCGCTGATCGCGCCTCCCGGCGGCGCCATCAGCGCATCGGACGCAGCCGCGCTCGTCGCCTTCGCGCGCCTCTACCATGTCACCATCGTGCCCGAGCAGGAGGCCTTCGGCCATCTGCACAACCAGCTCCTCTGGGAGCAGTTCCAGCCGCTGGCCGAGACGCCGCACGGCGCGGTCCTCGCCCCCGGCCAGCCCGGCTCCCTCGCGCTCATCCGGCAGGAGTTCACAGAGCTTGCCGCCGTGTATCCCGGCCCGTTCCTGCACATCGGCGCGGACGAGACGGTTGACCTCGGCGTGGGCCAGACCAAGCCCGACGTCGACGCGCGCGGCCTCGCCCCGGTCTATCTCGACTTCATGCAGCAGATTGCCTCCGCGCTTCAGCCGCTGCACCGCCGCCTGCTCTTCTGGGGAGACATCGCGCAGGACTCGCCCGACCTGCTCAAGGCCCTCCCGCAATCCTTCAAGGACGAGACCATCGCCGTCGCCTGGGGTTACAACCCGGAGACGCGCGGCTTCGCCAGACTGCTGACGCCCTTTATTAATGCGGGCTTCGAGACCTGGGTCTCGCCCTCCGTGCACAACTTCCGCGTGGTCTATCCCGACTACAACCTCGCGCTCGCCAACATTCAGCAGTTCACCCGCGACGGCCAGCGCCTCGGCTCCACCGGCCAGCTCAACACCATCTGGAACGACGATGGCGAAGGCCTCATCAACCAGGACTGGTACGGCATTCTCTTCGGCGCGGCGGCCGCGTGGCAGCCCGGCGAATCCTCCGTCGAGAGCTTCCAGCAGAGCTACGCGCAGGTCTTCCACGGCGACGCCTCGGGCGCGCTCAACCAGGCGCAGTTGGAGTTGATGGCAGCGCACGCCGTACTCCGCGACCAGGCCCAGGTGGGCGATGCCACCAACGCTCTCTTCTGGCTCGATCCCTGGTCCAAGGACGGGCAGACCATCGCCGCCGAGGTTCGCCCCTACACCCACGACCTCCGTCTGCACGCCGAAGCCGCCCTCACGCTGATCGCGCAGGCCCGCGCCGCGGCCGGGCCAAAAATGGATTCAACGAGCAGTGCGGCTTCGCCCAGTGACAATGAGGCAGGCGCATCCTCCACGGCCTACGATGCGGCAAAGTACGGCGCGGCAACCAGCAACCTGCGCGAGCCCGACGCCGTCGACGCCATGGAGCTGGGCGCGCGACGCATGGACTTCATCGCCCTCAAGTTCCAGCTCGCCGACGAGATGGCCGCGGGCTACGCGCGCGCCCTCGCCGCATCCGCCAGCACCGACCGCAAGACGCGCGCAACCGTCAGCCGCGAGCTCTCCGACCTGAACGGAGTGAACGGCCGCATCCAGGACCTGCGCAACGGGACCACCCTGCTGCGCGACCTCTACGAGTCGGCGTGGCTGCGCTCCAACCGGCCCTACTGGCTGCGCAATATTCTGGAGCAGTACGATTACGCCACGCAGATCTGGCTCGCCCGCGCCGACAAGGTCCGTAGCGCACAGCGCCAGTGGACCGAATCGAAGTCCCTCCCGCCCGCGCAGGAGCTGGGCATTCCCCCCGCGCCCATAGCGGTTTTTTCCGCGCCCATAGCTCCCCCAACTCCAGAGGCCGCGCCAGTCGCCCCTACAACTCCACCCGCAACACCAGGAGCCGCGCAATGACAACTCCGCTCACCGCGCGGCAACTGATCACCTCCGATGGCATCGTCGACAATCCCCGGATTGCAATCCACACAGACGGAACCATCGCCAGCATCGAATCCGGCGTAGCGAATTCTGAAGCCGCGAACGCAGACGACACCACCCTGACCCCTGCCTTCTTCGACATCCATGTCCACGGCGCGGCCGGCCACGATGCAATGGAGGGAACGCCCGAAGCCCTCAACAGCATCGGCCGATTCCTCGCCACCAGGGGAGTCGCGCACTTCCTCGCGACCACCGTCACCGCGCCCATCGACCGTATCCTGCGCGCGCTCGAAGGCATCGCCAACGCAATCGACGCGGCGAATTCGTGCCCAACCGCGAGCGACACGGAGCTCGCCGCGCAGCCCGTGGGCATTCATCTCGAAGGCCCGTTCCTCTCCCACGCCAAGCGCGGCGTTCACCCTCCTGCCGAGCTTCAGCCGCCTTCCATCCCGCTCTTCGACCGCCTCCAGCAGGCTGCGCGCGGCCACATCCGCCTGCTCACCATCGCCCCGGAGGTTCCCGGCGCGCTCGATCTCATCGCCCACGCCGCGCACTCCGGCACGCGCGTCAGCCTCGGCCACTCCGACGCGACGGCTGCCCAGACGCGCGCAGCCATCCATGCTGGAGCCACCAGCGCCACCCACACCTTCAACGCCATGCGCCGCCTCGATCATCGCGAGCCGGGAATCGCCGGTGTTGTCCTCGACGCGGAGTCGCTCTACGCGGAGCTGATCTGCGACGGAATTCATGTCGCCCCGGAGTTCGTCCGTCTCTGGCTGCGCGCCAAGGGGGAGGACCGCGCAATCCTGGTCACCGACGGCATCTCCGCCACCGGCATGCCCGACGCCAGTTACCTCCTCGGCGAGCTTGAAGTGACGGTGAAGAACGGCCGCTGCCTGCTCGCCAGCGACCTCGCGCACGGCATGGAGACCCTGGCCGGCTCCGTCCTCACCATGGACCGCGCCGTTGCCAACCTGCGCCGCTTCACCGGCGCCACTCTGGCGACCGCCGTGAATCTCGCCAGTCGCAACCCCGCGCGAATGCTGGGCCTCAACCACCTCGCCGAAGTCGCCGCCGGCCGTCCCGCAAACTTCAACCTCTACTCCGCCGCGGGCGAGCTGCGCCAAACCATCCTGCGTGGGCGCGCGGTGGTTCTCGCATCGTAAAATCTCTCCGCCGCAGCCTGCCACAGCATCACGGCTTCTGCTCTGCGACAAAGCTGACATCGCCCAGCAGTCCCGACTCCGGCGGCGTCTGCGGGCCGAATCCGAAGCCGCCTCCAGCCGGAACGGCAGTGCGCGGAGCGGCTCCGGCAGTGCTCGCACCAGCCACTGCTCCAGGGACCGTGCGTCCGCCAACGGCAGGCGCCGCAGCCCTGCCTGCAGCCAGATTTCCGGTTGGCGCGGGTGCCCCCGGTTGTGCCAGCACGCGCTTCTCCAGCGGCAGCAGGCGGTCGCCCATCTGGCGGTTGGTCCACTGGTTGGTCACCTCGATCTCCAGCCGGTTTGCGCCCGGCTTCAGCGCGGCGCTCACATCCACGCGGTAGGGAGGGGCCCACGTCAGCCCCGCAGACTTTCCGTTTACCTTCACCTCGGCGATGTCGCGCACCTTGCCCAGATCGATCCATATCCGCTGCCCCGGCCTGAACCACGCCGCCGGCGCCTGCACCGTCTTGCTGTAGGTCGCCGTGCCGGAAAAGAACTTGACTCCGGGATCGGAGCTCTCCGTCCACGACGCGAGCTTCTGCATCTGCACGCTGGCCGGCGCGCCCCACTTCGCCGGGAAGCTGAGCGTCCACGGCCCGCCAACCGTTGCCAGCTTGCTCTCGACAGGCCTCGACGCACTGCGCGCAGGCGCAGGCGCGGCGTTGCGGAAGACCACGAACACCGACTCGCGTTCTGCCAGATCGAGCGGAACCTCCGTGAAGCCGGCCCCAGCAACATAAACCGCAGGCTCAATGCCGGGTTGGCGATTGCCGCTGCGGTCCGCAATCCTTGCGCCGCTCGTATATCCCACCGTGTTGCCCGGTTTGTCGTCCGTCATCGCTCCATCCATCGGCCGCCAGATCTGCACGTCCTTTCCGCTGACGCGGAAGCGCGCGTCGATGTGCACCGGTGCGTCGGCCTGGTTGGCGACAAAATAAATATCGGCGTCCGGCGTGTGGCGATGCACCCAGGCCGGAGGGTTGTCGAGCGACCCGCTGGATGCAAAGTCCGGTGCGCTCTTCAGTCGCGTCAGCACCTCGTCCAGCGTGATCCCCCAGTACGTCATGCCCTTGCCGAAGGAGTGCTGGTTCAGGGTCACCCCGTCCATGTCGCCCCATAGGTCGGTGGCCAGCGCGCGCACCTGCGCGTCGGCGTCCGGATAATGCAGCAGGCTGGGCGAACTGACGGGGCGCGGCCCAATGATCGTCGCCCCCGCCACAACCAGCTCGAGCAGCTTCCGCAGGACCTCCGGCGTCATCTGCGTGGTTGGCGGCAGCACCAGCACGCGATAGCTCATCCCGTCGGGCATCTCGCTGCTGCCCTCGATGTGGATGCGACCGTCCGCCGCGACGCTGGTGCGGTTCAGCAGCACGTCGGTGTTGATGACGTCGTACTCGTAGCCCGCGGGAGGCGCGGGTTGCAGCCCATCGCCCCAGAACGGCATCGTCGAAGGCGCGCCTTCGGGCAGCAGATACGCAAGGTCGGCCACCGGACTTCCCTGCTGCAGCATGTACGAGACGCGCGCCACGTATGTCATGAACGGCTTGGCCAGCTCCGCCCAAGTAATGTTCCGGTTGATGTGGCTGCCAACCATGGTGTTGCCCGGCTTGGTGTCCAGAGGCTGCTCCGCCGACGTATGGAAGACCAGCCGGTTCACCCCCTGCGTGAACCAGTAGTCCGCAATCTTCTTAAACGTGTACGGCGACTCGTATCCGCCGCCGGTGAACGTCTCCGTCGCCACCAGCGGCTTGCCATACACATGCGCAGCCGACGCCGCTCCGCGCACATCCACGTAGTACATCGACTCGGGATGCAGCGCATGCACCCAGAACTCGGCCATCGGAATATCGATGTGGCTCTTGTTCAGCAGCGTGTCCTCGGGGATCTCCAACGCCACGCCCGAGGCCTCGGAGTACGCCTTCATCCCAATCTTGTGCAGTTCGCTGTCCACGGTGCCGTAAAACTCGCCCGCGTACAGGTCCGCCAGCGTCCGGCGGAAGTCCCACAGGAAGCGGTCGCTCGCGTCCGCGCTCTCCACCACGCGCCCGGCCAGCACCGGCAGATACGGCGTGGGATCGTAGCCGCGTCGGCTCTGGAACTCGGCGATCATATCGTCGGTCCAGTTCTGCATCCCCGCCTCCCAACTGTCCAGCGTCATGTACTGCACCGTCGATCCGATCAGGTCGCCGAGATGCGCCTTCATCGGATTCATGTATCCCGCGAAGTACTGCTGCACATACTTCGAGCTGAGCTTGTCCACCTCCAACCCGCTCCCCGCAGGCACTGACGGCCGGTTCCGCGCGCCGGTCAGCGAGTAGCCCATGCGCAGAATGGTCCAGCGGCCCTCTGGCACGTCCCAGTGCAGTGTGCCGTCCTTGTCCATCTTTCCGGTCAGATTCACGATCTCGCCGCGTGAGATCTCCGCCGCGGCAGGCGCGTCCGGCGTCGGCACAACGTCATACACATCCATCAGGCTGCCGAATGCTCCCTTGTCTTCCCAGCGATTCACCCGCGCGTCCGAATAAAAGATCGCCTCGCTGGTCCCGTAGCCCGCATTCGCAGCTCCGGGAAACGTCGCCGGGGCCTGCGCTGCCTCTCCGCGGATCACCTCCGCCGGAGTCAGTCCCACGCGGTCGAACTCGATGCGGAAGAACCGCGCCGTCACCGCCGGAAACGAAAACGTCCGGATCGACGCTCCGTGATATCCCTGTGGCCCCGGCATCGTTTCAATCGTCCGCCACGCCGCCCCATCATCACTCGCCAGAATCCGCCCCACCGGAATCCTTCCCCTGCTTCCCAGCGACAGCGCGCGCGCCGTGTACGGCTGCGCAAACTCGTATTGCAGCCACGCCGGCCCTCCGCCCTTGGGCGCGGCAATCGTCACCGCCGTCTGCAGGCTGTCGTCCATCAACGCCGCCACGTCAATCGGTCCGCCGCTGGTCGTCACCTTCGGGTGCAGCGCCGCCATCGGCATCTCCTCCGCGGGCGTGCGGTACGCAATCACCGCGCTGTCCGCATAGAAAGGCGGATCGCTCGGCGTTCCACCCGCGCCTGAGTCCCGCACTGCACCCTCACGCGACGGTGGCTCGGCCAGCTTGCCCGCGAAGCTCTTCCCGCCCACCACATCGGTCTCGCTCCACACCAGCCTCTTCATCGCCATCTGCGGCGTCACCCACGGCCCACCCGCCTCGCTCCATCCCGCGCAACTGAAGATCGACATCTCCAGATCGTTTTCCTTCGCCAGTTGCGCGGAGTGAAGCACCGCGTGGAACCACTCCTCGGTGCCGAAGTTGATCTTCGGTTCCACCACCTGGCCGTTGCCCTGCGCCACATCCACCAGTTGAAACCCGCCGATCCCCACGCGCTTCATCCACTCGATGTCTTTGGTGATGCCCGTCTCCGTGACATTGCCGTTGGTCCAGTGCCACCAGGTGCGCGGCTTGGCGGAGTCCGGCGGCGTCAGGAATCCCTGCGCCAGCGCATCCTGCGCCGTCGCGCCCTGGACCGTCGCACTCTTCGCCGCAGATCGTGGTGCGCTCTGCGCAAAGCCCACACTCGCCGCCGCCAGCACAGCCATAACCGCAGCCTTGAACAGAACTGCCTTGCGCGTATGCGTCATGCTCCGGGTGAAGGTGCGTCTTCAAAAACTGGATGTAGATATCCCAGTCCGTAGGCACCATGCCGTGGCCGCCCTCGTGCATGTAGTAGTTCAGGCCGTTCGAGAAGATCGGCGTCTTCGCCGCGGGCCACACATCGGCGCCCAGGTCCTGCTTGCCCAGCAGCTTATACACCGGCCCGGCCGCCACCGCAGCCAGGAACTCGCCCTTGGGGTCGGACCAGTTGTCCGTGCTTCCGGTCTGCAGCAGCAGCGGGCGCGGCGCAATCAGCGCCACCAGCAGGTTTGCGTCCATCGGCGCGGTGTCGGGAAAGCCCCCGTACTTCGCGTAGTTCGCCGCAAACTGGTACGGGTAGCGCGTCGGCGCCATCAGGTGCGCAATGGTCTCGCCGTAGTCCCTCCGGCTCAGCGCCGCGCCGCCCTCGCCGGAGCAGCTCGCAATCACCGCGGCAAAGCGCTGGTCGTGCGCTCCGGCCCACATCACCGTCTTGCCCAGCCGCGACACTCCGTGGATCGCCACGCGCTTCGCATCGATTCCCTTGTCCGTCTCGAAGTAGTCTTCCACCCGGCTCAGGCCCCACGCCCACGCGGAGATCGCTCCCCACGCGTCCGGCGCGCGGTCCGCCTCGCCGGTCTGCCCCGGCTTCATGTACTTCGCGCGGATGCCGTTGGCAAATCCCGCCAGCGAGTCGGGATCGACATCGCCATAGTCGAACGTCGCCACGCCGATCCCCGCATCCACAAACGTCTCCACCGGAATCCGGCCAAAGCTGAATCCCGCGGGCATCGCCGGCGGCATCACCTTCTTGTTCGTCCGCAGGTCCCACACCATCTGGGGCGTGATGCCGGGGTCGTTCACCGCGCTCTGCACCGGGCTGAAGCTGATGTTCAGAAACATCGGCGCCGGCTTCTTCGCCGCCGCCGGAAGATAAACCACCAGGTGGATCTCCGGCCAGCTCGCGTCCTTCGACAAATGGATCGTCACCTGCCTGCGGATCGCCTTGCCGTTGAACGCGGGCGTTCCCTTGTCCACCACCTCGAAGCTCTCATCCGCGGGCCGGCCCGGCGCAACCCCATACTGCTGCGTCTCGAACAGCTTTACAATCTCCGGCCGCCGCTTCTCGGTCCATGTCTTTGCGTCGCGCACCGCCTTGCCATCGTCCAGCTTCAGCGCGTCGGGCAGCGTGTACGTCCCAACCTTCTCTTCGTCGTAGTTCACCGGGATCCCGGCAATCACGCTTGCGGGTGGTCTTGCCGCGGGCATTGCCGGAGGCGCCTGCACAGGTGTTGCCGGAGGAGCTTGCGTGTACGCGGCAAGCCCTGGACCTGCTGTCAGAAACGCGAGTAGGCACGCGAACGATGCATTCTTGAATGTCATGGCGGGTTGCTCCTGAAGAGCGAATGGCTCTCCGCTTCTGCGTGGAAACGGATTGCCAAGCAAACCCTAGAGTTGTGCCTTGAGAGTTGTCAAGGCGGTCCGCTGCCTGGCGCGCGTGGCCCCGCTGTGCATGGCTGTGGCCTCTGGTCCATTCGGCAAACCATCCCGAACCGAACCACGAAGCCTCATACCGGCCGGCGCGTTCCGCACGAGCGAAACGCGCGATCAAATCCGCCGATCGATCCCTCGATCTTCTCCATCGGAATCGTCAGTGACAGGCGAATGTATCCGGCGCGGCCAAAGCCGGTGCCGGGGACAGCGAGCACGCCCTGCTCCGCAAGCCGACGGGTGAAGGCAATGTCGTCGGGGATGGGCGTTTTGAGGAAGACGTAGAACGCGCCCTCGGGGCGCTTGACCTCGTACCCGATGGCCTCCAGCGCGTCGCAGAGAACGTTCCGCCGCTGCTCGTAGATTGCCGGGTCGATGGTCTCGTCCAGCGACTCCAGAATCACTCGCTGCCAGATTGCGGGCGCGTTGACAAATCCCAGGGTGCGATTGCTGAAGGCGCAGGCGCGGCGCAGCTCCGCGCGGTCCTGCAGCCGGGGCGAGAGCGCCAGGTAGCCGATGCGCTCGCCCGCCAGTCCCAGCGACTTCGACCAGGAGTTGCAGATCGCCGTGTTGGCGATAGAGGACGCGACCTCCGGCTGTCGCTGGCCGTCGTAGACGAAGGACTTGTACGGCTCGTCGCTGAGGACGGTGATGGGCTGACCGGCGCGCCTCAGCATCTCGTCCAACTCGCGCAGGACGCTCTCCGGGTAGACGCGGCCGGTGGGATTGTTGGGCGTGTTGAGAATCAGCGCGCGCGTGCGCGGCGTGATCGCTTCCGCAATCTTCTCCACATCAGGCAGAAATGAATCGTCGGTCTCAACAGGCACCATGCGCCCGCCGTGGTTGGCGATATAAAACTGGTACTCGGCAAAGTAGGGCGCAAGGACGAGCACCTCATCGCCGGGATCGAGCAGCGACTTCAGAATCACGTTGCATGCGCCCGCTGCGCCGACCGTCATGAAGACGTCCTCGGCGGTGAAGTCCAGGCCGGTCTCGCGATGCAGTTTGTTGGCGATGGCCTCGCGGACCTCGGCGTAGCCGGGGTTCGGCATATAGCCGTGCGAGCCGGGAGGGTTCTCGGCCACCACGCGGCGCAGCGCATCCAGCACGGCGGACGGCGGTTCGAGATCGGGATTGCCCAGCGAAAAATCGAAGACCGCGTCGGCCCCGCGCTCGCGCTTCAGGCGCACGCCCTCCTCGAACATGCGCCGAATCCAGGAGGCGTTCTCAAGCTGCCGGGCGATGGTCTTTGCAATGGGCATAAGGCGCGCCTTCTATTTCTTCAGGAGTTCTTCGCTGGGAAGCAGGCTGATGCCCGCCGCCTGCAGACGCGCGATGGCCGCGTCCGGATCGGCGAAGCGAAAGATGAGGATGGCCTGGTCGCCGCGCACATCGGAGAAGGCGTACATGTATTCGATATTGATGCCGGTGCCGTCCAGAGCGCCGAGCACGTCGGCCAGGCCTCCCGGACGGTCGATCACCAGGATGGCGAGGACCTCCGTCACCTTCACCACGAAGCCATGGGCCTCCAGTGTCTGCGCGGCCTTCTCCCAGTCGGATACGATCATGCGCAGAATGCCGTACTGCTGGGTGTCCGCCAGGTACAGGGCGCGGATGTCGATGCCTTCCTCGGCCAGCAGGCGCGCCGGAGCGGCGATGTGTCCCGGCTTGTTTTCGACGAACAGAGAGATCTGATGGATCTTCACAATGTCCTCCTGTCGATGACGCGCCGTGCCTTGCCCTGGCTTCGCTCGATGGTATTCGCCTCCACCAGCGCGACCCGGACGCGGATACCAAGCACGTGATCGAGCGCGCCCTGCAGCCTGTCGTGCAGCCCCTGCAGCGCGCCGATCTTGTCGGTGAACATCTGCGGCGTCACCTCGACCTGCACCTCCATCTCGTCCAGACCCTGCTGGCGGGTGAGCACGATCTGGTAGTGCGGCAGGGTGCCTTCGATCTCGAGCAGCGCGGCCTCCACCTGCGATGGAAATACATTGACGCCGCGAATGATGAGCATGTCGTCGCTGCGCCGGCCAATGCGGTCGATGCGCCGCAGGGTGCGCCCGCACTCGCAGCGGCCGGGCAGAACGCTGGTGATGTCGCGCGTGCGATAGCGGACCATGGGCATCGCCTGCTTGCTCAGGGTGGTCAGCACCAGCTCGCCCTCGCTGCCGTCGGGCAATGGCGCGCCGGTGGCGGGATCGACGATCTCGGGATAGAAGTGGTCCTCGAAGATGTGCAGGCCGTGATGGCGGCGGCACTCGCAGCCCACGCCCGGCCCAATGATCTCCGAGAGACCGTAGATGTCGAAGGCCTCGATGCTGCTCATGGATTCAATGTGTCTGCGCATGGAGTCGGTCCACGGTTCGGCGCCGAAGACCCCGGCGCGCAACGGCAGCGACTTCAACTCCACGCCAAGCTCGGCGGCGCGGTCAATCAGGTGCAAAAAATAGGTGGGAGTGCAGCAGATGGCGGTGACGCCGAAGTCCTTCATCAGCATGATCTGCCGGTCGGCGTTGCCGCCCGAGGTCGGCACCACCGTCGCGCCCAGCGCTTCGGCGCCGTAGTGTGCGCCCAGCCCGCCGGTGAAGAGGCCGTACCCGTATGCGACCTGCACGATGTCTCCGTGATGCAGGCCGCAACCGGCCAGGCAACGGACCATCACCGAGGTCCACACGTCCACGTCCTGCTTGGTGTAGGCGACGACGATGGGTTTTCCCGTGGTGCCGCTGGAGACGTGCAGGCGGACGACATCTTTCATGGGGCTGGCAAAGAGGCCGAACGGATAGGTGTCGCGCAGGTCGCTCTTCACGGTGAAGGGCAGCTTGCCGATGTCCTCCAGCGAGCGAATGTCCTGCGGCGCAAGCCCGCGCTCGTCCATGCGCGAGCGGAAGAGCTCGACCTGATGCCACGCGCGCGCAACCACGGCCTGCAGCCGCTTCAACTGCAAATCGCGCAACTGCCCAACCGGCGTGTAATCCGGCGCGTTGGCTGGATGACAGTCGGCGATGCTCGATTCCAGAACTGAACTGATCATTTCTGCTCGATGGCCCGGCCCATGGAAAACGCCCGCAGGTTTGCCTCATGCAGCTTCTCCGGCAGGTTGCGCCCGATCGCTGCGGTCCATGCCTCAACGGAGAATTGCAGGTGGCGGCTCAGCATTCCCAGCAGCGCCACATTGATGCTCCGCTTGTTGGGCAGGCTGGACTCGTCGATCTGCGAAGCCTCAATCAGCACGCCGCCCGGACGCAGCACCCATGTATTCAGCGGCACCTGGTCCGCCGCGATGACAACCAGGAAATCCGCCTCGCCCTCCGGCACCATGGGGCTGAAGACGCGCTCGCCGAAGCGCACATCGCTGGAGACCGAGCCGCCGCGCTGGCTCATCCCATGCAGCTCGCTCTTCTTCACGTCCAGCCCGGCGCTGAAGGCAACGTCGGCCAGAATGTCGGAGGCCTTCAGCACGCCCTGACCGCCCAGGCCCGCGACCACCACATTCGTCGGCTTGCTGTTGGCAGCATTATTCGGTTGGCTGCTCATTGCACCTCTCGTACTCGCGGATCCAGCGGTTTGCCAGCAGGCAGTTCCTGCGGGAGATCACCACCGAGAGCTCCGGCCGGGCCAGGCAGTCCTGGATCGTCTGCTGAAACTTCGCAGGCTCCGCCGTGGGATCGATCACGTAGACATTGCGTATGCCCAGCGTGCGCGCCAGCTCCTCGAACACCACCTTGCCCGTCTTCGTGTGGGCCAGCGTGCGCCCGGTCCCCGGATGCTCCTGCAGGCCCGTCATGGCCGTGGTCCCGTTGTCCAGAATCACCACCACGTGGCCGCTCTCCGGCGGGTTGTAGACCATCTCGACCAAACCCGTAATTCCGCTGTGTACAAAGGTGCTGTCGCCGATGACGCTCACCACGCGCCGGGCCTGCTCGGGCGGCAGCGAGTAGCGCAACCCCAGTCCCATCCCGATGGACGCGCCCATGCATATCATCGAGTCCATCGCCTCGAACGGCGGCAGCGCCCCCAGCGCGTAGCAGCCGATGTCGCCCTGCACGATGCAGTCCAGGTTCTTCAGCGCCGTATAGACGTTGCGATGCGGACAGCCGGGGCAGAAGGCGGGCAGCTTGCCGGCCACGCGCTTCGGCTCCGGCGAGCTGTCCCCCTCCAGAATGCGGCGCACCCTCGCGCTGTTCAGTTCGCCGAAGCGGAAGCTCTCCGGCTTGCCCTCCACCGCGATGCACGCGGCGCGCGCGCCCTCCACCAGGTAGGGCTCTCCCTCTTCGATCACGAGGCATCGCTCGACGCCGGCGGCAAAGGCCCTCATGCGCTCCACGGGCAGCGGATAAGTCATTCCAATCTTCAGCACGCTGGCCTCGGGCGCAACCTCGCGCACATGCAGGAAGCTCACGCCGGAGGTGATGATTCCCAGCTTGGTCGATCCGGAAATGAGCTGGTTCGGCCCCGCCTCGTCGTTCCACGCGGCCATCTCAGCCAGCTTTTTGCGCAGCCGCGGATGCGCCGGGCGCGCGTAGGTCGGAATCATCGCGCGCGAGGGAAGGTCGTGCTCGAAGTGCGCCTCGCCCGGCGGCGGAACTGTAACCGTGCCGCGCCGCACCACGCTCTTGGAATGGCAGACGCGCGTGGTCAGGCGCAGCAGCACCGGCGCCTGCCAGCGTTCGGAGATTTCGATGGCGCGCACCGTAAACTCGTACGCCTCCTGCGAGTCCGATGGCTCCAGCATCGCCACGCCCGCGGCCAGCGCATAGCGCCGGTTGTCCTGTTCGTTCTGGCTGGAGGCCATCCCCGGATCGTCGGCCGACACCACCACCAGCGCTCCGTCCAGCCGGGCCGCCGCCACCGTAAACAAAGGGTCCGCGGCCACGTTCAGCCCTACATGCTTCATGGTGACAATGGCGCGCGCGCCGGCAAACGCCACGCCGATCGCAACCTCCAGCGCAACCTTCTCGTTGGGCGACCACTGCGCCCGTCCGCCCAGGGCCGCGAAGGCCTCCAGTATCTCGGTCGAGGGAGTGCCGGGATATCCGGTGCCAAGCCGCACCCCGCAGTCGTAGGCGGCCATGGCAACCGCCTCGTCACCGCTCAGCAGTGACAACGCGTTCTGTTGCCGAAGAGAATCCAAGCTGGAGCCCCATGAAACCGAGTGTTGATTCGGATTCAGTGTACACGCCGCGGAACTCCATAGGCTATGGGCGTCAGTCTGCGCTGGCCCCAATCCTCTGCGCAGTCGCGTGAGCCACAGCCTGGCCGCCGCACCCTCGCGCCGCAGGCTGGTAGACTCGGTAGAACGGTGTGCCGATCCCGTCTGTTGACGCGCTCCGCCGGAACGAACCATGAATTATTCCACCGAAGACATTCGCATCCAATGGACCCGGGTCGTTCTTCCTCCCGTGTTTCTTGAGGAGGAGCTTCCCCTCTCCGAAGCTGCCTCGTCCACCATCTTCCATGCTCGCCAGGAGGTCGTCGAAATCCTCGCCGGACGCGATCCGCGCCTGCTGGTACTGGCCGGCCCCTGCTCCATTCACGACCCCAGGGCCGCGCGCGAGTACGCCAGCCTGCTGCGCAGCGCAATCGCCGAGTTCTCCAGCGAGCTGTGCATCGTCATGCGCGTGTACTTCGAGAAGCCGCGCACCGTCACCGGATGGAAGGGGCTCATCAACGACCCCTACCTCGACCAGTCGTTCAAGATCAACGACGGCCTGCGCCTGGCGCGCCGCCTGCTGCTGGACCTGGCCGAGATGGGCGTTCCCACGGGGACCGAGTTCCTGGACATGATCTCGCCCCAGTACATCGCAGGCCTGGTCAGTTGGGGGGCCATCGGCGCGCGCACCACCGAGAGCCAGGTCCATCGTCAACTGGTCTCCGGGGTCTCCTGTCCGGTGGGCTTTAAGAACGCCACCTCGGGCGACGTGCAGGTGGCCATCGACGCC
>JBEKWE010000074.1:0-15966 GCA_049513335.1 Acidobacteriaceae bacterium | reverse complement strand
CTGCACCGTGAGGTAGTCGATTCCGTGGCCCTTGGCCATCAGATCGACGATGGCGCGGAAGATCCGCTGGTGCGAGTCGAGAGAGAAGTCCTCGGCCTTCAGCTTCTCGGTGGCGTCACTGATGGCGACGCTGTCCAGCAGCATCGCGCCGAGGATTGCGACCTCGGTGTGAACGGAGGAGGGAAGACCGTCTGCCGGATTCAATTGGGCGAGGGAAGCCATGCATGAATTATCCTCCGCGTGGGCCTGCGCAAAATTGTCACAAACTGTTGGAAACCGGGACAGACCTCGGGGCTGAGGAGAAGCCTGGGCCGTGGTTTCTATGGCATAGCCTCGTCCCGGTAGAATGAGCCATGCGCATTGCGGCTATGGTGGCCGGGCTGCTGTTCTGTCTGGGTGCGGTGGTGGACGCATTCCAGACCATCATCCTGCCACGTCGGCCGACGGGGCGGTTCCGCATCACGCGGCTGTTTACCATCGTGACCTGGATGCCGTGGGCGGCGGTGGCGCGGCGCATCCGCAACCGCAAGCTGCGGGAGACGATGTACAGCACCTATGGGCCGGGTTCGCTGCTGTTTCTGCTGATGGTGTGGGCGCTGCTGCTGGTGACGGGTTTTGGGCTGCTGTTCTTTGCGCTGGGCACGCCGTTTGCCGACGCGATGGCAGCGCCGAGTGTGATTGGCCGCCTGCGCACGGACCTTTATGTGAGCGGGACCACGCTGTTCACGCTGGGGCTGGGCGATGTGCTGCCACGCAGCCTGGCGGCGCGGGCGTTGATTGTGTGCGAGTCGGGCACGGGGCTGGGCTTTGTGGCACTGGTGATCGGGTACGTTCCGGTGCTGTATGGGGCGTTTTCGCGGCGCGAGGTGAGCGTGGCGCTGCTGGACGCGCGCGCCGGATCGCCGCCCACCAGCATCGAACTGCTTCGCCGCCACTCCTTTGCCGGAGGGCAGGAGGCGATGGTGGTGCTGCTGATCGAGTGGGAGCGCTGGTCGGCCGAGCTGCTGGAGACGCACGTCTCCTACCCGATCCTGTGCTACTACCGCTCGCAGCACGACAACCAGAGCTGGCTCTCGGCGCTGACCGCCGTGCTGGACAGTTGCGCGCTGCTGATCTCGGTGGCGCCGGGAGCGGCGTCGCGCCAGGCGCAGTTGACCTTTGCCATGGCGCGCCACGCGCTGGTGGACCTGGGCCACGTCTTCCAACTGGAAAAACAGGAGGCGAAGTGGCGCGCGCACAAGGGCGCAGACCGGCTATCGCCGGCGAACTTCGAACTGCTGTGCGGGGCGATGAAGGAGATGGGGATGCGTCTGTGCGGCGACCCGGATGCGCCCGCTCGGCTGCACGCCCTGCGCGCGCTGTACGAGCCGCACGCCCACGCGCTGGCCGAGTACCTGGGCCTGTCGCTTCCGCGGTGGGTGCCGGAGCCGAGCGCCAGGGACCAGTGGAAGACGGTGGAGGCGGTGCGCTCGCAGGCCGTATCGGTGCTGAAGAACACGGTGGTCAGCGACCAGGCCGAGGCCATCCGCCTGCACCCCGAAGAGCGACGCTAGCGCTACTTGCCGCGCAGGAGGCCTCGGGTGTCCATCCACTGCAGCAGCAGCTCCGGCCAGTGGGAGAGGCCGCCAGTCTGGCTGAGGCGCAGACCGAAGCCGTGGCCCACGCCGGCGTACTCATGCAGTTCGGCCGAGACACCGGCCTTTTTCAGTGCGATAAACAACTCCGGCAACTGTTGCGCGATGTTGTCGCGGTCGTCGGCGCCGCAGAGCAGGAAGGCGGGCGGCGTGTCCTTGGTCACCTTCGCCTCGATCTCCGGCGTCAGCCCGCCGGGATACATCAGCACCTGAAATGCGGGCTTGTCGCTGGGGCGGTCGATGGGATCGGGCGCGGCGGGGTTGCCGTCGTCGTAGCGCGTGCTGGCTTTGATGGCTAGCTCGCCGCCGGCCGAGAAGCCCATGACGCCGACGCGCGCCGGATCGACCCCCCACTCGGCGGCGCGCGCCTTGACCATGCGGATGGCGCGCTGGATGTCGTGCATCTCGTCGCCATCGACGGTGTAGGTGGAACCCTGCTCGCGGGCCAGGCGGTACTTGAGCACAAACGCGGCGACGCCGTGGCCGCTGAGATACTTGGCGACATCGTAGCCCTCGTCGTCCATGGTCAACTTATAGTGTCCGCCGCCGGGCGCGATGATGATGGCCGCCACAGGCGTCGCGCCGGCTCCGCGACCGCGCACCAGGTAGGGAACGATCGACGGATTATTAACTGTGGTCACGCTGCGTTCGCCGTCTGCGTCGGTGGTGACCACCTCAGGCGCGGTCTTGCCTTCAGAGCCGGGAGCGCCGTTCGGCCAGAGCGGAACCTCGGCATGCGGATTCGCCGGAGGCCGAGCGGGAGCTGCAGCCGGGGCCGCAGCCTGCTGCGCAAGAGCAGCCGTCGCCAATGTCAACGAGAAGACCAAACCGCCAAACAACTTCAGACCATCCATTGCTACTCTGCGCATCGCGGCACCTCGATTTGCGAACTATACCGCGTCGCGCGCAGGGTTGAATAGCGGAGGCACGCGTAGCAGTCCCATTTGCGTTTAACTGTGACAATTCGCAATCGTTAGCGGGCTGCATGCGCTACGCAGTGCGGCGCCGGGCCTGAATCTCGAGGAAGCAGTTGACCAGGGTGACAGCGGCGGGGGTGACACCCTGGATGCGGCTGGCCTGGCCGAGGGTGCGCGGACGCACTCGGCCTAGCGTTTCGACCATCTCGCGCGAGAGGCCGCTGCAGGCCGCGTAGTCGAACCAAGTTGGAATGATGCGCTGCTCGTCTCGCTTGAGGCGCTCCATCGACTTGCGCTGCTGCTGGAGATAGCCCGCGTACTTGATCTCCGTCTCGACGGTCTTCATCTCGTTGCGGACCCAGGCGGGGAGATGGGCTTCCTTGTTGGGTGCAGCGGCGAGTGCCGTGGAATGGATTGCTGCGGTCCAGGGCGCAAGCTCTGGGTTGGAGTCCATTGCGCTGGCGAGCAGCGGCCACAGCGACTCCACCGTGACCTCCGGGCGCTTCAGCATCTGCGCGTAGGTCTGCGCGGCGAGGTCGCTGAGATCGCCACGGAGGGATTCCGCGAGCGCAGGGGTCAGCGCGGAAACATCCACGCGCGTCTTGGTCAGCAGTTGCTCGTAGGCAGCGGCGCGAGACTGCTTTGCCTCGTACGCCGCCCAGGCCGCGTCTTCGATGAGGCCAAGGCGACGGCCATACGGGGTGAGGCGACGGTCGGCGTTGTCGATGCGCAGGTGCAGGCGAAACTCCGCGCGCGAGGTGAACATGCGATAGGGTTCGTCGGTGCCCTTGGAGATGAGGTCGTCGATGAGGATTCCGGTGTAGGCCTCAGTGCGGTCCAAGGTGAAGCCAGTAAATTCGGGTGCCCCATCCATCGCGGTCTCATCGCGATGGGTGGGATGGAGCCCAGCCCGAACCCACAGCGCTGCATTGATTCCGGCCATCAGACCCTGGCAGGCGGCCTCTTCATAACCACTCGTCCCGTTGATCTGGCCGGCGAGATAGAGGCCCGCGAACTTCTTGACCGCCAGCGTGCGGTCCAACTCGGTGGGGTCGATGGCGTCGTATTCGATGGCGTAGCCGGGGCGCAGCATCTCGGCGCGATCGAGGCCGGGGATGGAGTGCACCATCGCGGCCTGCACCTCCATGGGCAGGCTGGTGCTCATGCCGTTGATGTAGACCTCGTGGGTGTTGAGGCCCTCCGGCTCCAGGAAGAACTGGTGATGGGTCTTGTCCGGGAAGCGCACGATCTTGGTCTCGATGGACGGGCAGTAGCGCGGGCCGATGGCCGTGATCTGGCCGGTATACATCGGCGAACGATGCACGTTCTCGCGGATGAGGCGGAGGGTTTCCGGCGTGGTGGTGGCGATATAGCAATTGATCTGGGGCAGCGCGGGGACCCAGGCGCTGTTCCCTGTTCCCTGTTCCCTGTTCCCTGCGCGAAAGCTGAAGGGAGTGGGGTCGGCGTCGCCCGGCTGCTCGACGAACTTCGACCAGTCGATGGTGCGGCCATCGAGGCGCGGAGGGGTCCCGGTCTTGAGGCGGCACTCGCGCAGGCCCAGCCGCTTCAGGGCTTCGCCCAGCAGGACGCTGGCCGGCTCGCCGCTGCGTCCCGCGGCATACTGCTGCTCGCCGCAGTGGATGAGGCCATTGAGAAAGGTTCCAGTCGTCACCACTACCGCGCCCGCGTGGACCACGCGCCCATCGCGCAGGCGGACGCCGGTGACTCGGCGCGCATTTTCTGTTCCCTGATCCCTGGTCCCCGTTCCCTGCACTTCAAAATCCACCACTTCGGCCTGCTTGATGAAGAGGTTCTTCTGTCCCTCCAGCACCTCGCGCATCTTGACGCGGTAGAGGGCCTTGTCGCACTGCGCGCGCGGCGACCAGACGGCCGGCCCGCGCGATGTGTTGAGCAGGCGGAACTGGATGCCGCAGGCGTCGGCGACCTCGCCCATGATGCCACCCAGCGCGTCCACCTCGCGGACGAGGTGTCCCTTGGCGATGCCTCCGATGGCGGGGTTGCAGCTCATCTGGGCGATCAGGTCGAGGTTGAGGGTGAAGAGCGCGGTGCGCAGGCCCATGCGCGCGGAGGCCATCGCTGCCTCGCAGCCGGCGTGGCCCGCGCCAACCACAACGACATCGAACTGTTCGGTAAACGCCATCAACCCCATTTTATGTGTGCAATCGCATCTTCTTGAAGAGCCTGGGGTCTAAGATGGGGGGCGCAGGTCAATGCGTCCAATTCAAGCGGCATAGAATTCGAGCATGAAGCAGGGGAGAAGAGAACGATGCGACCCAGCAGAGCTATCCTCATCGCATTTGGACTGAGCATCGGGCTGACGGCCCTGGTTGCAGGCGCAGCGCAGACTGACTCCACCGCCATCGACCAATTCGCAGCGCCACCGCAACAGGACGTGCCGGAGACCAGCGTTCCCACCCTGCACGTCACCTCGCGCGAGATCATCGTGGACGTGATGGTCACCGACGCCAATGGCCAGCCCGTGCGCGGCCTCAAGCAGTCGGACTTCACCATCGAGGAGAACGGCAAGCCGCAGCCCATCCGCAGTTTCCGGGAGTTCGGCTCGGAGATTCCGGAAGCGGAACCGGCTCCGCTAAAGCTGCCGGTGGGGGTCTATACCAACAGCCAGTCGACGCCGGCCACTGGCCCGGTCAACATACTGCTGTTCGACGCATTGCACTGCGCTCCTCTCGAGGCCGTGCCCTCCGGTTCTGTCGAGATAGGTAACGCGCTACGGGGCGCGGCCGGGTATGTGACGACGATGCCAGAAGGCACCAAGGTCGCCATCTTCTGGCTCTCCGAGAGCGGATTGCACATGCTGCAAGGATTCACCTCAGACCGCGACTCGCTGCTGCGGGCGGTGCATACCAACCGAATCGATATCGGGTCGGCCCTGAATGGACAACCCATGGATCGCCACACACTGGATTGGAACACCGTGGACGCGATGAACCAGATTGCCGCCTACGTCGCCGGCATCAAGGGCCGGAAGAACCTGCTCTGGATCACCCCCGGCATGCCCCTCAACCTGATGCGCGACGGAGGCTATGGATGGGGCGGATCTCAAATGCCAACCCAGAGCGGGGGCGGCAGTAGCAGAGGCGGCGTGTTTGGCAACGACGTCGCAGGCCCGGACATGGGCCTGGTGCATCGCCTGATGGATGTCTACGAGCGCTTCACCGCCGAGCAGATTGCCGTCTCTCCCGTGGACCCGCGCGGTGTCCTGTTCCACATGGGTATGACACAGTTGAAGGCGGAGCAGGTGGCAGAGGACAGCGGCGGCGAGGCCTTCTACAACAACAACGACCTGAAGGCGGAGATCGCCAAGGCCATCGACCACGGCTCGCAGTTCTACACCCTCTCGTACATCCCGCCCAAGCTGAAGGAGGACAGCCGCTACCACCACATCAAGGTTGCGGTTGACCGGCCGGGGCTGCACCTGGTGTACCGTCAGGGATACAACGCGGAGCGAGTTCCGACGCTGGATGCGCCCGCTCCCGGCCCGGCCCTGATGAAGGCCTCAATGGAGGGCCACACGCCCGTCGCCACGCAGATTCTCTTCCAAGTCGGGGTATGGCCCGGCTCGCCATGCAACGCTGCCGCCGGATCCCAGGCTCAGACACCCGCCAAATCGAAGCCAGGCAAGGCCGTATGCTACGAGATACGCTACGGCTTCCCTGCCAGCGAGATTGCCTTCACCGAAGACCAGGATGGAATGCTCCATGGATCGCTGGAGTTCGACGTGGTGGCCTACGACATCTTAGGCAAACGCGTTTCCCTGCTGACCCAGACCGTCACGATGCCTCTCAGCCTCGAGGAATACGACGAGTTCGCCGCGAAGCCGTTCCAGTTCACCCAGCAGATCGATCTGCCGCCCGGACAGATTGCGCTCCACATAGGCATTCTGGACAAAGTCACCAGCAAAGTCGGCACGCTGGAGGTCCCCGTCACCGTGCGTCCGGTCAATCCCAAGCAACGCGCCGCCGCGCGTTAGAACTCCAGGCGAAGGCCGAATTGGATCTCTCGTTCGCGGGCCTGATTGGTTCCGGCCGCGGTGTACGCGCCGAAGGGTTGCACATTCAGACCCTCGGTGGCCACGGCCGCCGCATTCTGAAAGACCAGCGGCGTTACTCCGGTGGGCGCCGTACCGGTGCCCGGCGGATACACCAGAAATGCGCGCTGCGTAATCCCCGAATAGTTCAGCCGATTGGTGAGGTTGAAGGCCTCCGCCGAGGCGCGCAGGCGCAGCTCCTCGCCCAGGCGGACGGTACGGCTCAAGCGCATGTCGAGGTTGGCGAAGTCCGGCAGGCGCAGCGTGTTGCGCCCCACAGTGGGCAGCACCACCGAGCCGCCCGAGCCGTTGATACTCTCGCGACCGCCGGGAAGCCGCGAACCGCCGAAGATGTCGTAACTGTAGCCGCGCCCGCTGGACTCGGAGAAGATCCAAGCTGCCGACCAACCGTTGAGAAGCCTCCACACCGTCCGCTCTGCCATCGCGGAGGTCTCCGAACTGCCGCCGCTCAGTTGGGGCGACCAGACGATGGTTGCCACTACGCGATGGGGAAAGTTCAGCGCCGAGAGCCCCTTGTCGTAGCGCACCGTGAAGGGGTCGAACTGTCCGTTGGTGCGCGGCACCGCGCCCGCGCTCTGGCCAAAGTCAATGGCCTTGGACCAAGTCCATGCCACGCGAAAGTCCAGACCGCGCTCAGCCCCTCCATAGCCAGATTGGAACGATCCCATCCCGCGCCGCGCCTCCAGCGTCAGCCCATGGTAGCTGGCATTGGCGTTGGAGACCAGGTCCGTTACCGGGCCGAAGCTGGGAGTGATGCGCCCCGAGTACACCGGGATGACAAAGGTCTCGCCGTCGCGCACGCCGAGGGCGCCAGTCCCGCCCTGTAACTGGAACTCCTGCACGCCTGTGGAGGGAGCGATGTTGATGTCCACCGAGTTGGGCAGTTGACGGTCGAGGTTCAACACATAACCCACGCGCCCCAGAACTTCCGCGCCGACCCCATGCTCGATAGAAAATGTTCCTTGCTGGACTTCGGGCAGACGAAAGCGCCGGTCGAAGACAACAGCCGAAGTGGTCGCCGCCACCACTCCCGTCGGCGGCGTGAGATACGAGCAGGCGTAGCCGAAGCCGACTCCGGTGGCAGACTGCGGACAGGCTGTTACGGTGGTGGGCAGAATCCTGATCCGCGTTGTGGAGCTGGGTAGCGCCGTGTCCATCAGCGCCGCGCGGATGGTGGCGCCGGGCAACTTGCCGAAGTAGACGCCGTAGCCGATGCGAAGCACTCCGCGCCCCACCCCGAAGGGCTGCCAGGCAACGCCCAGCCGTGGGCCGAAGTTGTTGCGGTCCTCGGGAAAGACGCTGGTCGCGCCAACCGCGCCGAAGACCGCGTCCAGCGCCGCGTTTGGCTGCTGCGGAAGCGGCAGGAACTGGTACTCGTAGCGCAGGCCAGCGTGGATGGTCAGACGCTGCGCAACCCTCCAGTCGTCCTGAAAGAAGCCCGCCCACTCCTGGGTGCGGAACCTCAAGCTCGTCTGGCCGAAGCTCTGCGAATAGGAGCGGAAGCAGAAGTAGTGCAGCTTCGCTGTGATCGACGGACAGCCGCCGTTGGGGTACGCGTTCACGTTGAAGGTGTAGTCCGTAATCCAGTCCACCAGCCCGCCCAACGACACCGGCGTGACTTGACCGCCCGCTACCGTAGTCGTGCTGCTGTCGTAGCTGAAGGTTCCCTCGGCGTTAGTGAGCGAGTCGGTATAGTCGCTGAGCGCGCTGAAGTCTCCGCCAAACTGCAGGAAATGCCGCCCGCGCACCCAGCCAGGTCCGCCAGCTCGAAGCGACGCTCGTCGGGATAGGCCTTCTGGCCCAGCGCCGCGGGTGTTCCGAAGACCAGCCCCTGCGGCCCGATGGAAACCTCCGGCGGCATTCCTCCCGGGCCAATGTTCGGCTCCTGCGTGAGTGGCGTCTGCGGCGACTCGTACTGCAACTGACGCCCGTACTGCACGCGCAGCTCATTGCTCAGCCCGCTGCCGACAAACTGCACCCAGCGCGCTACGCCCGCGTCCACCTTGCCATAGCTCGACCCCATGCTGGCCACGCCGCGGTCCACCACGGCTTCCGTTCGGGCTCCCGCGGGCGAGTCCCAACGCGCGCGGTTGTACTCAAGGACCACGCGGCTGCCGCTCCCGTGCTGCCAGTCCAAGCGCCCGAAGTTGACCGTCTGGTCCGCCCGTCGGGCAACGGTTCCCGTCAGGCTGTTGAGGTAATTCAGGGCCGCATTGGTCTCGGCTGGCGTGACTCCGCGATTGGCCAGCAAGGCCGTCTGCGACGCCGTCAACGAATAGAAGCCCGCATAGCCGGGCGCGGAGACGGCGGGAAAGTTCCGCCGCTGTTGATCGAACGCATAGAAGTAGAAGAGACGCTGTCCCTGGTTCGCGTTGCTGTGCGACCAACTGCCATCGTTGGTGCTGGAGAGAAACCCCGGCACCGGCCCACCAATTCTCCCGCCAAACTGCTGGCGCTGGTCCTGCGGCTTCACCACCCCGCTGGTTACCACGCCATCCGCATAGCTCGACGCAACAGAGAAGGGGTTGGCTGCGGCCCACGCGCTATCGCGCGCCGTATAGAAGGCCATTCCATGCAATCGCGTCCCACCAGAGCGCGAGACCGTGGTCACCACGCCGCCCACCCCGTGCCCATAGAGCGCCGAGCCATACGCCGTCGCATCTCCCTGCCCCAGTACGCGGAACTCGCGTACCGCTGCCTGCGAGAAGACATACGACGAGCCCGCGCGCTGTCCCCCGTCGGCCACCGAACCGGAGCCGCTCCCCACCCCGGCCGCCCGGTCGTAGGTCGCGTCCGAACCCGCCTCCACCTCCTCCTCCACGCCCGCGCCTGCCACCGCACCGGAGAAGCTCTGGTCGCCGCTGGCACCATCCGTTCGTGTGCTGTTCTGGGTCACGGCGATCCCGCGATAGCTCACCTCGCCAGCGTCGCCATCGCCGGTCGCCGCGCCGTTGGCGCCGGCAACGGTCAGGGCCAGCGAACTCCACTCCCCGCCATTCACGGGCAGGCCAGACAGCTCCGCCCCGGCCAAATTCGTTCCGCCGCTGCCCGCACCACTCAACGAGTTCGGCTGTCCAGCACCCGGCCCGGCGACAGCCAACTGCATCCGAGCCTCGACCTCCGTTGCCTCGCCCAACCCAACATGCACCGATCCAGGAAGCGTCAACTCCACCCCAGCCTCCTCCACCGACAGCGCATACTCTCCCACCGGCAGCCTCACCAGCAGGAATTCACCCTTGGATCCCGAGCGCGCCCGCAGCGCCAGCCCCGTCTCCAGCTCGCGCACGACGACGACCGCACCCGTCAACGGCGCGCCCGCAGTGCTCACAACCTGTCCGCCGATCGCCCCATCCGTCCCACTCTGAGCAGCGGCGCGCAGCCCCAACCCGCAAGCCATCCCCACCACGCAGCAGCCCAGCCAACTCAGCCAGCCGCGTCCAGGCCCCATCTCATCCTCCTTTAAGCTCTGATTTCCGGACAATGATTTCCGGACGAAAAGAAGACAACAGCAAGAGGTAGTTCCACGCAACACCACCCAAACCTGTTCCTGAGACCAAGCCCGTGGCCCTCAGCGCGCGCCATTTCGGGAACGCGCAGGCGTAAGCAGCCGAGTAGCCGAAGACTAACCGACTTTTCCCGATTAGGGAATTCTAATCTCCATTGGGGAGTTCCCCACCCCAGCGCGCCCCACATCCCGCCCCCCTGCTCGCGGACGGACCGCCCGCTGCAACCACCCAAACCGCCGCTCACACTCGGGTGCATGATTCCAGTATTCCGGCTCACATTTTGCGGTAAACCTCCGATAACGGAAGTAAGGTAGTAGAATGCCCGCCGAACCTTATATCGCAAAGACGATCGAGACCGCGCCCGACGCCATCGCCAGCCATGTGCGATGGAAGATCGCCCTGCTGCTGGCGGCGCGAATGCGCGAGCCTCTGAGCGAGCGCGCCACCCGCTCCATCCAGCATCCGGAGGAGTGTTCCATCCGCAAATGGCTGCTCTCTGAGCGCACGCTGCACCTGCGCGGCACTGCGGAGTATCACGCAGCGCTCGACCAGCACACGGCGTTTCATGGCCAGATGCTACAGATCGCCAACCTGATCAACGCCGGAGAGTACGAAGAGGCCGAACGCCTGCTCAACGCCACCGAACCCTTCCAGAACGCCTCCACCGCGCTGGCCAACGCCATCATGGCGCTTGACCGCATTCCAGGTGGCAAGCCCGCGCCTCAGAAAATAATTCCTGTTGTTGTGCGAAAGACGCCGACTTCATAGACGCGTGCAGCCCAAGCGAACCCCGCAGGCCCCCGCAGCCTGCGCCTGCTCGGAGATCGGCGAGTTGGGCCGGGGTTATTTCTTGGGCGTGTACTCGCACCAGACCAGATTGTCACGATAGTCGATGTGCAACACCAACTGGGTCAGCGCGGGCGCGCCGATGAACCCCGATATCTCGACGCCATTATCGTGCGAAATTTTGGTTGTATCGATCGAGGTCATGCTGGGTGAATCCAGGCGCAGGCCGGCAAAGGACAGGGTGAATTTATACGCCTCGTATACCTTGTCCACCTCGCCCTGGATGCCGCGGAAACCAGTGCTCTCGTCGCGATAGACCTTAGTCACCTCTCTGGCTGCCGTGGGTGAGATCAGGTTCAACTCCGATCCCGTATCCAGGAGAAAGAGCTTTTCCTTCCAGGCGCTCTCGTCCTTGATGCGTTTGGTTTCGACGATCCCGGTCGGCATCAGAAGGTCGTGGCCGCTGCGATAGACGCGCTGCCACTTCTCCATTCCCGGAGCAATATACGGGTCGTGCGCTTGCTCCACTTCGTCGTCTCCCGTCGAGTCCGGGGACGTTGGCTCGACTTTCTTCTCTCCTGGCCGCTCGGGCAGTGGAGCGATGCGCAGCTCGTGCTTGGGGAAGTCCAGTGTCAACAGGGAATCCTCGAAGACATCTCCGCCGATCAGCCCATCGGAGTCCAGAACGCTCCACTTCTCCAGAATCTCCACCGGGCAGTTGGTGAACTCGACGCCGCCGATCTTGATGCTGGCGACGTGCGTCACGGAGGTCTTCACGGTTCCCTGATCGCCAATGCCCCCGGTTTGCTTGACGTCTTCACGCTGGATGCCGAGAAACATTGCCGCTGCGCGGGAGATCAGGATGCCCGTTGACCCGGTGTCGATCTGCAGCCGCCGATCCTTGCCATTGAACTTCACATCAAGCCCAAAGCCCACGAAGCGGGTAGGCCCATCCATGATCTCGGCCATCGGGATGGTAGCTTCGCGTTGCGAGGCCGGCGCCATGCGGCAGTCCGACGCATGGGACTGGAACGCCTTTTCCAGACTCGTCTTCAGCTTCGCCCGGTTCTCTTCGCTGATCTGGTCGCTGTACTCGGCGTAGTCGGCCCACTTGGCCAACCGCTCCTTGCGTGGCAGCGTTGCGATCCACGCCGAATTGATATCGTCGTCCGTGGGATGCAGCTTGTACGCCTGTTCGATGGCCAGCTTGGCGGAGGCATGGAGCCCAGCCAGTCCATCGACCTCAGCAATCCCGTAGTAGGCGCGCGCATTGCATAGATCCGCCCGTGCCGCCTTCTGAAACTGGAGAATTGCGTCGCGCGGAAGACCCTGGCGCAGTCGCACATTGCCCAGCGCGGTCAATGCCATCGAACTCGCCGGCTCAGCCGCTGCCCACGCCTCCGTATCCTTCGCCGCTTCGTCCACTTTGTTCTGCGCGAGCAGCGCGCGCACCAGCCCCTCATGCGCCGCCTCGTTGTCCGCATTCTTCGCCAACAAGGCGCGGAAGAGAACCTCTGCAGGGGCGAAATCTCCTTTGTTCAGCGCCGTCTCCGCCGGGTTGGGCGCGGACGAATTCACAATGCAGGACTTTCGCACCGGCGCGGCTGGAGTCACTGGTGTGTTCGTTCCAGTGGCCGCAGTCTGAGCCCGCGCGTGAGCTACAACGCCGCTGGTCCCCGAAACGACCAGCACAAACCACCCGACACACAACTCCGCCAGCAACCACCGGGCCCTCGCCACCGTTCTCTCCTCGAAATACGCGATGGCGGAATCATATCCTCTCGGCCTTCAATTGCAATCGTTTTTCCATCACCGCAATCGCCTCGGCGCTCTGGTCGACCATGCAGAAGGCGCGGCCGTGAAGTCGAGTACCAGGTCGCCGGGGTTGGAGTGAACGCGCACGATGCGCTCCAGGATTCCCAGCGGCTTCTGCGTCGCGTAGCCGGTCTTCTCCCTGCCGGTGGGCGAGACGATGGTGTGCCACCAGACGTCGGTGGGCGTCTTGCCGCGCGCGGCCTTGCGGGCGCCCACCAGCCCTGGCGCCATGTAGGGGATGCGATCGCTCTCGCCCAGGTTGAAGGTGTAGCGCCGGGGATCGCGCGTGTACCAGAGGATGTTGTCGTGCTTGGCGGGCCAGCGTTTGGTGGCGCGCGCTCCGTAGTCGTAGGCCCAGACGATCTCGTTCTGAAAACAATCGCGGCCGAATATCTCGTCCAGCATCACCTTGCAGTAGTGGACCTCGCGGAAGTCGATGTGGAAGAAGAGGCTGCCGGTCGGCGCCAGCACGCGGTGCGCCTCCAGCAGACGCGGACGCAGAAAGCCGGGGAAGTTGTCGAACTGGTCGTCGTAGCCTGCTGTCTTTGCGGAACCGGACTCTTCCGCGGCCTTAACCAACTCCGTGCGATAGCGGTGCCCGCCGAAGCCGACGCGGTCGCCCGCTTCGTCGCGCACCGTCTTCATGCGAAGGCGCGTCTGCCGCCGTCCGGTGTTGAAGGGCGGATCGATGTAGACGAGCGCCACCGAGCCGGTCGCCATCCCTCGCAACACTTCCAGATTGTCGCCCTGCACGATGCGGTTCAATCTGTCTCCCTCTTTCGTTGCCACTCCAGAGTATCCCGAACAGCGCTTTGCAAACTGCACACTGGACCAACGACCCGGGGACAAGGCCTTTCGACACGAGTGCGGCGAGGAGTATCGTTTCGACGGGCCCAAATTGCGGCGATGCGGGGTGATGCAATGGCAGATGCGGCGACTCTGAACTCCTCGAAGCCGCAAGTCCCAACCGCCGCGGCGGAGGCCATGACCTGCGCGCCGAATCGCGCCTTCGCCATGCTCTCCCATCGCGGACGGGTGCGCCGGGCCAACCAGGACGCCTGCGGCGCGCTGGCCGAGCATGGGGCCTTCGTCGTCTGCGACGGCATGGGAGGCGCGGCCGGCGGCGAGGTCGCCAGCCATCTGGCGACGGAGGTTTTTCTGGACTGCCTCGCGCAGCCCGGTTCCGCAACGCAAGTCCGCGCCCGGCTCGCCGAAGCCATCCGCGTTGCCAACCAGACCGTCTACCGGCAGGCGCAGAAGTCACCCAACCTGCACGGCATGGGCACTACGCTGGTTGCGCTGCTGTGGGATGAAGACACGCAGCGCTCAAAGGATGCGCGAGTCAGCCCCACGCTCTGGATCGCCCATGTGGGCGACAGCCGCTGCTATCTCTTCCGCTCCGGCACGCTCCACCTGCTCACTCGGGACCACTCGTTGGTGGAGGAGCAGGTGCGCGCCGGGGTGCTGAGCCGCGCGCAGGCCACAGCCTCGCCGATGCGCAACATCATCACCCGCGCCATCGGCACACAGCCCACGGTCGAGCCGGAGATCGCCGCCTGCGACCCACGGAGCGGCGACCTGTATCTGCTCGCTTCCGACGGCCTGAGCCGCGAGCTGGACGAAGCCGCAATTGCGCGGATCCTCGCCCGCACCGCTGGGCCGGCAGCGCTCGCCGCCGGCTGCCGCAACTCCGCCACGCCCGACGCGGCTCTGCAGGCCGCGCTCGACACCGCCTGCCAGGCGCTGGTCGACGCCGCCAACGCAAAGGGCGGCCACGACAATATCACCGTCCTGCTCCTGGCCTGCGCATAGAGCGCACAGTAAGATTTACCCTGCGCCTACGATCACCATGTGACGAACTCCAGTCGCGCAACGGTATGGACTGGCGTTCGATAGACTCAACCATGAAAGGAGAGACCAGTGCGCAACGGGCCTGCCCGCCTCTTTCGCGTCGCGCTTGCCGCCAGCCTCGGCCTCTCTGCGCTGCTCTTCTTTGCGTGGAGCTGGCGCTGGCCGCTAGTCGGCGACGCCTCGCTGATCCACTACATCGGATGGCTCATCGAGCGCGGCTGGGCTCCCTATCGGGACTTCGCCGACATGAACATGCCCGGCTCGTACCTGATCGAGCTGGGCGCGATGCACCTGTTCGGCATGGGCGACCTGGGGTGGCGGCTCTTCGATTTCGCGCTGATGGGCGCCGCGGGCACTTCTTTCTTCGTGATTACAGGTCGCACCCGCGCCGTGCAAACGGACGGCTGGCTCGCGGGCCTCTTTGCCGCCTGCCTCTTCATTCTGGTCCACGGACGCGACGGCCTGGCCGAGGGCGGACAGCGCGACCTGACCATGGCTGTCTGCCTGATCGTCGCGACGGCGTTTTTGTTTGTGGCCATCCGACGGGACTGGCCGTGGGCGGCGGCGGCCTTCGGATTGTTTTCCGGTGCGGCGCTGACCATCAAGCCCACCGCTCTGCCGCTGACCATGGCGCAACTTCTGCTGGCAGTCTATGTCCTGCACAAGGGAGGCGGATCGCAAGCCAACCCGTCGCGTGGATGGCTGCATCACGCCGTGGCTGCCATCGCGGGCTACCTCATCGCGCCGGGCATTGCGCTCATCTTTCTGCTCCGGGAGCGGGCGCTAGCCGCCTTCTTCGCCAATCTTCACGGACTCGTCCTCTACTACTCCGGGCTGGGGCATCGTCCGCTTGGCTTCCTGCTACTGCACAGCATCTCGCCCCTGCTGCCTCTGGTTCTGCTCTGGCTGGCGGTGCTGGCGCTACACCGTCCGAAGCCGGACTGGGAGCGTGTAGCACTGGGCTGTGGCGCGCTCTTCGGACTCGTCTCCTACCTGGTTCAGGCGCGCGGATTTCCGTATTATCGCTACACGCTGCTTATCTTCCTGCTGCCGCTGATGGCTGTGGACTTTACCCGTGCCGCGCAGACGCAGCTCTCCGACCTGTGGCGCGCGACGGCCCACATCCGGCGCACGAAGGCCGCACGATGGCTTGCACTGGCCGCGCTCAGTTTTGGAGGGTTCGTTCTGGCACCGCAGTCCGCCGTGCTGGTCCATCGCTATCGCTGGTGGGAGACGGACTTCATCACTTCGCTCCAGCAGAACCTCGACGCTCTGGGCGGGCAGAGGCTCTCCGGCCACATCCAGTGCATCGACACCATCTCCGGATGCGGCAACGTCCTCTACCGCATGAGGCTGAAGCCCGCAAA
>JBEKWE010000073.1:0-13031 GCA_049513335.1 Acidobacteriaceae bacterium | reverse complement strand
CGCTCCAACATGCAGCCCGTCGACCACTCCTACGGCATCGTCGACATCTGCCGCATCTCCGAAGACGCGGACCACGGCTACGAGACCGGCGTATCGCCGCTCACGCAAACCGAGTTCACCGGCCTCTTCACCGAGTCGGTCCTCGGCTCCTCCAATCGAGCCTTCTACAACGGCCGCGTCTTCTGGAACGATGGCGACGGCTTCCACATCTACAAGTTCAGCCTGTCGGACGGCCAGTTCTATACCTACGGCCAGGCCAAGGTCACCGCCGTCTTTCACGCCATCGCCGGCAGCACACTCTTCATCTCCGAGGCCTTCGACGTTCCCTATCCCGACGACCGCATCGAACTGATGAAGCGCATCAGCCCGCCGACCATGGACGTGGCCTACCCGGTGGACCTGTTCACGCGCAAACCGGCGCACATTTGGAACATGCCGGTGGAGCGCGCGTTCGGCCGGTGGAACGTCGTTACGGTCTTCAACTTCACCGGCAGGCCGGGCCGCGACGCGTTCACGACCAAGCTGGATGCGGCGAAGGACCTCCGCCTCGACCCCGACAAGGAGTACATCGTCTACGAATTCTGGACGAAAAAGTTGATTGGTAGCTTCAAGGGAACCTTCGCGACGCGTCCCTTGCAGCCCTACGACTGCGACGTCTACAGCATCGTCGAAAAGCAAAACCATCCAGTGCTCGTCTCCACCAGCCGCCACATTCGGCAGATGGCCTTCGACGTGAAGGACATGAACTACGATGAACAGCGCAGGATGCTGCGTGGTGTCTCGCGCGCCGTCTCCGGAGACCCCTACCAGTTGCGCATCGTTCTGCCGGACGGCTTCAGTGCGAAGTCTGTCGAACTGCCTAGCGGCATTTCGCCCGCCACAATGCAGACCGACGGCAGCCTGCTCACGGTGGATTTCACCGCCCCAACCGGCAACGACGTGGAATGGAAGGTTTTTTTCTAGGAGTTTTGTTGTATCAGGTTATTGCTTTGAAAGGGACGGGCTGGTAGCCCAAGGCTTCAGCCTTGGGTCTCAAGTCCGTAGTGGTCGCAGAATCAACCGGGCTTTAGCCCCCGAGGGAATATCAAACAATTGTTCAGGCCTTTCCCGGCAGAAATGAGGATTGAAATGAGAATGAACTTTATCGGCACGGCAATTCTATTGGCATCGTTTGCAGGCTTCGCAGTGCAGGCGCAGGCACCGGCGAAGGACCACCCCATCCCCAGCATCGTGCAGCAGGATGGCCGCTACGCCCTCATGGTGGATGGCGCGCCCTATCTGATGCTGGGCATGCAGACCAACAACTCCAGCGACTGGCCGGCCACGCTGCCGCAGGTGTGGCCCGCGGCCGAAGCCCTGCATGTCAACACGGTCGAGACGCCCATCTACTGGGAGCAGTTCGAACCCAAACCTGGCCAGTTCGACTATTCGCAGATCGACACGGTCCTCGCCCAGGCGCGTGCGCACCACCTGCATCTGGTAATTCTCTGGTTCGGAACATGGAAGAACGGCAGCCAGCACTACATGCCCGAGTGGATGAAGCTCGAGCCCGAAAAGTACTCCCACGTCATCAACAAGCGCGGAGAGCCGGTCGACTCGCCCTCGCCCTTTGCCCAGGCATCGCTCGACGCAGACATCCACGCATTCACCGCGTTCATGAAGCACCTGAAGACTGCCGATCCGCAGCGAACGGTGTTGATGGTGCAGGTGGAGAATGAGACCGGGACATGGGGAACGCTGCGCGACTACTCGCCGACTGCCGAAAAGCTCTTCGCCGCGCCAGTGCCTGCCGATGTTCTGAAGGCGATGAACGTATCACCCGGATCGCGAACCGCGAACTGGCAGGATGTCTTCGGCACGGAGGCCGAGGTGAACTTCCATGCGTGGGCCATTGCCCGCTACGTTGGGCAGATCGCCGCCGCCGGCAAGGCAGTCTACCCGCTGCCGCTCTACGTCAATGCAGCGTTGCGCGATCCCATCAAACCCGGCGCGCCCGGCAGCTACGAGTCGGGAGGCCCCACCGACAATGTACTCAACATCTGGAAGGCGGAGGCGCCCGCCATCGATGTTCTTGCGCCCGACATCTACAGCAACGACACCGCTACGTATCTGAAGGTGCTGGACCTCTATCATCGTCCGGACAACGCCCTCTTCGTCCCCGAAACCAGCAGCTCCGTGTCCACCGCGCGCTTCTTCTTCGCGGCCCTCGGACGGCAGGCCATCGGCTACTCGCCCTTCGGCCTGGACTACACGCGGACTCCCGCGCAGCAGCCAGGCGCAACGTCTGCGCAGGATAGCTTTCTGCAACCGACGGCGCAGAACTACATCCTCATCGGCCCCATGATGCGCGACATCGCCCGCCTCAACTTCGAGGGCAAGCTGCAGGCCGTGGCGGAGGACCCGGGCCAGCCCACCCAGACGCTTCACTTCGGCGACTGGGACGCGTTCGTTACCTACGGCTCCGGCCGTGGCGCCGCGCCAAGGCAAGGCTCCGAGCCGACCGGCCGCGCCCTGGTCGCGCAACTCAAGGACAACCAGTTTCTGGTCGCCGGAATCAACGCCCACGTTGACTTCCGCCCGGCTGGGACCGAGCAGCAGCGCAAGTCGCAGCAGATTCAGAATGGGAGCGGACAGACCCCCTCTGCCCAGATCGACGGCAAGTGGCTGCACCGCCAATTCCTGAAAGTCGAAGAAGGCACCTACGAGAATGGCGCATTCAAGTTCCGCCGAATCCTGAACGGCGACCAGACCGACTACGGCCTCAACTTCTCGTCCGCGCCCCTTGTCCTGCTCGTCTCCGTCGCAACCTATTGAGGTCGAGCTGAAGTTGTCGAGCAAAATATTTATAGTCAGGCAACACAGGAGAACTGCATTATGAGCCGTGAACTGACGCGTAGAGACTTCCTGGGCGATGCGGCCCTGGTTGGCGTTGCATCCGCAATCGGACTTGAAAAGGCTCTCGCCAGCCAGCCGAATGCGGCCGCCGCTCCGCCCCGTGTCCGCCAATCCAGCTTCGACGACGGATGGAGCTTTGCCAAGGGAGACATCGTCGGCGCGCAGGCCCCGCAGTTCACCGCCAGCAACTGGACGCCCGTGATTATTCCCCACGACTGGAGCATCAGTGGCCCCTTCAGCGAATCGGAGCCGTGCGGCAGCGAGGGCGCCTACCTGCCCACCGGCATCGGCTGGTATCGCAAGAGTTTCCAGCTTCCCCGCACTGACGCGGGACGCCGCATCCTGCTGCAGTTCGACGGCGTGTACCAGTGCAGCGATGTGTGGATCAACGGCCAGCATCTTGGCACACGGCCCTACGGCTTCACCACGTTCTACTACGACCTCACTCCGCATCTTCACTTCGGCAGCGAGCCCAACCTCGTTGCCGTGCGCGTGGACAACTCGCACCAGCCCAACCTGCGCTGGTACTCCGGCTCCGGAATCAATCGCCACACATGGCTCATCAACACCGGCCCGTTCTACATCGAGCAGTGGGGCACCGGCGTCACCACTCCGCAGATCACCGCGCAGACTGCCACCGTCGAAGTCTCCACGCGCGTCCGCAATCAGCTTGCGCAATCCGCGTCCTGCACGCTGCGGAGTGAAGTCCTCGACCAGAGTGGTGCAGTGGTGCAGTCGACAGATACCGACGCAGAGATTCCCACCGGTGGCGGCCATCTCTTCGTGCAGCGCATCGCCGTGCCCCAGCCCAAACTCTGGTCGCACACTTCGCCGACGCTCTACTCTGTTCGCCAGGTGCTGCGCCACGGCAGTTCAGATGCGGACGCCGCAAGCACTTCCTTCGGCATTCGTTCCATCCAGTTCGATGCAGACAAGGGTTTCCTCCTGAATGGCGAACGCGTCAAGCTGAACGGTGTCTGCCTGCACGACGATGGAGGCGCGGTGGGCACAGCGGTCCCGCAGCGCATCTGGGAGCGGCGCTTCGCCTTGCTGAAAGAGATGGGCTGCAACGCCATCCGCGCCAGCCACAATCCGCACACACCCGAGTTCTTCGATCTCTGCGACCGCATGGGCTTTCTGGTGATGGCCGAGGCCTTCGACGAGTGGCGCGAGCCCAAATCGCAGACGCCCGACTTCGGCTACCACCGCTACTTCGACGAATGGGCTGCCCGAGACCTGGCCGATATGATCGCGCGCGACCGCAATCATCCCTCCATCGTGATCTGGAGCGCCGGCAACGAGGTGCCAGACCAGGACGTGCCCCGCGGCGTCGAGACACTGCGCGCTTTGAATAAAATCCTGCACGACAATGACCCAACGCGGCTGGTCACCGTGGCCTGCGACCAGATCGTCGCCGAGCCCCACGGAGCGCTGCCGGAGTTCCTCGCCGAACTCGACGTGGTTGGGTACAACTACGTTGGCCGCTGGCGCGACCGCCGCGAAAAGTTCTACAGCATCGACCGCCACGACTTCCCGCAGCGCCGCTTCATCGGCACAGAGAACGGCGCCATGCCCAGCTTCATCCCCGGCCGAAGCGACTCTCCCAGCGAGTTCCGTTCCCCCTCCAACCAGCGCATCGAGGTCGAGCAGTTGCAGCGCTTCACCCAGGTCTACGACTACGTCTGCGGCGACTTCATGTGGACCGGCGTCGACTATCTTGGCGAGGCGCGCTGGCCCTCCAAGGCCTCGCGCTCCGGCGTCATCGATTCCTGCGGCTTCGCCAAGGACGGCTTCTACTTCTACAAGAGCCTCTGGACCAAAACCCCCGTGCTGCACCTCTCTCCGCATTGGAACTGGGCTGGGAGCGAAGGCCAGATCATTCCCGTCATCTGCTTCACCAACTGCGACACTGTCGAACTCTTCCTCAACGGCAAGAGCCTCGGCGTCCAGGGCTATATGTTTCCGGAGATGGGCATGGAGGGAAGGTACTCCAGCTTCCCCGCTCGTACTCGAGTCATGCAGACCACCGGCGACCTTCATCTCGCGTGGTTCGTTCCGTACCAGCCCGGCACGCTGAAGGCCGTCGGAATAAAGGACGGCCAGGTCATTATGATTGAGGAGCAAAGCACCACCGCCGCGCCCGCCGCGATTCGCCTAACAGCGGACCGAACGCGCATAGACACCCAATGGGACGACCTCTCCCACGTCACGGTCGAGATCGTCGACAGCCAGAGGCGCGTCGTGCCGACAGCCGACAACGAAATTGTCTTCTCACTCAGCGGACCGGGACGGATCCTCGGCCTGGACAACGGCCAGGCCGACAGCCACGAGAACTACCAAAGTGATCGCCGCAAGGCCTTCGCAGGCCGCGCGCTGGCGCTGGTGCAGTCCAGCGGGCAGCCAGGCGAGATGCGGCTCACCGCCTCGTCTGCGTCCCTCACCGGCGCCTCCGTTACTATCACGGCGCAGCCGCTCTAAGGGCCAGCCTGCTTCAACAGCTGAATCGCCTCTCTGTACCTCAGTCCGGGTGCGACCGGCGCGAACCCGCTCGCTTCCTCGCTGATCTGATAGCTCAACGGCTTCACCATCAGCGCCTTGCCGGTCACATGCAGCGTCAGGCGCGTCAGCTCCCAGTCGTGCCCGCCAACGTCGGTCTGTTCCAGCAGCACTGTTCCGCCCTTGTTCAGTTTGCCGATAATCCCGAATCCGAACTCGACGTCCGCGATGAAGTGACCATCCAGCCGGGTCAGCCGTTCCTGCGCCGGATCGATCCACACCTCGCCCGCAATGCCGCGCAGCAGGTCCGCCTCCATGTTGGGCGGAGTGAACTGCGGATTGGGAGTGAAGCTCAACCGATAGCACTGGCCCGCGCCGCAGGCGGCCATCCCTTCAAACCTGTAGTGGAACGCATCCGGCAGCAGGGCCAGCAGGCGGTCGATGCGCTCTGCGTCTCTCTGCTCGCTCTTTTGGCGATGCTCCTGCATCTCGGGGTGGTTGGCCAGGGTGTCCAGCCGGTCTAGCTCGGCGCGGTCGGCCTCGGCGCTCAGTGGCTTGCCGTTGATGGCAACCAGGCGCGCAACGTCGCCGTCCACGGTCTCAAGGATCTCCTTGGTTGTGTCGTGGCGCTCGTCGGTCCGGTGAATGAGATAGCGCACCGGACGATGGCTCTTTTCCGCATCGAGCCTGTGCTGCACGGCGCGGCGCACCAGGGCCGTGGCATCCATCGGCGCGGTCGGCGGGTTCTGCGCGGATGAGGCCGGCGCGAACGCCAGGGCCAGCAGAGTCGAGAAGAGAACGCCCATCCTGCACGGGAGCGGCGGGAGAGCTGTGCGGAGTGTGGACCTCTTCGATTGCATCACGGACGGAAGAAAAACCATTTCATACAGAATACCGAACCCAGCGCAGTCGTAGTCACTTTGCACGCGAGGACGCAACGGTATGCTTCGGATTGCGGCGCGGACATAAAGCAGCGGTGCGTCTTGCGGGAAGCTGCTATCGTTTAATAGGCAGCGAATCATTCAGCAACCCCTCTCGCTGAAGCTCTCGTTTGCTGGTCCGGGCCACTGAGCTGTTTGCTGCAGATTCCACGTGTTCGATGCTGACCAGGCCCTCGGCCAAAGGAGTTTTGATGTGGATCGTCCGTCTCGCGCTTAGGAGACCCTACACCTTCGTCGTGCTGTCGCTGCTGCTCTTCTTCCTCGGCCCGGTGGTGATCGAACGCACCCCGGTCGACATCTTTCCCAACATCGACATCCCGGTTGTCTCCATCATCTGGTCGTATGCCGGCCTCTCCCCTCAGCAACTCAGCGACCGGATTACGGTGCAGTTCGAGCGCAGCCTGACCACCACGGTCAATGACATCGAGCATACCGAGTCGCAGACGCTGAATGGCATCGCCGTCATCAAGGTCTACTTCCGCCCCACGGTCAACATCTCGCAGGCCGTGGCCCAGGTCACCGCCATCGCGCAGACCGCGCTGCGTGCATATCCCCCAGGCACGACGCCTCCTCTCATCATTCAGTACAGCGCATCCAGCGTTCCGGTGCTGCAACTCGGGCTCGCCGGCAATGGCTTGACCGAGCAGCAGTTGTTCGACTATGGGGCAAACAACATTCGCACCGGGCTCGCCACCGTGCAGGGGGCCTCCATTCCCTTCCCATACGGAGGCAAGCAGCGGCAGATTCAGGTGGATATCGACACCCAGAAGTTGCAGGCCCTCGGAATCTCCGCTGCCGACGTGGTGAACGCCGTGAGCGCGCAAAACATTATCTTGCCCGCCGGCGATATGAAGATGGGACACGTCGATTACCAGATCGAGACCAATAGCGCGCCGCAGTCGATCGCGGCATTAAACGACCTGCCGATCAAGACCGTAAACGGGGCCACCATCTACGTTCACGATATCGGCAATGTGCGCGACGGCTTTCCTCCGCAGACCAACATCGTGCGCGTCGACGGACAGCGGGCCTCGCTGATGACCATCCTGAAGACGGGTAACGCCTCGACGCTGGACATCATCTCCAATGTGCGCAAACAACTGCCGCTGATTGCGGCGCAACTGCCTCCCGCGCTCCAGATCCGGCCCATCGCCGACCAGTCGGTCTTCGTTAAATCGGCCATCAGCGGTGTGGCGCGCGAGGCCATCATCGCCGGCTGCCTGACCGCAGCCATGATCCTGATCTTCCTCGGAAGCTGGCGTTCGACCCTCATCATCGCGGTGTCGATTCCACTGTCCATCGTCAGCTCGCTGCTGATGCTCGCGGCCCTGGGTGAGACCATCAACATCATGACCCTGGGAGGACTGGCTCTGGCCGTCGGCATCCTGGTCGACGACGCCACCGTCACCATCGAAAACATCAATCGCTTTCTGGAGCTGGGCGAGCAGGTCGAGCCGGCCATCCTGGACGGCGCCGCGCAAATCGCCGTGCCCGCCTTCGTCTCCACCCTCGCCATCTGCATCGTCTTTGTGCCCATGTTCTTCCTTGGCGGAGTCGCCCGCTATCTCTTCGTCCCCTTGGCCGAGGCGGTCGTCTTCGCCATGCTCGCGTCCTACTTCTTCTCGCGCACCATCGTGCCCACCATGGCGAAATATCTGCTGAAGGGGCATGAGCACGACCGCGTGCAGCAGGCGCGCGCCAGCCGCAATCCTTTTGTGCGCTTCCAGATCGCCTTTGAGCACTCCTTCGAGAGGTTGCGCGACTGGTACCACGGGGTCCTGAGGCTCTTCCTGGAGAATCGGCCTGCGTTTCTGCTCTCGATCGTCGCGTTCTGGATCGTCTCCGTGGCGCTGCTCTACCCATGGCTGGGGCAGGACTTCTTCCCTTCGGTGGACGGCGGCCAGTTCAAGCTGCATGTGCGCGCGCACACCGGTACACGCATTGAAGATACGGCACGGCTGTGCGATCAGATCGAGGACGTGGTCCGTCGCGAGATTCCTTCGGCCCAGTTGGGCACCATCATCGACAACATTGGCCTCCCCTACTCGGGCTTGAATCTCTCCTACTCGAACTCGGCCCCGGTGGGTACCGGCGACGCCGACATCCTGGTTTCCCTGGCGGAAAAACACCGGCCCACGGCGGAGTACACGCGCGCGTTGCGCGATAAGCTGACGCAGCAGTTTCCCGGCACGGAGTTCTATTACCTGCCGACCGATATGGTCAGCCAGATCCTGAACTTCGGCCTTCCCGCCCAGATCGACGTGCAGGTAACGGGCCTGCTGGTGGACCAGAACCGTCAGATCGCCGAGCAGTTGATGCAGCAGATCAGTCGCGTCCCAGGCACCACCGATCTGCGCATTCAGCAGCCCTTCAACCAGCCCAAGTGGACGGTCAATGTGGACCGCACACGCGCCCAGGAGGTTGGTTACAGCCAGCGCGATGTGGCGCAGGACCTGCTCACCAGCCTGAGCGGCAGTTTCCAAACCTCCCCGTCCTTCTACCTCAACCCGCAGAACCATGTGAGCTACAACATCGCCGTCCAGACCCCGCAGTACGAGGTGAAGGACCTGCAGGAGCTGGAGAACTTTCCCATCGCGACCAACGGATCCGCACAGCAGCCGCAGCTTCTCGGCAACCTCACGTCGCTCGTGCGAGGCACCGAGCCCGGCACGCTGAGTCATTACGACGCGCAGCCCATCATCGACATCTATGGCTCGGTCGAGGGCGCCGATCTGGCCAGCGTGTCAGGCAGAATCGAGAGGATACTGAGCGACAGCAAAGCAAAGCTCCCGCGCGGGACTGTGATCGATCTGCGCGGCCAGATTGAGACCATGCACAGCTCCTTCCAGGGACTGTCATACGGACTGCTCTTCTCCATCGTCCTGGTCTACGCGCTCATCGTGGTCAACTTCCAGAGCTGGCTCGACCCATTCATCATCATCGCCGCGCTGCCCGGCGCGCTGGCTGGGATCGTCTGGCTGCTCTTTTTGACCGGGACCCACATCAGCGTCCCCGCGCTCACCGGCTCCATCATGTGCATGGGCGTGGCCACGGCCAACTCGATCCTCGTGGTCAGCTTCGCCAAGGAGCAGATGGACCATGGCATGAGCGCGACCCAGGCGGCGCTCTCCGCCGGCTTCACCCGCTTCCGCCCCGTCATTATGACCGCTCTTGCCATGATCATCGGAATGGTGCCCATGGCGCTGGGCCTGGGCGATGGCGGCGAGCAGAATGCGCCCCTCGGCCGCGCCGTGATCGGCGGGCTGCTGCTGGCCACCTTTGGCACACTGACCTTTGTTCCGGTCTTCTTCTCCCTGATGCACCGCAACGATCAGCCACGCGCAGGGACCAAGGCCGAGGACGCGAATGAGGCCAGTGCATGAACCATCGCAATTGGATGAGATCGATGGTATTGACGCGAAGCTCGCGCACGGAGAGACAACGATGAATGCCGAAGACCCGAAGTTGCCAGCAACCAATCCCGATGAATCCGCAACGCCCGAGGTCTCGCGTGGCTGCCTCCTAACGCTGGCCTTCGGCGTCCTCATCGTAGCCGTCGTTGCTGCCGCCGTCGGCATCGTGCACCGCATTCATGCCAATAGCGAACTTGTGCGATACACCGATGCCAATGCGGCCCCGCCGGTCTCGCTGGCGCAGCCGGTCTTCGAGAAAGACGCCCGCGAGATCGTCCTGCCGGGCAACATGCAGGCCTTCACCCTGGCGCCCATCTACGCGCGCACCACCGGCTACGTCAAGTCCTGGTCGCACGACATCGGATCGCATGTGCACAAGGGCGATCTGCTCGCCGTCATCGAGACGCCCGAGCTGGACCAGCAGCTTGCCCAGGCGAAAGCCGACCTCGCCACCGCCGAGAGCAACGCCGCGCTGGCCAAAATCACCGCCGACCGTTATCGCGGCCTCATCGCCCAGAACGCCGTCTCGCAGCAGGACACTGACAACGCCGTCGCGCAGCTCCAGGCCAGCAACACCCAGGTCAACTCTGCGCAGGCCAACGTGCATCGCCTCGAAGAGCTACAGTCCTTCGAGCGCATCGAAGCGCCCTTCGACGGCGTCATCACCGCGCGCAACCTCGACATCGGCCAGCTCGTCACGCCCGCCGGCAGCACCACCACTCCCGGCGCGGGCACCGTCTCGGCCAGCAAGGAAGTCTTCGACATTTCCGCCATCGGCACGCTGCGCGTCTTCGTCAACGTCCCGCAGGTCTACGCGCCGGATGCGAAAAATGGCGTGACGGCCACGCTGACGCTGCCCCAGTATCCCGGCCGCATCTTCCGCGGCAGGCTGGTGCGTTCTTCCGGCGCGGTGGACCCGGCAACGCGCACCCTGCTCGCCGAGGTGGACGTGGACAACCGCTCCGGCGAGCTTCTCCCCGGCAGCTACACCGAGGTCCACCTCAACGTCTCAACCAATGTTCCCGCGCTCATCGTTCCCGTCAGCGCGCTGATTCTCGAACCGGACGGCCTTCACGTCGCCACCGTCGACGCGACGCACCACGCACACATTGTGCGTGTCACCGCAGGACGCGACTCCGGTTCGACCATGGAGATTCTCGGCGGCCTCGCGCCCGGCCAGCCCGTCATCGCCAACCCGCCCGACTCGCTCACCGACGGCGAGCTGGTGCGCGTGGTGACGCCGGATGCGGAGACCAAGCCATGATGGCCTATCGCCATCCCGCATCTATTGCGTTGCTGGCCGCATTCGCGCTCGCCGGATGCGCGCTTGTGCTCTGTGGTTGCAAGACCGTCGGCCCCAACTACAAGGCCCCGCCCATCCCCGCGCCGCCGTCCTTCTCCGATGAAGGCCACAACGGCGATTGGGCCGCAGCCGCGCCCGCCGACGCCGCCGACCGCGGCGCGTGGTGGGCCATCTACCAGAATCCAGAGCTGAACGACCTCGAAACTCGTTGCGCCAATGCCAACCAGAGCATCGCAGCCGCCCTGCACGCCTACCAGCAGGCCCACGATCTGGTGCGCGAGGTCCACGCATCGCTCTATCCCACGGTCTCCCTTGGCGGCTCGGCCACGCGCAACGCCATATCCGCCAACGCGCCGCAGGTAGGCCCGACAACGCAACGCGATTACTGGGACTTCCTCATCCCTCTCAACATCTCCTGGGAGCCCGACTTTTGGGGCGCAGTCCGCCGCCAGATCGAGTCCGCCTCGGCCAGCGCGCAGGCCTCCGCCGCCGACCTCGCCAACACGCGCCTCAGCCTGCAAGGGATGCTCGCCGTCACTTACTTCCAACTGCGCGGCCTCGACCTGCAGGCCCAGCTCCTGCGCGCCACCATCGACGCCTACACCCAGACGCTTGACCTTACCCAGGTCCGCCTCAGGGGCGGCCTCAGCACGGAGAGCGATGTCGCCGAGGCCCAGACGCAACTCGAAGAGGCGCGCGCCCAGCTCATCGACCTCGGCGTCCAGCGCGCACAGTATGAACACGCCCTCGCCGTCCTCGTCGGCGAACCCGCGACCGGCTTCCACATCCCCGAGCAGCCACTCGCCGGCGGTCCGCCCTCCATCCCCACCGGCGTTCCGTCTGAGCTGCTCCAGCGCCGTCCCGACATCGCCGCCGCCGAGCGCCGCGTCGCCGCCGCCAATGCGCTCATCGGAGTCGCCCAGGCCGCGTACTACCCCAACATCACGCTGGGCGCGGAGGGCGGCATGGAGAGCGCACTCGTCAGCCGCATCTTCAGCTCCGGCAGCGCCCAGTGGAACGCCGGCCCATCCGCCAGCCAGCTCCTCTACGACGCAGGCCGCCGCCGCGCGCAGGTGGACGCCGCCATCGCCCAGCGCGACCAGGCCACCGCGCTCTATCGGGAACAGGTATTGTCCGCCTTCCGCGACGTGGAGGACCAGCTCTCCGCGCTGCGCGTGCTGCAGCAGGAGGCCGCCGTCCAGCAGCGCGCGGTGGACGCCGCACGCCACAGTACTGAGCTATCTACCCTGCGCTACCAGCGCGGCCTCGCCACCTACCTCGAAGTCCTCACCAACCAGACCATCCGGCTCAACGACGAACGCGCCGCCGCCGCCCTGGTCGCCCGCCGCATCGTCGCCAGTGCCCAGCTCCAGCTAGCCCTCGGCGGTGGCTGGTCCACCACCCAACTCCCCAGCAACTAGGTGCCGGGTGCCCCATTCATGCGCGTCCTTTGCGCATGGGTGGGGTTTTGTTTTTCCGGATTAGCAGGGGCCTTCAGGCCCCTGAATGCAGCCTGATTAATAAATTGGCTTTAGCCATGGGCATCTCGCTCAGGGCGCAGAGCAAATTGATCTGGCCACCGTATAGCTCCGTCGCATAAGCTGGGAGCGCATACACTGACACAACCAGCCTGGCAGTTGAGGGAGAGCGCATGGCAATTCGTTTGCATTTCTGGGGTGCGGACCAAACCGTCACCGGGTCGAGCCACCACATCGAATGCGCGGGCCGCAACGTGCTGCTGGACTGCGGCCTCTTCCAGGGCCGTCGTCAGCAGGCAGCCGACATCAACTCGCACCTGGCGTTCACGCCGCAGCAGCTTGCCGCGGGCGGCCTGAATGCGGTCGTCCTGTCGCACGCGCACATCGACCACAGCGGCGACCTGCCCCTGCTGGCGAAGCAGGGCTATCGCGGGCCCATCTACTCCACGCCCGCCACCATCGACCTCTGCACGCCCATGCTGAAGGACAGCGCGCACATCCAGGA
>JBEKWE010000072.1:0-13543 GCA_049513335.1 Acidobacteriaceae bacterium | reverse complement strand
GCAGGCGGAAGCGATAGGTGGGGCCGGCGAGGAAGGGATACTCGGAGATCTGCGGGCGGCCAACTAGGGAGGCGAATGGGTTGAGGTTGTCAATCTTGGCGTTGCCGTAGGCGCCGCGCAGCTCGCCGGTGAGGCCGAGCTTCTGGTTGAAGTAATAGGTGGTGTTGAGCCAGAAGGCGATCTCGCTGTTCTTCTGGGTGAACTGGCCGGAACGGAAGCGAAGCCAGCCTCCGCCGCCGGCGACCTCCCAGCGATGGGTGTAGGTGTCGGCGATCTGGCGGGCGATGCGTGCCTTGCGATTGGCGTTGGTCTCGCGGGTGGCGCGGCCCGTGTTCTGCGCGAGGGCGGAGGAGGACGCGAATGCGGCAACCAACAGGAGTGCTGGCAAAAGCTGTATGCTACTTGCGAAACGGGACGGCGAACGAAAGATCAACGAGAGCTCCTGCGCGCCCCCAATTTCTGAACTCGTTGGAGGCGAGGTTGGCGCGGCGGAGTTGTCCGCTGTCAGCCACTTCCCTATTAGAACATCCAACGCGGCTTCATGGCGCGGCGGGGACGAGAAGGCGAGGATTCCATGGCAAAGGGCAGGGCTTCGGGCGGCGGCGGCAAGGTATTTCTGGGATTTCTGCTTGGCCTGGCAGTGGTGGCGGGCGGCGCGGCGGCCTATCTGCGATGGGGCGCGCTGCCAGTGGCGACCGCAGACAAGCCGTTCCCGTTGGAGAAGGCGATTGTGAGCGCGCCGCTGAAGGCGAGGATTGCAAGCCAGATGCAGCCGGCTCCCTTCGGCACGGACGAGGACGTCTTTGAGGGCGGGGCGAAGGTGTATCGCGCGCAGTGCGCGGGATGTCATGGCACGCCGGGGCACGATGTGGCGTTTGCCAAGAGCATGTACCCGGATGCGCCGCAGTTGTGGAAGAAGCACGCCGTGGGCAGCGTGGTTGGGGTGAGCGACGACGAGCCGGGTGAGACGTACTGGAAGGTGGCCAATGGAATCCGGCTGAGCGGGATGCCCGCGTTCAACCATGTGCTGACCGATACGCAGATGTGGCAGGTGTCGCTGCTGCTGAAGAACGCGGACCAGCCGCTGCCCGATCCGGTGATGAAGATTCTGACCGCGCCGTAGGGCGAGGCGCAGGCGCTAGACCCAGTTTTTGTCGTCGAAGAACTTGAAGCCTGCGGTAGTCAGGCGTTCTAGTTCGGCGAGCAAGTCGGCGTCCGGCTCGGTCTTGAAGTTGAAACAGGTTTTGCCCTGCATGCGCTTTTTGAGCGCGGGAGAGATGGTGCCGCTGAGCGACTGGTTCATGTAGAGCGGCAAGAGATGGAAGCTGACGTACGCCTTGCCCAGACGGACCGAGCTAAAGAACATGGGGTGTCCTTTGTGCTGGGGGAAGGGCGAGGGCTTTCGGCCAACGAGCGTGTATTCGGTCGCGCTGTCGGACTGCACGCTGAGCCGGTCGAGATGGCTACGGAAGACCTGCTTGAGCGTGGCAAAGACTTCGTCGAAACCGGCGGGCGTGGGTGACATGCCGACCTCCCATTGCGTTCACTTCAGCGAATAGGATGCGGCAGTGACGAATTGGAAGCTGTTTTTCTTGTAGCCGGCGGAGGGGTCGTTGAGGAAGTTGTCGGTGGAGGTGGCTGTGAGAGGCTGCGCGGTGGCTATTGCAGGCTCAGGAACTGCTGCAGGTTGTCGGCGGCGCTGGCGATGGCGCGGGCCAGGCTGAGCTTGGCGAGGTTGTGGGCGAAGACGCTGTTGATGCTGTCGAGATCGGCGGAGGTGAGCGACTCCTGCGCCTGCACGACTTCGACATTGTCGGTGACTCCGGTGTCGAAGCGCTGGCGGGTGAGGTCGAGGGTCTCCTTGTTGACCTGAAGATTGCGCTGGGCCAGCTTGACCTGGCTGGTTGCGGCCTCGAGATCGAGGAAGGCGTTGCGCACATCGCTCTCGACCTGGCCCTTGAGGTCTTCCAACTCGGACTGGCGCTGAGCGAGCGCGGCCTGGGCGGCCTTGATGTCGCCCTCGGTGCGGCCACCCTGCCAGATGGGAATGCTGAGCGTGGCGGCGGCGGAGAAGGTTGCGCTGGCCTGCGCTGGGTTTGTGCCGATGGAGCCGTAGTTTCCGTTGACGGAGAGCGAGGGCAGGCGTTCGTCGCGGGCCGCGGAGAGCGCGCGCTGGGCGGCACGGACCTGCGCCTCGGCGGCCTTGATGTCGGAGCGGCGGTCGAGAGCCTGATGGATGGCGTCGTCGAGGGTGAGCGCGGGCGCGGCGGCGAAGGGAACCTCGTCGGTGAGGTCGTAGGCGTCGTTGGGGGGAAGGCCGGTGATGCGCGCGAGAGCGATCTTCTGCTTGGAGAGCTCAGTTTCGAGCGAGATGACGCGCTGCTGCTGGGTGAGCTGCTCCACCTCGCTGCGGTCTACGTCGATCTGGGCGACGAGGCCGACGGCGCGCTTCTGCTGCGTCTGCTGGAAGAGCGCGGTTGCGGTGTCGAGCTGCGCGTGGGCGGAGGCGACGCGCTCCCTGGTTGCGATGATCTGGAGGTACTCGCCGCAGACGGCGAGGACGACGGCGTCGCGCGCATCGCGGGCGGAGAGCTGCGCGGCGTGGAGCTGTTCGTTCGATGCGCGGAAGTTGTTCCATGCAGTGAGATCGAGGACCGACTGCGAGACGCTGCCGCGCAGGTCGATGTTGTTGTATGGGCCGACGATGGTGGGGAAATTAAAACCGGGGATGGGAATGTGGATGCGCAGGCCTTCGGCGGCGAGGTTGGTTTGCGCCAGGTTCTCGGCGAGGTAGCCGCTGACGTTGGGAAGCAGCGCGCTGCGCGCGATCTCGCTCTGTCCCTGAGCCTGGAGCGCGGCGCGGTTGAGGTTTGCCGCGCCGAGGTTGAAGTTGAGGCCGCGCTGGATGGCGTCGCGCAGGGAGAGCTTGCCGGCGAATAGAAGTTTGGCCGTGCTTGAAGCGCTGCCGGTGAACGGACCCTGGACCTGCACCGAGGGGTTGATGGTCGTCACGCTGTTGGTGGTTCCGGCGATGGGCGCTTCTATCGCGGTGACGGAGCCGCTGTTGCCCGAGCGCCCGGAGAGCGGCAGCGGAGTTGCCTGCGCGTGCTGCGCTGCGTTGGGCTGGGACGGGCCCTGCGCGAGGGCTTGCGTTCGACCCATGCAGGCGAGCAGCGCGATGGCAGCGATGGAAAGGATCGGGGCGATTTTTATAGTCGAGTGATTCATGGCGAGGAGTCCTTATGGCTAACTGAGTTGCTTGCGGAAGCGCGTGATGCTGATCGAGACCAGCACAATGGTGAAGATGAGCAGGCCGAGAAAGTTCGGCCAGAGGTCCATGAAGCCGCTTCCCTTCAGCGTGCTTCCGCGGACGATGGTTGCGAAGTGGTGGACCGGGTTGAGCACGGTGAGCGGCTGCAGCCACTTGGGCATGGCCTCGACGGGGTTGAGCGCGCCGGAGAGCGCGGAGAGCGGCGGGTTGACGAAGAAGCTGGTGAGCTGTGCCTGCTGCGCCGAGCGGCTGAAAGTGGCGATGACGGTGCCGATGCTGATGCCGGAGAGAATGCATAGGCAGCCCGCGCCGAGCAGCATCAGCAGGCTGCCGCGGAACGGAACTCCGAAGACCAGCCGGACGACGGCGAGGGCCGCGAACATCATCAGGGAGAGCAGCAGGAAGAGCGGAGCGATCTTTGCGATGATGATCTCGGTGGTGCTGGCGGGAGACATGAGCAGCTGTTCGATGGTGCCTGCCTCGCGCTCGCGCACCATGGCCGCGGAGGAGACGATGGAACTGTTGAGAATGAGAAGCAGGCCGAGCACGCCGGTGACGATGAACCAGGAATCGACCAGGCCAGGGTTGAAGAGAAACGCGGGCTGAAGCGCAACCATGCCGCGGCGGGCGAGGCTGTCGGCTGCGACAGGCTGGACCTGGAGGCGAATTCCCTGCTGCATCAGCCCGCTGTTGTAGCTCTGCAGGACGCCCTCGGCGTAGGCGCGGGCGATGGTGGCGGTGTTGGCGTTGGTTGCGTTCAGAAGAAATTGCACGGTGGTGGGGCGTTGGCGCGCGAGGTCGCGGGCGTAGTCGTAGGGAACTACCACTCCGGCGTCGGCGTCGCCACGGCTGACCGCATCGCCGAGCTGAGCGACGGAGGGGTAGGTGCCGGCGAGGCGAAAGCTCTTGCTCTCGGTCAGCGTGGAGACCAGCTCGCGGCTCTCCGGCGTTCGGCTGTCGTCCACCACGGCGAGGCGGACATCGGAGACGTTGGCGCTGAGCGCGAAGCCGAAGAGCGTGAGTTGCAGGACGGGCGGAAGAATCAGCGAGAGCTGCAGCCGGCGGTCGCGGCGAATCTGGTTGAACTCCTTGCGCACCAGGGCGAGGAGGCGGAAGTTGATGAGGCGATTGAGGAGGTCTCTCATAGCTAGGCCTTCACCTGCATGCGCCTCATGCCGCGCCACGCGAGCGAGTAGAAGATGGCGCCGATGACGGCGATGATGAGGACCTTGTACCAGACAGCGGGCCAGCCTCCGCCTTGCAGCAGCGCGTCGCGCACGATCTCGATGTAGTAGCGGCCCCAGACAAAGTTGGAGATCCAGCGCAGGCCGATGGGAATGTTCTGGATGGGAAACATGAGGCCGGAGAGCAGAAAGACGAGCAGAAACCCGCCCAGCGCGACCGCCTGCAGGGCCGCGGTTTGGCTGGGGATGACCGCGCCGACCATGGTGCCGAAGGAGGCCACGCAGAAGGTGTAGAGGATGGTGGAAACAATGACGGGTGTGGGATCGCCGGCCAGGCCGAGGCCGAAGTAGGTAAACAGAAATGCGGACATGACGACTGCCTCGCCGAGCGCGACGGCCATAAACGAAAGAATCTTGCCCAGCAGAAATTCGTGCGCGGAGATGCTGGAGACGTAGACCTGAAGGATTGTCTTCTGCTCGGTCTCCTTGGCCATGGCCAGCGCGGCCAGTAGCGGTGGAAACATTGAGATGGCAAGCACGAAGACTCCGGGGCCGTAAAACTTTTTCGACGAAAGGCCGGGGTTGAACCACAGGCGGATGGCGGCCTGCACGGGCGCGGCCTGCGTGCCGTTGGCGATCTGCCGGTTGTATGCGGCGGCGATCAGGCTGGCGTCTCCGGCAACCAGCTTGGCGGTGTTGGCGTCGGATGCGTCCATCATGAGCTGGACGGGCGTTTGGACGCCGCGCGCCAGGTCGCGGCCAAAGTGGGGCGGGATGATGAGCACGGCGCGCGCGGCGTTGGAGGCGAGCGCCTCCTCGGCGGACTTGTCCACGGGCCACGCGACAACGTGGAAGGAGATGGAGGCGCGGAAGGAGTCGATGAAATTGTTCGACGCCGAGGAGCCGTCGAAGTCCTGCACTACGATGGGCAGGTCGTTGACGGTGAGCGAGATTGCCGAGCTCATCAGCAGAAGCATGACCACGGGAAGCACCAGGGCCAACGCCAGCGTGCGCCAGTCGCGAACGATCTGGGTAAGCTCTTTTCGCACCTGCGCGACAATCCGTCTCATAGCTTCTCCTGTTTATTTCTCAATGGCCACCTTGCCTTCGAGGCGCGCCTGCTCGACGATGGAGATGAAGACGTCTTCCAGCGAGAAGCGGTCTTCGCGCGCGCTGAGTACGTGGAGGCCGTTCTCTTCCAGCCGCTGCGTGGTCTCGCGGATGGCGGTCTCCGGCTCGTCTTCGGTGATGAGGTGAAGGCGCGTTCCGAAGAGCGAGACGCGCCAGCCCTCGGTCGAGCGCTTCAGCAGGTCCACGGCGCGCTGTGGCTGGTCGACGATGAACTGGATTAAATGTCCGGACTGGCGGGCCTTGATGCCACTGGGCGTGCCCTCGGCGACCAGTTCGCCAGCAACCATCATTCCCAAGCGATTGCACTGCTCGGCCTCCTCAAGATAGTGCGTGGTGACGAGGACGGCGGCGCCGCCGTCGGCGAGGCGGTTGATCATGGTCCAGAAGGCGCGGCGGGCGAGCGGATCGACGCCGGAGGTTGGCTCGTCGAGGAAGAGAATCTCCGGCTCGTGCATGATGGCCGCACCAAAGGCCACGCGCTGCTTCCATCCGCCGGGCAGGCTGCCGGTGACCTGGTTCTGCCTGCCCTCGAGGCCGGAGAAGGAGAGCACCCAGCGGATTTTTTCCTCGCGCTCGGCGTCGGGGACGCCGTAGACGCCGGCGAAGAAATCGAGGTTCTCGCGAATGGTCAAGTCGTCATACAAGGAGAACTTCTGCGACATGTACCCGATGCGCTGGCGCACCGCTTCGGAGCGGAGGTCCTGCTGCGCGCCGGCCAGCTGCACGGCGCCGCTGGTTGGATCGAGCAGGCCGCACAGCATGCGGATGATGGTCGTTTTGCCCGCGCCGTTGGCACCGAGCAGGCCGTAGACCTCGCCGTTGCGGATTTGCAGACTGACATTGTTTACGGCGGTGAAATCGCCGAACTCTTTGATGAGACGATTCGCGCCGATTGCGACCTCACCTCGCAGATCGCTGTGGTCGTGACGCGCGGGAAACTCGGCTGTGTCCGCGCTCTGGCCTAACGCTCGCAGGCGCGCGACGAAGGTGTTTTCCAGCGTGGGTTGATCGACATGCATCTCGTCGATGGTGAGTCCAGCGCGGGACAACTCTTCGGCGACCCGCTGCTGCACCTGGCCGGGATCGCGCACGAGCAGGTCGAGGCGGTCGCCGAAGCGCTGCACGTCGAGGATGTCTTTGCCGGGGCCGGACTCGGCGGAGAGCAGGCGGTCTGTCTTGCGCAGGTCCGGCGTGCGCAGCTCGATGCGCTTGGCGTCGAGTGTGGCGCAGAGCTCCTCCGACGTGCCGATGCGTAGAATCTCGCCCTGGTGCATAAATCCGATGCGATGGCATCGCTCGGCCTCGTCGAGATACGGCGTGGCGACGAGGATGGTGAGGCCCTCCGACGACAGATGGGCGAGCACATCCCAGAACTCGCGGCGCGAGACGGGATCGACGCCGGTGGTCGGCTCGTCGAGCAGCAGGATGTGGGGCTGCGGGACGAGCGCGCAGATGAGCGAGAGCTTCTGCCTCATGCCGCCGCTCAACTTGCCGGCGAGGCGGTCGGCGAAGCGGTGCATGTCGAACATGCGCAGGTATTGCTGACCGCGATCAAGGATCGCCTGTGGATCGATGCGGCGCAGATCGCCGCAGTAACGGATGTTCTCGGCGACGGTGAGATCGGGATAGAGGCTGAAGGTCTGCGTGAGGTAGCCAGTCTGCGAGCGCATCTCGCGTGCGGGACGGCCGAAGATGTCGGCGACGCCGGAGGTAGCTTCCATCACGCCGGCGAGGATTTGGAAGGTCGAAGTCTTGCCCGCGCCATCGGGGCCGATGAGGCCGAAGATCTCGCGCGGGCGGACTGCAAAGCTGATGCCGCGCACAGCCTCGAGCGGGCCGTAGTGCTTGGTCAGGCCGCGAGCTTCAATGGCTGGCAGCTCGGCGATGCGCACTGCGGCGTCGCGATCAACTTCGCGGTCTGGAGTCGCGGCGATCACTGATGGCTGACCTTCGGCCACGTGCCGCCCTCGACGAGAATTTCGCCATCGACTGGCATTCCGGGCTTGGCAAATCCGAAGCCGGACTTCAACTGCAGCTTGATGCCGACCACCTGCTTGATGCGGTCGTCGCGGAAGTAGGTGTTCTCCGGCGTGAATGTGGCCTGCGGATCGATGCGCGAGACATACGCGTCGACCGGCTGCCGCGGGTTGGAGTCGAGATAGATGCGCGCGGGCTGGCCGACCTTCACTTTGCCGATCTCGCCCTCCGGAACGAAGCCGCGCAGATAGACTTTGGTCAGATCCAGCAGCGTAATGATGGCGGTCCCGGCGGGAATGACCTCGCCCGGCTCGGCCGCGCGCGTGACGACGGTCCCGGTGAATGGCGCGCGGATGGTGAGGTCGTTGCGATTGTCTTCGGCCTCGGCGAGCTGGGCGCGGGCCTGCTGCGTCTGCGCTGCTGCGCTGGCGAGCTCAGCTTGCTGCTCGGCGATCTGGCGTTTCACCAGCGCAACCTGCGACTCGCGGATGTTGGGGTTGGTGAGGATTGCCTGCGCGGTCGTCAGCGCGTCCTGTGCCGCATCGACGCGGCGCTGGGCAGCTGCAACTGCGGCTGCCTGCTGATCGGCGGTGGTGGAGGCCTGAAGGCCCTGGCGCTCGGAGACAGCGCCTGTTTTAGCGAGCCGTGTGTAGGCGTCCTTGTCGAAGGATGCGATCTGATACGCGGCCTGCTGCTGCGCCAGGTCGGACTGCGCGGCGGCCAGCTCGGCCTGTGCCTGCTTGACGCGGCCCTCGGTGTCGAACTTCGACTGGCCCACCTGCAACTGGCTCTGGTCCAACTGCTGCTGGAGGACGGCGATCTGCTGGCGCGCGGCCTCGCCCTTGGCTTCAGCCGACGTGAGCGCGTCCTGGGCCTGGTCCTCGCGCGCGCGGATCTGCGCGTCGTCGAGGATGGCGATGATGTCCCCGGCGTTGACGCTGTCGCCCTCGCGCACGCGTACCTCAAGGATGCGGCCGGTGGTCTTGGAGGCAATGGCGGAATCGTCGCCCTCGATGCGGCCGCTGACGGCGACGATGCTGCCGGGCAGCGCGGGCGTAGCGAAGAAGACGCGCCAGATGACGAGGCCGACAACAATCAGCAACACCGCGCCGATGGCGATCCGCACTCTTCGGCGGCGTTGGGTCGCGGCTGCTTCCGATGCGTCCTGCGTTGCGCTGTCGGCAACGCCTGGCGCGGCGTCTGGCTGGGTCTTCGGCTCGGCCTGCTGCGGCTGGCCTGGAGGTGTGGGTTCGGTCATTTACTTGCCCTCGGTATTACTTTTCGTTTGGTTCGTTGGATGCTTCGCGCGGAATTCTTCGAGCGAAAATTTTGGATATAGGAGAGTGAGAAGTCCGCGATGTGGTCTGCGATGCGGTCCACTTGTTTGGGTGTCATCTCGAACTCCGGCCAGATTGCAGTCACCAGAGGGCCGGCCAGCGCGTAAACCATGATCTGCCCCAACAGGCTGATCGCACACAGACGCGTGCTCTCGTCCTCCGCAGGCAAGCCGATCATGCCCCCGATGAGTCCGAGCAGGCGGTGAAACACTGGTTGGCCCGCTTTATTCACAAGCCGCCGCAGCGCCGGGGTTGGCTGCGCCAGCTCATGGGCCATAATTCGGAAGCTCCAGTCTGGCCGGTCGCCACGGAACAGACTGTGCAGACGGGCGCGAATGACAGCGCGCAGAATCTCTTCAGGCGGGGCCGACAGGTCGAGCGCGGTCTGCGCCGCCTGGAACTCGGCGAGGCGCGCGGACTGCCGCACCACCTCGGTGTAGAGACCCAGCTTGTCGCCGAAGTGATAGTTGACGGCGGCAACATTGGCTCCGGCGGCGACGCAGATCTGGCGAATGGTGGCGGCGCGATAGCCGCGGTCGGCGAAGATGCGCCCGGCGACGTCCAGCAATTTGTCGCGTGTAGGGTCCGAGGTCGCCGGCCCGCGGCTACGCCTTGCGGCTTTCGACCCGCGCGTCGCTGCTTTCAACCCGATGGATGGGCGGACTCTATTCATATTCAAACATAAGTATGAAACAGATGTTTGAATTTGTCAAACGGGACAATATGTTGGCAGGTGGATCCCGCTCATGACGATGGAGCCGTCGTGAATGGAGCCCCGACAAATGCGGGGATTCTTCCCCTTCGCTCCGTTCAGGGTCAGAATGACAATTCAAAGGTTGGGCGCTACTCCTTGACGTTGACGCCGAGGGCCTTCATCTTGCGGTAGAGGTGGGAGCGCTCGAGGCCGAGGGCTTCGGCGGCGCGGGTGACGTTGCCACCGCACTCGTCGAGCTTCTTCAGGATGTAGTCGCGCTCGTAGGCCTCGCGGGCTTCGAGCAGGGTGGAGAACTCATCCGTGCGGGATGCGGACTTTGCACTCTCGCGGGAGGCCTCGCGCGAGACCAACGGAGGCAGGTGTTTGCGCTCGATGCGCTGGGCCTTGGGGTTGAGGATGAGCACGCGCTCGATAAGGTTGCGCAGCTCGCGGACGTTGCCGGGCCAATGGTACTGGCGGAGAGCGTCGAGGGCGTCGGGGTGCATCTCGACGTGAGGGCGGCCATACTGCTGGCCGAACTCCTGCAGGAACTCCTTGACCAGCAGGGGAATGTCCTCCTTGCGGTCGCGCAGGGGCGGGACGAAGAAGGGGATGACGTTGAGGCGGTAGAAGAGGTCTTCGCGGAAGTTGCCGCGCGCGATCTCCTCTTCGAGGTCCTTGTTGGTGGCGGCGATGACGCGCACATCGACGTGGATGGGGTGGGTTGCGCCGACCGGCAGGAAGCTCTGTTCGTCGAGCGCGCGCAGGACGCGGGCCTGGGTCTTGAGGCTCATGTCGCCGACCTCGTCGAGGAAGAGAGTGCCACCGTCGGCGCGCTCGAAGGTCCCGCGTTTTTCCAGCGGCGCGCCGATGCCGGTTGAGCCGGCGGGCATGGCGCCGCGGCGATAGCCGAAGAGCTCGGTCTCGATGTGGTCCTCGGGGATGGCGGCGCAGTTTAGCTCGACGAAGACGCGGTCCTTGCGCAGGGATTCAGCGTGCATGGCGCGGCCGATGAGTTCTTTTCCCGTGCCACTTTCGCCGTAGATGAGGACACGGCCGTTGGTGGGCGCCATGAGCTTGATCTGCTGGCGCAGGGCCTTCATGGGGACGCTGTCGCCGGTGACGCAGGAGCGGAAGGCGAGCTGACGGACAAACTCCTGATTGTCCACGCGGAGCTGGCGCGCGTTAATGGCGTTCTTGAGCACGATGAGGGTGCGATCGAGCGAGAGCGGCTTCTCCAGGAAGTCGTAGGCCCCGAGCTTGGTGGCGCGCACCGCGGCTTCGATAGTGCCGTGGCCGCTGATGATGACGACCTCGGGCAGATGCGCGGAGTCCATCTGGCGGATGTCGGCGAGGGCGTCGAGGCCGTCGCGGTCGGGCAGCCAGATGTCCAGCAGGACGACGTCGTAGAGCGCGTCGGCGAGCAGGGTGAGGGCCTCGCCTGCGGTGGCGGCAGTGGTGACGAGGTAGCCCTCCTCGCTGAGGATGCTCTCCAGCGAGTCGCGGATTTCGGCTTCGTCGTCAACGATGAGAACGTGGTTCATAGGCTAGGTCCGAGGTTCAAGGTTCGTGGTTCGAGGTGCGTTGCGGTTTAGGAGTTCGTGGTTACGGTTGATGCGTCAGGAGATGGTTCGCTGTCGAGATTGAAGGCGGGGCGCAGTTCGATGATGAACTTTGCGCCGGCGGGGTGGTTCTTTTCGGCGCGGATGGTTCCCTGCTGCTCCTGGACGATCTTGGCGGCGATGGCGAGGCCGAGGCCGGTGCCGCGCTGCTTGGTGGAGAAGTAGGGCAGAAAGAGGCGCTCGCGCATCTCGTCGGTGAGGCCGGGGCCGGTGTCACTGACGGTGAGCTCGACCATGCCGCTGGGCAGCAGCGCGGTGGCAACGCGTAGCTCGCGCAACAGGGATTGCTGCATGGCCTCGGCGGCGTTGTCGATGAGGTTGCCGAGGGCGCGCTTGGTGGCCTCGGGATCGGCGAGGACGAGAGGGAGGCCGGGCGCGAGGTGCTGAATGAGGCGAATGTCGTGCAGGCGTCCGGCGAAGAGGGCGAGCGAGTTCTCCACGATGGTGTTGAGGTCGGCGGGACGCGGCTCGGCGGTGGGAAACTGGGCGAGCGCGGAGAACTGGTCGACCAGAGAGCGCATGGTTTCGACTGAGGAGCTGATGACCTCGCTGGAGCGGCGGATGACGGCGACGGAGGGCGATTCGAGCTGCGCGGAGGCGAGGGTTGCGCCGAGGCGGTCGACGTGGCGATGGATCTGTTCGGCGGAGAGCGAGATGGGCGTGAGCGGGTTCTTGATTTCGTGGGCCACGCGGCGTGCGACCTCGCGCCAGGCGGACTGCTTCTGCGCGCGCAGCAGCTCGGTGGCGTCTTCCAGCACCAGGACGTAGCCGTGATGGATGCGGTCGGAACCGCTTCCGGTTTCGAGCAGCGCAACGGTGGCCAGCAGGACCATGGTTGCGCCGTTGCCGGCGACCGTCATCTCCATCTCGGCCGAAGCGGAGCCCATGCGATGGCTGCGCTGCAGCAGGTGGTCGAGCGTCTCCATCGCCTCGACGGGGAAGATGGATTCAATGGAGCTGCCGATGAAAGGCGTCTGGCCGCCGGGATCGAGCATCTCGGTGAGCGCGCGGTTGGCCAGCACGATGCGACGTCTGGTGTCGAGCGTGGCGACGCCGTTGGGGATGGTCTCCAGCATGGTTTCCAGCTCACCGCGGCGCGCTTCGAGCGTGGCGTTGGCGGCGGAGAGCTGGAGGGTGGAGCTCTCGACGGCGTGGCGGCTGTCTTCCAGATCGGCGGCCATGCGGTTGAAGCTGCGCACCAGATCGCCGAGCTCCTCGGTGGTGCTCTCCGTGACGCGGTGGGCGTAGTCTCCGGCGGCAATGGCCTGCATGGCGTCGGCCAGCGCCTCCACCGGCCTGGTCACCTGCTTGGAGAGGTTGAGCGCGAGCCAACTGCAGGCGAACAGCGCCAGCGTGGTCATCAGCAGCAGAAGCATCATATTGAGATTGCGCACCTGGCGGCGTGTCCGGTAGACGCTCCAATAGAGGTCGGTGGCGTTGTGCAGCCGGGTCATGGCGGCTGCCATTCCGTAGGGCATGGGCAGGCCGACCACCACCATCCCGCCCTGCTTCAAGGCGGCCGCGCCGAGGGCGTAGTCCTTATCGCCCAGCGAGAAGACGGGCTGGTCGTTGCGTTGCGCGAGCGCGAGGATGGCCGCGTCGGTGGGGCCTGGGATGGGGAGATCGTCGCCGGGCCGATGGCCGCTGGGGTTGGTCGCGGGCTCGCTGTCTTCCTCCTCGGGCGTGGTGTCCGGCAGCCAGGGCTTGGCCTCGACGGGAGCGCCGGCCTGCGGCATGTGGAAGGCGGCGATGGAGCGGCCCTCGCTGTAGACGACGGCAAAACCGTCCTGCAGGCTGATCTCATGCTGGTGCAGCACCTGGTCGATGTCCTCCAGGCTGGGCGCGCTCCGGTCGCCTTTGGCAGCCTGCGAGATGCTCTCGGTCACCGCCAGCGAGACCGCAATCGACTCGGCTTCAGTGCGCGCGTTGGCCGATGTGTACTGGGAGAGTTGCAGCGCCATGCGGTTGGAGTCGTCGCGCATCTCGGTGACCGGCTGCGAGAACCAGCGGTCGACGGCGCGGTTCATCAGGCCGTAGCTGAAGATGGTCATGAAGATGATGGGGACGAGCGAGACCAGCACCGCCCCCCAGAGCATGCGCGTGCGCAGGCGTGTGCCCATCACACGGCTGCGCTGGTCGGCGTATAGCTTGAGCACGTTGCGCACCAGCAGCACCAGCACCGTAATGAAGAGCAGAAACGCCAGCGCGGAGAGGCCGGTAAAGACAACAATCTCGCCGGTGGTGGCGGGATTGAGGAACTTGAGCGAGAAGGCGTTCAGCGCGGCGAAGGCGGCGAACAGCACGATGAGGATAGAGCCCAGCGTGAA
>JBEKWE010000071.1:0-13603 GCA_049513335.1 Acidobacteriaceae bacterium | reverse complement strand
TCACCAGCCGCGCCAACCCGCGGGTCAAGCAACTTCGCGCGGCCTTCGCCGGCCACGCGCGCCTCAGCGGCGGCCTGGTCGCCATCGAAGGCGAAACCATGCTGCGTGAGGCGCTCGCCAGCGGCCTTCCCCTGAAGACCGTCTTCCTCAGCCAGCGCATCGCCCCGCCCGCGTGGCTTCCGCGCGGCGTCGAGCTGCTGGTCCTCTCGGAGGAGGTCTTCGCCAGCGCGGTCGCGACGCAGAACCCGCAGGGCATTGCCGCCCTGCTCATTCCTCCGGTCTGGAAGATCGAATCCGCCTTCCCCGCGAACGTGAAAGTTCCACTCCTGCTCGTCGCCGCCGGTCTGCAGGACCCGGGCAACCTGGGCACACTGGTCCGCTCGGCGGAGGCCTTCGGCGCAACCGCCGTCCTCACCACTCCCGGCACCGTCAGCGAGTGGAACCAGAAAGCCCTGCGCGCCTCCGCCGGCTCGGTCTTCCGCGTTCCCGTCGTGCAGGTTGCCGCCAACCAGCTCCTCGCGCTGAAGTCGCGTGGCGTGCGCCTGCTGGCCGCCGTCGCGCCCAATGCCGGGTCCAATTCCGATTCTCACATCGGTTCCAAATCCAACTCCAAAGCCACGCGGAGAGCGCGCGCCGTTCTTCCTGCAACAGAGACGGACCTGGCTTGCGCCTGCGCGCTGATGATCGGCAACGAGGGCGCGGGGCTTGGCGAGGAGTGGCTTGCGCTGGCCGATGCGCACATCGCCATTCCCACTCCCGGCCGCGTCGAGAGCCTCAACGCCGCCGTCGCAGGTTCGCTTCTGCTCTACGAAGCCTCGCGCCAGCGCACCGCATCCACAACCTCGAACCTTGAACCTCGAACCTCGAACCTGCACCCATGAACCTCTTCAACCCCACTCCCGACGCCGCCGCAGCGCAAGCCTGCCAGGCCCCGCTGGCCGACCGCATGAGGCCGCGCACGCTCGACGAGTTCGTCGGTCAGGAACATCTGCTCGGCCCAGGCAAGCCGCTCTCGCTCGCCATCGCGCACGACGACCCCACCTCGATGATCTTCTGGGGCCCTCCCGGCACCGGCAAGACGACCCTGGCCAAGATCATCGCCGCGCTCACGCAAGCCACCTTCATCGAGTTCTCCGCCGTCATGTCCGGCATCAAGGAGATCAAGGCCGTAATGGTGGCCGCCGAGAAGGCTGCCGGCTTCCGTTCGCGCACGATTCTGTTCATCGACGAGATCCACCGCTTCAATAAAGCCCAGCAGGACGCCTTCCTGCCCTACGTCGAGCGCGGCGCGATCCGCCTGATCGGCGCGACAACCGAGAACCCATCGTTCGAGCTGATCGCCGCGCTGCTCTCGCGCTGCCGCGTCTACACGCTCGTGCCACTGACCGAAGCGCAGATCGTCGTGCTGCTCCACCGCGCGCTCGGCGATAGCGCCCGCGGCGTAAATTCAGCACGCGGCCTGGGCGCATCGGGAGTTGCGGCCGACGAAGACGCGCTCGCGACCATCGCGTCGTACGCCAGCGGCGACGCGCGCAACGCGCTCAACGCGCTCGATGTCGCCGCGAGCCTCGCCGCCGAAGAACCAGCCCGGCGCATCACCAAAGAGATCGCCGCCGAGGCCCTGCAGCGGCGCGTTCTGCTCTACGACAAGCAGGGCGAGCAGCACTACGACATCATCTCCGCGCTGCACAAGAGCGTGCGCAACTCCGACGTGGACGCCGCGCTCTACTGGCTCGGCCGCATGATGCAGGCCGGCGAAGACCCCATGTACGTCGCGCGCCGCATCGTGCGCATGGCGGTCGAAGACGTCGGCCTGGCCGCGCCCGAGGCGCTCAATCTCTGCCTCTCCGCGAAGGACGCCATGCACTTCCTCGGCCAGCCCGAAGGCGACCTCGCGCTGGCGCAGGCCATCGTCTACCTGGCGCTCGCGCCCAAGTCGAACGCCGTCTACACCGCCTACGGGGCCGTCACCGCCGACATCGAATCCACCGCCGCGGAGCCCGTCCCGCTGCACCTGCGCAATGCGCCCACCAAGCTGATGCAGTCGCTCGACTACGGCAAGGACTACCAGTACGCGCACAATGTGGAGGGCCGCGTGGCAGACATGGAGTGCCTGCCGCCGTCGCTCGCCGGCCGCCGCTACTACCACCCCACCCAGGAGGGCCGCGAGAAACTCCTCGCCCAGCGCATGGACGAGGTCGCTCGCATCCGCCACAGCAAGCGCAAGCCGAAGTAAGGGCAAGCGCAAGCTGTGCTATTTCCGCATCCGCCGCGATATTTGTCATTCTGAGCGTAGCGAAGAATCCCCGTATTTACAGGGCGCCCCATTCATCGCGGTCTTATCGCGAACCGGGGTCCCCGCCAGCTTTGCTGGTGGGGTTGGATGAGTGGGAGGAGTGATGCAAACTAGGCTTATATCCAACTCTTTACTTCGCGTCGCGCTCGATGGCCGCCAGCACCAGGCCCTTGGTCAGCAACTCCGGCAGAACATCCGGCGCGCTGCCTGCGTTCGCGGGATAGACCACGTAGGTCGGCACTCCCGCGCGTCCCAACGAGGCCAGCTTCTGCGTAATCACCGGGTCGCTGTTGGTCCAGTCCGCCTTCAGCAGCACAAAGTTGTGCGCGCGCAGCGCGTTCTCTACATCCGCCGACCGCAGCACAGCGCGCTCGTTGAACTGGCAACTTAAACACCACGCGGCGGTGAAGTCGAGAAACACCGGATGGCCCGCCGCGCGCGCCGCATCCAGCGCCTGCTGGGAGTACGGCTGCCACACCAACTCCCCGCCATTCGCCGCCGCCGCATTCGTCTGCCCCGTCCCCGACTGCGCCGTTGCACCAGTCCGCCCCGCGCCTCGCGTCTGCGAGAGAGGAATGGCCAGTCCCAGCGCAATCAGCGCAAACGCCGCGATTCGGCTGGCCCATCTCGCCGGCCATCGGCCCAGCGCCCACCCCGCAATCGCCAGCACCAGGAAACAGGCGAGCAGCAGTGCCATCTGGTCTACGCCGCCACTCGCGTGCAACTGCCCGTAGACCCACGCCAGCCAGATCGCGGTTGCAAACAGTGGCACCGCGGTGATCTGCTTCAGCACCTCCATCCACGCGCCCGGCCGCGGCAACACGCGCACCCACGCCGGCTGCCAGCTCAACAGCAGATACGGCGCAGCCAGTCCCAACGCGAGCGCCGTGAAGACGGCGAAGACCACCCCCACCGACTGGGTCAGCGCGAAGCCAATCGCCGCGCCCATCAGCGGTGCGGTGCATGGAGTCGCCACCACCGTCGCCAGCACGCCGGTGAAGAAGCTGCCCGCGTAGCCCTGCTTCCCTTCCCCCGGCTTGTCGACCAGTGAGCTGCCCACCGAAGTCAGCGAGAGTCCAATCTCGAACTGCCCCGCCAGCGAGAGCGCGAGCAGAAACATCAGCGACGCAAGCAGCGCAATGAAGACCGGCGACTGCAACTGGAAGCCCCAGCCAGCGTGGCTGCCCGTCACGCGCAGCACCAGCAGCACGGCCACAATCCCCCAGAACGAGAGCAGAATTCCCAGCGCATAGACCAACCCGTGCCGCAGCAAATGAGTGCGGCTCTGACTCGAACTCTGCACCAGCGCAAGCCCCTTCAGAAACAGAACGGGGAAGACGCACGGCATCAGGTTCAGCAGGATGCCGCCGAGAAAGGCCAGGCCAATCGCGCCAATCGCAGTCGTGCTTGTCGCGGAACCGCTGCCTGCCGCCGCAACTTCGCCCGGTGCTACCGGCGCGTTGACGTCGTACGCCAGCGTTTCGCTCAGCTTCACCAGCCCATGCAACTGCGCGGGCGTCTGCGCGAGCGTGTCATCCCGCAGCAGATCGATGCGCACGCCGTCCGCCAGCGGCGTAATCTTCTGCACCGCTGCATTCGCAATCACACCCGTGTCGAAAGGATAGAACTCAGCATTCGCGTCACTTCTTACTCCATGTAGTATCAGGGAGAACTTGCCCTGACTCACGTTTACCAACGCAGTCGACCTAGCTGGAAGATTCTTGGGTTGATTCTGCACCTCGTACATAAGGGCATCTTGTAGTGGAGATCCCAGCCAACTACCGACTCCTCCTTTAGGCGCGTCAAACAGCTCTGGCTCAACTATGTAATCAAACCCTAGTAACGCATTTCCGGGGATGCACACCTCGCGACAAACGAGCCAATTCACGCTTGCAGTCAGATGAATCTTCTTCGATGCAAGTTTTTTAGCTAGTGTAAGGCGAATCGGGAACGCAACCTTCCCTTCGTATCCGTAATCCATCAGCGGACCGAGCGGCAGCCGCTTCGGAATCGGAAACAACATCTGCTCAGCCGTTATGCCTGCAGGCAATGTCCATTTCACACTTGGTGGCTCGCCGGAATCTCCCGGATTTACCCAATAAACATGCCAACCCGGTTCAAGCTCAAAATAAATTCCCGACCATACTTGTCCATATCCAGCACTTGTTCTAAACCACGACGGTGCAACAAGAGCGACTTCTAAATGAGGAGCCTTAGCCGACCACCGACTCCCATCCCCCACAGTCTTGATCTGCGCGCGCGCACTCACTCCCGCGGCAAGCGCGAAGATCGCCAGCAGCAGCGTAAGCTGCATCCGCAGCAAAACCGAATTTGTTCGCCGAAACCTCATGCCCCTCCACTGCATCTCGTCGTGCCTTCGCAGCTAAACCACATCATCTTCTTCAACCGTCGCGGGGAAGTTCCCCTCGCGCCTCATGCGCAGATAGCCGCGGATGAACGGCTCCAGGTCGCCATCCAGCACGCGGTCCACATCGCCCACCTCAACGCGCGTGCGTAGGTCCTTGGCCATGCGATAAGGCTGCAGCACATAGCTGCGGATCTGCGAGCCGAATCCAATCTCCAACTTGGAGTCTTCGATCTTGCGCGTCGCCGCCTTCTTCTTGTCCAGCTCGTACTCGTAGAGCTTCGACCGCATCATCTTCATCGCGCGGTCCTTGTTCTTGTGTTGCGAGCGCTCGTTCTGGCAGCCCGTCACCAGCCCGGTCGGAATGTGCGTAATGCGCACCGCGGAATCGGTGGTATTCACATGTTGACCCCCTTTCCCTCCCGACCGGTAGGTGTCGATGCGCAGGTCCTCCGGCTTAATGTCGATCACAATCGTGTCGTCAATCTCCGGGCTCACAAAGACGCTGGCGAAGCTCGTATGGCGCCGCTTGGCCGAATCGAACGGCGAGATGCGCACCAGCCGATGCACGCCGGTCTCGCCCGTCAACATGCCATAGGCGAAGTCGCCGCTGATGGTGAAGGTTGCCGACTTGATGCCCGCCTCGTCGCCGTCCTGAATCTCGTTGATCTCCGTCCGGAATCCCTGCCGCTCCGCCCAGCGCAGATACATGCGCATCAGCATCTCGGCCCAGTCCTGGCTCTCCGTCCCACCCGCGCCGGGATGCACCGTAACGATGGCATTCAGCGGGTCGGTCTCGCCCGAAAGCATCGTCTTCGATTCCAGCCGCTCGGAGAACTCCACCAGCGCGGGAATCTCGCGCTCCAGATCGGGCTCCGTGGCCTCACCTTCCTTCGCCAGCTCGAAGTAGGCCTCAATGTCGTCTGTCCGTCGCAGCAGTTCCGCGTCGTCGGCCAGCAGCGTCTCCAGCCGCTTGCGCTCGCGCATCAACGGCTGCATACGCGCCGCATCCGCCCACACCGTGGGGTCGGCGATCTTCTCTTCAATCGCAGCCAGTTCGCGCTTCAGCCGCGCCGAGTCAAAGATACTCCCGCAGCTCGCGAACCCGCTCGCGCACCGGGGAGTATCGGTATTCCAGATCGTCGATCATCCTGCTAGTTTACGGCATCCGCGCCATCCACAACCGCTCTCAAAGTTTGGAGATGGATAGAACTTATTAGGAATGCTTGCGAAGGTGTTTGAACTTAGTGACATTCCATTTGCCCAAAATACTAATCAACTCTCCCACATCATTGAATTTCTTCTGTTCGTTTGTTTCGGCATTCGTTACCTGTCCGACAATCCATAAACGGGCCATTTGCGAGTTGAAATTGTCTTTGTATTTCTCCAAGGCCCACAAATTGATTTTGGCAGTGAGTCCCTTATTGCTCTTGCGCATAGATAAGACCGATGGCATATTGCATTACCTCCTATGAGGTTTGAGAATACCTCCATTTAATTCTATGTGGATTTCAAACTACACCACTACCCGTCCGCAAGCAGAATTCGCAGGTCGCGCAAGTTGTGCCCCGTCGGGCCGGTGACAACCGTCGCTCCAACCCCGCTCAGCCACGTTGACGAATCGAACTCCGCCAGCGCGCGCAGCGCAGATTCGCGAGTCGCATCGCAATCGATCGTGTACTCGTCCACAATCGCTCCCGCCGCATCGCTGTTGCCGTCGATGCCATCCGACCCTGCCGACAGAACCGTAACCGGCCCATCCTCGGCGCGCAGCCGCGTGGCCATGTACAGCGCGAAGTGTTGATTCCGCCCTCCACGCGTACTCGCTGAAGCTTCATTTACGCGAACCGTGACCTCGCCAGTCGAGATGAGGCAGACGCGCGAATGCTCGCGGCGCAGTTCGCGCAGCCGTTTGAGCAAATGATTCGCGGCCGCGTCATAGCTCCAGTCGTCGCACGCATTGTCGATGACCGCATGAAATCCAAGCCGCTCTGCATTTCCGCGCGCCGCCTCCGCCATATCGTCGCTGTCTACCAGCTCGCAGCAGCGCGCATTCAACTCCCCTGGCTTGGGCGTCTCCGGCAACTCCACCGACGCAAAGAATCGCCGCACCGATGCAGGAAATCGCTCCATCAATCCATAGCGCGCAAGAATCTCGCGGCACTCAGCAACCGTGCTCGAATCGCCAATCGTAGGCCCAGAGCCAAGCGCATCGAGATGCGCCGGAGGCACATCAGAGACCAGAAGCGAGAGCGTCTGCGCCTTGCCCGCCGCCAGCGCGAGCCGCCCTCCCTTCACCGCGGAGAAGTGCTTGCGCACGCAGTTCATCTCCACAATCGACGCGCCGCTGTGCACCAGCGCGCGGTGAAACGCAATCGTGTCGTCGAGCGAGATCGCCTCGTCCAGCGGCAGCTCCATCATCGCCGAAGCCCCGCCGCTGAGTAGAAAAATGCATAGCGTGTCGTCACGCGATACATCCCCGACCGCGTGCAGCATCGCAAGCGCAGCCCTCGCTCCGGCAAACGAAGCCTCGTTCGGCACGGGATGTCCTCCGCAAAAATACTGGACCGTCGCTGGCAGATTCGCCGGTCGTTCGGCCGCGATCAGCACGCCTTGCAGTTCGCACGAGTTTGGCAAACGCAGTCGCGTCAGCAGCGCGCTCAGCATTGCAGCAGCGGCCTTCCCCGCCGATACAACGCGCACCCGCCGCAGCCGGTCGAGAGCAATCGCCTCGCCGCCCTCCACCAACAGCCGCGCGCCCGCCGCATCATCCACCACGTGCAGCTTGCGCTCGAAGGCGCGCTCAATGCTGCACTCCGCCAGAGCCTTCTCGAACATCGTGCGCGCAATCTCTTTCAGTCCTGCCACGCCCGTCATCATTCGGCCACCTGGGCGAAGGCGTACGGCCCTTCGGGAATCAGCGCGACGCGCGCGCCTGCGGGCAGGCCATCGAGCAGCGCGGCGATTGCCTGATTCACATCGCTGGTGCATCGCTCGCCCAGCGCGCCGAGCTGCTCCGGCGAGACGCCCGGAGTGTAGATCAGAATCTCGTTTCTCAGTCCGGCCAGCGCGATCTTCTCCAACTGCCACTGGTCAATCACAACCGGCGCGCTCGCGATCTGGCTGAGGAACTGCTGCGGTCCCGCGTAGCTGCGCAGCATTGCGGCGAACTCCGGCGAGCCGATCCCCTCGGCGCACTCGCACAGCAGCAGAATCCTGCCGCCGGGCTTCACGATGTGGTGCGCGGCGTGGATGCCTTTGAGCGACTGGTAGAAGGTGAGATCGAGCGGATGTCCGGCCGCGCTGGCGATGGCAGCGTCGAAGAACTGCGGCACCCGCGTCATCGTGGACGAGCGAACGAAGTCCACTCCCGCGGCGTGGGCCTGCTCCGGCGCGCCGGCGAAGACGCCGCAGATCGCGCGCTGCTGGGTCAGCGCCACGTCCAGCAGGAAGTCGTGGCGCGCCATGCGCACTACCTCCAACAGCTCGGCGTGCAGCGGATTGCGCTCGATCGATCCCTCGTTGGCCAGCGGCTCGCGCATGAAGCGCGGAGAGTGCAGCGCCTGGATTGTCTGCTCGGCGGCCAGGCCGGGCGCAACCAGCTTGCGTCCGCCGGAGAAGCCCAGCATCCAATGCGGCTCGATGAAGCCGAGCGTAATGTGCAACTCCGCATCCAGAAAGCGCCTGTCGATATACACCGGCGTTCCGCTGGCTGTCTTGCCCAGCCAGCAATGATCGTCCAGTGCGCGCGCGTCGTGGTTGACGACGCGATAGCGCGCGGCAATCTCCGGGCCGAGGATCGCGTTGATCTCTTCGCCGGTCGCGCAGCGATGCAGGCCGGTCGCAATCAGAATCGTGACGCCGTCCTCGGGAATGCCCGCGGCGTGCAGCCGCTCCAGCAGTGGCGGCAGCGTCAAAGAATTCGGCGCGGGCCGCGTGATGTCGCAGACAGAGAGGGCTGCCGTGCGCTTGCCCGCCGCAAGCTCAACCAGCGACCGCGACCCGATGGGGTGGTCCAGCGCCGCGCCAATCGCCGCTGCTGCGTCCTCCAGCGCGTCTGCCGAACGGCCCTCGACAACGCAGTACTGTGGCCCATCGGGAAGAGAGATCGTCAGACCCGTCTTGCCAAAGGCGAACGCAGCTTGCATGGGCGCCAGCTCCGAAGTTACTTGTCCGTCAGCGCGGCCACTCCCGGCAGGGTCTTGCCTTCGAGGAATTCCAGGCTCGCTCCGCCGCCGGTGGAGATGTGCGTGATCTTGTCTGCGACCCCGGCCTGGTGCACCGCGGCCACCGAATCTCCGCCGCCCACGATGCTGGTGGCGTCGTGGTTGGCCGCCACCAGTTCTGCAATCGCATTCGTCCCGTGCGCGAATGGCGCAAGTTCGAAGACGCCCATCGGCCCGTTCCACACAATGGTGCGCGCGTCGGCGATCTCTTTGGCGAAGAGATCGATCGTCGCTGGGCCGATGTCCAGCGCCATCCAGTCGGCGGGGAACGCTCCCTTGCCACTGAAGACCTGCGTCTTGGCGTTGGCGGCGAACTTGTCGGCCAGCACGTGGTCGATGGGCAGCAGCAGCTTGACGCCCCTGGCCTTGGCCTTGTCCAGCGCGGCCTTGGCCACGTCGATCTTGTCGGCCTCGATCAGCGACTTGCCGGTGCTCTGGCCCAGCGCGTTCAGGAAGGTGTAGGCCATGCCGCCGCCGATCAGCAGCGTGTCGGCCTTGTCCAGCAGGTTGTCGATCACATCAATCTTTCCTGAAATCTTCGATCCGCCGATGATGGCGACAAACGGCCGGTCCGGCTCGGTCAGCACCTTGCCCAGGAAGTTCAGCTCCCGCTCCATCAGCAGGCCGGCGGCCGATTGCGCAACAAAGTGGGTGATGCCCTCGGTCGAGGCGTGGGCGCGGTGCGCGCTGCCGAAGGCGTCGTCCACGTAGAGGTCGCAGAGCGCGGCGAGCTGGGCGGCGAAGCGCGGGTCGTTGGCCTCCTCCTCGGGGTGGAAGCGCAGGTTTTCCAGCAGCAGCGTCTGCCCGGACTCCAGCTCGCGCGCCATCTCCTTGGCGATCTCGCCCACGCAGTCGGGCGAGAAGGCCACATTCTCCGACTCGTTGAACACCTGGTCCAGCAGCAGGCGCAGCCGCGTGGCCACAGGGCGCAGGCTCATCGACTCCACCGGCCTGCCCTTGGGGCGGCCCAGGTGCGAGGCCAGGATGACCTTGGCCTTGTGGCGCAGCGCGTACTCCAGCGTGGGCAGCGTCTCGCGAATGCGCGTGTCGTCGGTGATGGCGCCGTCCTTCAGAGGAACGTTGAAGTCGACGCGGATCAGTACGCGCTTGTCGGCAAGTTCGAGGTCGCGGATGGAGAGCTTGGGCATACAGACAGAATATGTTGTTTTGCCCCCGATGGGAACCCGCAGATGCAAGATGCCGCTCCGCGCCGCGGAACGCCCGCGCTCGATGCCCAGTTCCCGGGCTCTCAGGTTTGATTCGGCGCACGCCGCCGGAGCCTCTCCACTCCGATCATTGGGGCCAGTCTGCCGACTAAGTTGTATGGTGCTGACGGCGATCTGATGTTAGCCTTGCAGTGAATTGGGACAACGCCATACAGGGCCAAGCAAGAGAATGCTCACCAGATCGAAGCCAATCGAGCTCGCAAAGCTAGCCATCATCGGCTCGCTTCTTCTTGCCTCCATGACATATTTGGGACTATTACTCCGGCTAGGGGTTAGGCGTGCATATATTGCGAAAGTTGGTTCAAGTTATTCACATCTAACGCTTCTAGTTGTCGTATCGCTCTTACCAGCCGCGTGTGGAGCATTGATGCTGGGACTTGCAAGATGGCGCATATACAACGGACTGATTGAGAACAAATGGACTGATGATGAGTTACTGTCGGCACATCAATGGTTGTATACCGCTGCATTTAAGCGATTCATGAAGGTAGTTCTGCTGACGACATTCTTTACTTGGATCGCTGTTCTCATCTACTGCACTGCATCGTATGTATTGAAGCGGTATACCTTTGACGAAGCTTGTTCACTGTTTATGCTGACGATCTTTCTGAGCGAAGTCAGTAGAACGCTGAATGCGCTACGCGCGAAGTTCCGTCCTGAGCCGCCCACGCCGCCGTATGATCCATCTAAATCCTTGGCTGCTACGATGAAGCCGCTCCACTCCGATCAGTGGGGACAGACCGCTGATCGCTGACACGCGTTGGGTTAAGCACAAGCAAATTACGAGCGAAAACCGCTTCAGGTGCTCACTGCAAGCAGCGAGAGAAACAGCGCAACAAAAGAGATGGCCGCGGAGACCATTCCCACCCAGCGTTGTCTCCCCCCGCCGAAGCCGAACAGAATTACCGCTACCGGAGAGAGCACGAACGCGTAGAACATCCCCCTGGTCCCAGCATCGATAAACCATCGCTGCTTCGCAGCAGCGGAAAGTAACTGTATTCCAAGCAGAAATAGCGGCACTGCGATCGCGGCCACTGCGCCCAGCGCGAGTCCAACGTGCCAGACCCGCCAACGCCAGGCAGCCACATTCGGCCGCCACACTCTGCGCTTCCACACCAGAATTGCGGTCAGGCCAAGGGGCGTCACATAGCTCATGGTCAGCAGCGCCAGCAACGCCGCATTCAGCGATGAATCAAGCACGCTTTGCAGCCATTGGAAGCGCACATCACCTCGCGTAATCCGGCTCTATCGCGGCTCTACTCCACCGGCCCATTCTCTTCCACCGGCGCATTCTCCGCGGAAGACTCTTCGCCGCCGTTGGTCGTCACCGGCAGAGTGCCGGGGTGGCCCTTCACACGCACCACCGTGATCTTCTCGAAGCCTTCTTTGAAGGTTGGCGGCTTTAACCGCTCGGCCATCTTGTGCATCACCTCGTCGCTCACCTGGCGGTCGCGCTTGGCGTTGCGCTCCAGGCACACCGCCAGCGGCACGTCGAAGAACACGGCCTGCACCTCGTAGCCGAAGCTCTTGGCCATCTTGATCCACTGCTTGCGTTCGTGCGTGCTCAGGTTGGTCGCGTCAACATAGTTCCACGGCATCTTGGCGATCAGCCGCGCGCGCAGCAAACTACGCAGCGTCGAGAAGACAAGCCCCTGGTAGCGCTGCTCCGTGATGTCGTCGAACAACAGGCTGCGCAGCAGGTCGCTCGATAGCGGCGTGACGCCGCGGCGCTTGTACCACGTCGTCTTGCCCGAACCGGGCAGCCCGATGGCCAGCACCACATAGCCGCGCGGCTCTTTGGGCGAGACCGTCGTCGGCTCCTCCGGCGGCGTAGCCAGCGACTCCGGCTGCGTCTCCACCACCATCGTCTTCTGCGGCGCGGAAGGGGCGGCCGCCGCAGCCTGCGCCCGCGGCGGACGCGCAGGACGAACCTCCCTCAACGTCTGGTCTGCTCGGTCCGCCGCTGCACCCTGGTTCATTGCCTCTTGCGGCTGGGGCGGGTGTTCAGCCAACGGTTCCGGATAGTCGGGCCGCAGCGGTGCCTGTTGGTTCGAGGGCAGCTCCTGCCCACTCTTCCCCGTGGATTCCGACTCGTTCGGGCCACGCCTGGAACGTCTTCTCATGATCTCGCGCATCCAATCGCGCACGTCGCGCATAGGTCGCTTGTAACACAGACATGGCGTCCAACGGAAATGCTCCGCACCAAGCCGTACACCCCACCCTCGCACCGGTCAGGTCCAGTCCCGGCAGCGGCGACGCTGCGCAAAAAAGTCGGCGACGCCGGCGCACTCCTAAGCCGCCTGTGATTTCAATCACACAACATGCCTGTTTGCAGGCCATTTCGTTGCGCCGCCCCAACCCAGGTGCTAGCATTGAATTGACAACCAAAACACGAATTTCATCTTCCACAGGAGTTGAAGCGCTGCAATCCACCACCCGGAAGGGCCTTCAAATCCTCACCGAGAAACCCACAGGAGCAAGCGAACATGGCTGTAAAAGTTGGCATTAACGGCTTCGGCCGCATCGGACGCAACATCTTCCGCACTGCAATCGGCAACCCAGAGCTCGAAATCGTCGCCGTGAACGACATCACCACCCCGGCCACGCTCGCGCACCTGCTCAAGTACGACTCCATCCTGGGCAACCTCAAGAACGAGATCGCCCACGGCGCGGACTTCATCTCCGTCGATGGCAAGCAGTTCAAGGTCTTCGCGGAGCGCGACCCGGCCAAGCTCGACTGGGCCTCCGTCGGCGCCCAGGTCGTCGTCGAATCCACCGGCCTCTTCACCGACGCCAACAAGGCCAAGGCGCACCTCGGCGCCACGGTCAAAAAGGTCATCATCTCCGCGCCCGCCTCCAACGAGGACCTCACCATCGTCCTCGGCGTCAACGACGACAAGTACGACCCCGCCAGGCACAACATCCTCTCCAACGCCTCCTGTACCACCAACTGCCTCGCGCCCGTGGTCAAGGTGCTCAACGACTCCTTCGGAATCGTCAGCGGCATCATGACCACCATCCACAGCTACACCAACGACCAGGTTGTCCTCGACGCGCCGCACAAGGACCTCCGCCGCGCCCGCGCCGCCGCTCTCTCCATGATCCCCACCAGCACCGGCGCGGCCAAGGCGCTCAAGCTGGTCATCCCCGCCATGGCCGGCAAGCTCGACGGCTTCGCCATCCGCGTTCCCACACCCAACGTCTCGGTCGTCGACCTCACCTTCGTCGCCGAGAAGCCCATCTCCATCGAGAGCATCAACGCCGCCGTCAAGGCTGCCGCTGCCGCCGGCCCGCTCAAGGGCATCCTCGCCTACACCGAGGAGGAGCTGGTCAGCTCCGACTTCAAGGGCGACCCCATGTCCAGCACCTTCGACTCCAAGCTCACCAAGGTCGTCGCCAACACCGGCAAGGTCATCGCCTGGTACGACAACGAGTGGGGCTACTCCTGCCGCGTCCGCGACCTCATCCTCTTCCTCGTCAAAAAGGGCCT
>JBEKWE010000070.1:0-13751 GCA_049513335.1 Acidobacteriaceae bacterium | reverse complement strand
CGACAAAGCTAAAGGAGAGATACGCAAGAACGACTTTGCCGTGCTGGTGGAGGGGCAGATGGACTGCATCTCGGTGCACATTGCGAATCCCCGCCATGTACACCGAGATGCAGTCCATCTGCCCCTCCACCAGCACGGCAAAGTCGTTCTTGCGTATCTCTCCTTTAGCTTTGTCGAGGTTGAACAGCACATTGCCCTTGGTGTACAGCACAGTCTCCGGCGAATTGAGATACTTCGCGTTCTTGTCGTCCACATCCAGCGCGCGCGCGGTGAACGCGATCACCTTGCCCGCCTCGTTGGCAATGGGAAACGTAATTCGCTTGCGGAAGCGCGCATAAAGCTCGCCGGTCGGCAGTCCGTCGTCGCTCTTCTCTTTCGAGCTGAAAAGTCCGCTGGCGCGCAGCACCTCCTCCGCAAATTGCGGCCTCAGTTGGTCGCGCATCGCGTTGAAGTCAGCCGGCGCATAGCCAATGCGGAAGGACTTGATCGTCTCCGCACTGACGCCGCGCCCGGTCAAGTACTCCCTTGCACGAGCCGCCTCCGGCGCCTTCAACTGCGCCTCAAAGTACTGCGTCGCAGCCTCGTGCAGGTCGATCAGTTGCCGCCGCAGCCCCGACTCCCGAGCCTCCTCCGGCGAATTGAACTCGTGCTTCGGCAGCGGAATCCCGGCCTTCGTCGCCACCGCGCGCACCGCCTCGGGAAAGCTCAGCCCCTCCATCTTCATGACGAAGGTGTATACGTCACCCGTCTCGTGGCAGCCGAAGCAGTAGTAGAACTTCCCGGCCGCATTCACGGAGAACGACCCCGTCTTCTCCTTGTGGAAGGGGCACAGCCCGGTGTAGTTCTGCGCGCCCGTCTTGCGCAGCTTCAGGTACTCGCCCACAATGCGCACAATGTCCGCCTGCTGCTTCACGAGTTGTGCGAAGTCATCCGCCATAACCGCCGCAATCTAAGAGTGTAGTTGAAGCGGGGCCGTCGGGGCGCATCCCTCCCACCGCACCTGCCGCAGCCCTTACAATAGAACTCGATGCCGACCCCTACAGAGCTTGACCGCATCCACATCGTCCTCGTCCGCGCGCGCAACCCCAACAACATTGGCGCAGCCGCACGCGCCATGCACGACTTCGGCCTGCGCCATCTGCGCGTGGTCAACGACTACCCCGTCCCCTTCGAGGACGCCCGCTCCGCCGTCGATGCCTCCGAGGTCCTCGCCGGCGCGGTCGCCTGCGCCAGCCTCGCCGAGGCTATCGCCGATTGCACCCTGGTCGTCGGCACCACCGCCGTCGGCGAGCGCGACCTGCAACACCCCCTGCTTCCGCTCGCCGAAGCCGCGCCCCGCATCCTCGCCGAGCTGGGCCGCAGCACAGGCCCCAATAGCAACCCGGGCGTCGCCCTGCTCTTCGGCTCCGAGAAGACCGGCCTCAGCAACGACGAGCTGAGCCACTGCAACTTTCTCCTCACCATCCCCATGCAGCAGGTCGCGGGCGCGCGCCATCTTTCCCTGAACCTTGGCCAGGCGGTCGCCGTCTGTCTCTATGAATTGGTGCGCGGTCCCGTCGCAGCCGCGGTCCCTCCCGGTGAATCGGACCCCGCCGCCGAAGCTCATGCGGTCGCCGCAGACTCCCCAGTCGCCGCGGAACCAGCTTCCGCAGCCGATATCGAACGCCTCACCACTCTGCTCTATGAGACCCTCGAAAAGTCGGGATACCAGCGTCGCCACCCAGCGAGCAGCGACACCGTGCAACTCCGCCGCCTGCTCCGTCGAATGTCCCTCGACGCCAGCGACGCCGCCGTCTGGATGGGTATCTTCCGCCAGCTCCTCTTCAAGCTCCGCCGTTTCAGCTAGCGCAAAGGGCCCACCCTACTTCGCGTCGTTCTTGAAGATCCCTTCGGCGAAGAAGTTCTCCACCTTGGCCTGGTCGCGCAGCATCTCGAAGTATGCGTTCTTCAGCAGTTGCGACCGCCCATCGTGCAGCAGTTGGCGGATGTGCTGTTGCACCACGGGATCGGTGATCTCGCGCTGCCCCGCCGGCTCCCGCTCCAGCAGCTTGTAGATCGTATAGCCCACCGCTTTCTTGCTCTGTGCGTCGATCAGGGGAAAGATTTCCGTCATCGCACCCGGCTTCAGCTTCAGAATCGCCGCACCCACGGTGGGATCGGCCTTCAACTGGCTCTCCGGCACAAATCCCATGTCGCCGCCGCTCGATGCCGTGTTCGGGTCTTCGGAGAAGTTCATCGCGATCGTTCCAAAGTCCTCGCCACTGTCCAGCCGGTTCTTCAGCGCCTCGATCTTCTTCTTGGCCTCGACGTCGGTCGTCGCCTTGCTCCCCTGCAGGTTGCCGGGTTGCGCCGAAGGCACGCTGGTCACGCGGATCGCCGCCAGATGATACTGCGTCTCGATCAGGTTGAACTCGGCCTTGTGCTGGTTGTAGTAGCTGGCAATGTCCGCGTCCGACACCGTCACCTTGGAATAGATCTCCTTGTTCTCCAGCTTGTCGATCGTCAACGACCGGCGCAGGTCGTGCTTCACGTCGTCCAGCGTGCGACCGGACTCCTTCAACCGCTCGGCGAACTGCTCCTCGCTATACGGGGCCTTCATCTCGGCGACCCTTGCGTCAACCTCTTCCGTGGTCGCGGTCAGGTTCATCTTGGCCGCGCGCTGTTCCACAATCTCTTCGTCGATCAGTTCGCGGACCACGCGCAGCCGCAGTGCATCGGCCTCTTCGGGCGATGGCTGCTGGCCCTGCGCCTGGCCCAACTGGGCCTGGTACATCCGGTCCATGTCCGCGCGCACAATGGCGTGCCCATTCACCGTCGCAACCACATCGGCGCCATGCGTGCGGTTGCATCCCGCCAACACAAGAAGCGCAATCGGAAGCAGACCCACAGCCGTCCTGCGAACCGCGCGCCAACCATTCCCTGTCCCTGCCCGCTTCGCCAAACCCATTCCCGCTCTCCTACTCATATCGCTCCATCCCGATTCTAGTCCCGTCCCGATCGCGTGCTTCTCTCCGCTTAACATTCTCTATCATCCGCTTCGTTCTGTTAGCTCCCTGGCTTGGCCGCGACCGGCGCGGGCTGTCCCGCCTGCGGCGTTGGCGGCGTGGCCGTGGGAGGGGCCGGCGGCGGCATCTGGCCCGCCGCAATCAACGCCCCGTCGATAATCCGATACAGCGCCTCGATCGGCACCAGGCCCTCCACCTTCTCCCCGTTGATGAACAGCACCGGAGTGGAGTTCAGGAGCAGCGGCTCCGACACCGCATCCGCGACCGACGCCTTCACCTTGCTGTCGTCCTGCTTCTGCACGCAGGCCGCCAGCCCCGCCGCATCCACCTTCTGCCGCGCGCCCTCGTCCAATGCCAGCTTGTCCAGCGTCTGATTGGCCTTCTCCACGGTCTTCTCGGCGCCGGCCATCTCGCCGGCGTGCGCATGAACGTAGTCGACAAAGTTCCAGTAGCCCGCCGTGCTGGCCGCGCCCAGGCAGTTCGCATCCACCGCCGCGTGCATCGACCACGGGTGGATATCGTAGAGCGGAAAGTCGCGGTACACCACGCGCACCTGGTCCTTGTAGCGGTCCAGAATCGCGGGAAAGAGCTCCGCATTCATCTGCGCGCAGTAGGGGCACTCCAGGTCGTCGTACCCCACCACCAGCACCGGCGCATTCTCCGCCCCGCCGCGCGCCGGTCGTCCCGCCGCAGACACCTTGTCCTTCGGGTCCTGGCTTATATCGTACTTGTTGAACTGCGCCAGCGTCTTGCCATCGGTGGACAACAGAAACGGCGCCGTCTTGCTCGGGTTGCCTTCCGCCGTAAAGGTCACAACGATCTGGTCGTAGCCCGCGAAATCGCTCCGGGTGGGTTCGCCAATCGAGATTGCATACGCTGGAGTGAGCGCCTGCGACCGGTTGCGGATCATCACCTCGATCCGGCGGGCCATCGCCGGCGACAGCTTCACGCCCAGCTGGATCGCCGGTGCATCCGCCGTCTGCGGGCCGGCTGGCGCGGCGGCCGGGACATTGGTCTGGGCAGGGCAGCCCAGCGCCGCCATCCATGCGATCAACGCGAGATTTCGCAACCCTCTGACACCATTCGGCACAACACCGATTATCTCACGCATAAAGGGTCGCCGCTGCCCCAGCGTACTCTGCGACGGCCCTCCACGGGAGATCGGTTGAGGGGCAGGGCGACTCGCAGCTCTCACTGTTCTCTGTCTGCTGTCGGGGTCCCCGGCGAGCGGTCTTGGCTCGCTGGGGTGACTGCTCCCTGTTCCCTGGCCTTAAAACACCTGCTCCGAGTGCCGTATATTGCCCGCGCTCCCGATATTCGCCAGCGTGAAATTGAACCGGTAGACGTTCTCGTTGCGCGCCGTCCCCAGCTCATACTTGCGATACTCCACGCTGACTCCGCAACAGTTCCAGTTGTACGAGGCCTGGATCGCGCCGTACTGCACCGTCCCCAGGTCCAGGTCGATCCCCGCGTTCGTCGCCACGCTCAGGCCCGCCTTGGTTGGCCTTCCCAGGCCCAGCGTCGTCCGCATCTGTTGGAAGTCCGCCACGCTGGACGCAACCCCCGCAATATACGATCGGCCCGGCGCATTCAGCCGCGCATAGCTCACCCCGCTGAAAAAATTCCCCTGATGCACGTCCACATAGATGTTGTTCGCCGTAAACTTCTTCGCCCCGGTGTCGTAGTCGAAGTCCCACTCCACGTCCGTCTTCTCCGACGTCCGCACCCGCAGCCGCGACAGCAGCGGCGAGATGTTGCGCGGCTCGGTCAGAAACGCAATGCCGGAAAAATCCAGCGTCGTCCCCAGAATGTTCCGCCGCCCATCCACCACCGCGCCACCGAAGGTCGGATCGAAAAAATACTTCTGCGCCACTCGCCAACTGATCCATTCGCGGTTCCCGCACACCGGCTGCGTGTCGTCGGTCCTGCCCGTGGCCTGGCCGGGGTCCTCCAACGCGTCGGCCTCTCCGCCCGCCTGTCCCAGAATCTCCGTCGCATCCGCCGCAGTTCCCGCCGCGCGGCATGGCTGTGCCCCCGTCCGCCGCAAAAACAGCCGCTGCGTCGCGCCGTACTCAATCTCGTTGGTGTCGCTCGCCACATCCACCGCGTCGAAGCGTAGTACATCCTGAAAATTGTCGACCCCACTGACATAGCGATACGTCAACTCCGGCTCGATGGTGTGCTTCACATCGTGGCGCAGCAGCCGCCGCACAAATCCCGTGTCGTAGGTCCGTTCCAGCGCCGGCGGCCGCAGGTCCAGTTGCACCTCCACGTCCGAGCGGTTCAGCGTTGCCAGGCTCTCCACCTCCGGCCCCGCCACACCCGCAACCGCCGGCTGCCGGCTTCGGCTGTAGAACGTCTCCCGCGTCGCCACCGAGGGCCGCACCCGCCATCCGCCCGCGCCGAACGGGTACGCCAGCTCCGGACGCACGTCCAGCCGCTCGATCATTCCACCAGTCTCAAAGTTCGGCTGCACCCGCTTCAGCATCGCCACCGAGCTGTCTACATTCCACTCCAGCCCGGTCGCCCCAAACCCGTGGTCGGTCGTCGTAAACTCCAGCGCAGGCGCGTGGAAGATATGCACCTGCTCCTCCGGCAGTGTCGTCGTCGCCACCCGCTTCTCTCCCTGGTAGCGGTCGCCCTCCATCGCTACAGCCATGTCCTCCCACTCATGCGTGCCGTACACCGTCGAAATCACATCGCTCGACACCGCCTGGTTGAAGTTGGTGGAGAACGCCTCGCGGTACAGGAACGAGCTGAGATACTCCACGTCCGCGGCCGCTCTGGTCTGCGTCGCGGCAATCTCCGCGCTCGTCCCCTGCGCCGAATTCGTCTCCGAATCCAACAAAAAATCGCGCCGCGCCGAAAACGTCACATCTTCGCCGCTCTGGTTGGTATACGTCCCGCCCGTCGGCGTATATCCGCGGTCCTGCAGGCCGCTATAGCGCGCCCGCGCCTGGTCGTCGCCCACGCCGCGGTAGCGGAAGCTCGCGCTCTGCTCCCATCCGCGGTCGGAGTAGTAGATCGTCCCCACCGTCAGGTCCGTGCTGCGGTTGATCGACCAATAGATCTGTTCGCCAACCGTAAGCCCCTTGCTCGACGAGTCGCCCAGCACCGGAATCAGGATCCCGCTCTGCCGGTCGTTCGCGTCCTCCGGATGGGTCACATATGGCAGCCACAGCAGCGGAAGATTCATCACATGGAAGACGCTGTCGGTCGCGCGCGCCTTCTCCCCGTCCACGCTGAACTCGGAAGCCGACAGCAGCCAGTCCGGGCGCGGCAACTGGCACGACGTCACCGTTCCGCCGTAGATCCGGTACTCCCGCGGCCCGCTCTTCACCACCAGCCTGCCGCTGAACAAAAACGGATTGCCGTTGCTATACACCGTGCGCTGGCCCATCGGCGCTGCGCCCGGCGCAGGCCTCTGCCGCAATCCCACCGAGCCCGTCACATCGTAGAAGCGCCCCGCCTGCGTCTGCATATTGATCGTTCCGTGGCTGGCGTGGATGCTCTCGTCGTTCTCTCCGCCCGTCACCTGCAGATGCCCGGTCAGCGTCACCTCGCCCGTCGCGCTGTCGTATTCAATGTGGTCCGCCTCCAGCCTGCGGTCGCCATAGCTCACCACCGCATGGCCGTCCAGATCGTAGACGCCCCCCTTCACCGAACAGGTGTCCGCCTCGAGCCGCACCGGCACGCCCTTCTTCGCCGCCGCAATCGGCGCCGCCTCCGGATACTGCGCCATCCCGGGCCCGCCCGGCGCCTCGGGAAGCGTCCCGCTAAGCGCGGCAGACGCATCCGCCGGCCCTGACGTCGTGGTCGTCACGCATCTGCCGCTCACCGCCGCGCCCGTTTCAGTAAGAGGTGCCGCACTCGTCACCTCCTGCGCCGCAAGATGCGTAAAACTTGCCATGCCCCCCGTGATACTTATGAAGAAGCAGACGCGCCTCAGCGCCTGCGCAAGGCTGGACCGGCCCGTAACATTTGTCGTTCGCACCACCCTTTGAGGTTAGACGATTTCACGAAAGTGAGTTTGAGTTTTGAGCAAAATGGGCTCCGCACTGCTTGACACCGACCCGCCGGCCCCGGCCTTCGCCGAAGCGTCCAGCGATTGCCCAGCCGCGGCCGCCCACGCCGCAGCCCGCTCCACTGCGCCTCCCCCCACCTCCGAGGCCCTCCGCCGCCAGGTTGCCGAACGCCTCGCCGCACACCGCAGCCGCCGCGCTCCTGCGCAGCCCTCGCTCGCACTTTCGCCCGCGCTTTCGCCCTCCGCCCCCGCGCGCATCCGCCGCATCGCCGCCACCGTCGCAGAGCGTTACGCCCACTCCCCCAGCTATCGCGCAGTCCTTGCCGCCGAGGCCGAGCGCGCCACCCAACAGGCCCAGGCCGCGGCCCAGATCGCCGCGCTCAATGCCCAGGCCGTCGCAGCAGCCCAGCAACAGCTCCTCGACTCCCTCGACGACGATTCCCTCACCGACCAAGCCCCCATCCACGACCCCATCAACCAGGCCCAGAACCAATCTCCGGCCCAACGCCCGCAGGAACTCAGCCTCTGGCACGAACTCCAACCCGCCGCAGCCCCGCGAACCCGGCCCGCCACAAATCCGGGTGCCCCATCTTCGGCGACAGTTTTATCGTCGCCTAAGGTGGGGTCCACCCATCCCCACGCGCACCACCCCACAAAGTCTCGCCCCGGCCTCACCGTCCGTCTCTATGAAGACGAGTCCAGCGCCGCCCACGTCGACCTCACCTCTCCGCTGTGCGTATCCATACCCAGCCCCGGCAGCCGGCAGGACGACTGCTACGACGCCGAAGCCCGCCGGCTCGATGAAGAGATCGCCTTTCGCCAGTCGCCCGTCTTCGAAGAGTCCGCTGGCCCGCCCATGGCGTTGCCCGCGAACCTGATCGAGTTTCCCCGCCAGTTGGTCGCGCCCCGCAAGGCCCGCCCGCGCTACGCTGAAGGCCCGCTGCGCGCCGCCGCCGGTCCCGCCACTGCAGACGGCCAACTCCGCATCTTCGAGGTCGATCCCGCCCAGATCTCCACCACCCCCGTCCCCGCCGAAGCCCCCGCGCCCCAGTGGACCTCCATCTGGCTCGACGCGCCCGGCGCCGGGCCCGCGGAGACCGCCGACGCCAGCCAGTTCGCGCTGACCCAGCCCGCCGCTGGCACCCTTGCCAATCCAGCCGCCCGCCCCGTCCCACTCCCCCAGATCGCCTCCATCGCCCGCCGCCTCGCGGCCGCCGCCATCGATGCCTCCATCCTTCTCGCCGGGTTCCTGGCCTTCGCTGCCACCTTCCTGCTCGCCGCCTGCCACTTCATCCCCTGGCACGCCGCCGCGACCCTCCCCACTGCGTCCCTTGCGCTCGATCGCCACTCAGCCCTGGCTCACCTCTCGGCCCACGCCGCCGCCCAGTTCGCCGCCCACACCGGACTCCAGCCCAGGATGGCCCTCACCGCCGGCGCCCTCGTCCTCGCCCTCCTCGTTCTCCTCTACCAGGCGCTCTTCTTCTCCTTCTCCGAGTCCACCCCAGGAATGCGCTGCGCCCGCATCGCCCTCTGCACCTTCGACGACGAGAACCCCACCCGCCGCGCCATGCGCCGCCGCATCCTGGCCGTCCTCGTCTCCGTCTGCCCGCTCGGCCTCGGCCTGCTCTGGGCCGCCTTCGACGAAGACCGCCTCGCCTGGCACGACCGCCTCACCCGCATCTACCAGCGCGCCTACTAACGACAGTGGGTAGTGGTTAGTGGGTAGTTATGGATAGTGGGTAGTTATGGATAGTGGTTAGGGATAAGCAGGAGACTCAATCAACAGCAGCCGCTCTCACCTGTTCCCGTTAAAAAGAGCGGGCTGCCCCATTCGGCAGCCGCTTCTTGTTCTTCCCTCGAACCTCGAACCTTGTACCTCGAACCCGTCTCTAGAACGTCGTGCTCACGGTCAGCCGCAGCGTCTTTCTTGGCTCGCGCAGTTCGTACGATGCCCCGTAGAGCTGCAGCGCCTGCTGATAGCTGTAATCCCCGGCGCCCGAGCTGGGGAACATGGTGCGGAACGTCGCATCGTCCACCGCCAGTTGCTGCGGCAGGTTCTTGAACAGACGCAGCGGATTGTATGCGTAATACAGCCGGAACGGCGCGTTCACAATAGGCAGAATTACCTGCAGCTCGGCGCCGCTCGACATGCGAGGCACAAAGTTGGTTCCCGGAACCGTACTCAGTCGCCGCGCCGCCAGAGCTGCCACCGGCTGGCCGCCGAAGCACGCGCCATTGACGAACGTCGGGCAGCCATACAGCGCGCTCGCCAGCACCGACGTGCCTGCCGCGCTCTGCAGCAGTTGTCCCTTCTGCAGGTCGCCGGTCAGTCCGAAGTCGGTAAAGAAGTTGAAACTCAGCGTGCTGACGAGTGGGATCATGTACTGAATATTCGCCGTCAGTTGCGTATCTCCGCCGACTGAGGCCAGCCGGTAGACCGGAAGCGGTACCTCGATATTGCCCAGGTTGGGGTTGGTCGGATCGCGCGGTACGGTCGTGCCATCCGGATTGGTCAGGTTGTACTCCACCTTGATCGGCACGAACGTGTACGGCGAACTGGCGCGAATGTCGAAGCCGCGCACATCCGATTCGCCCCCGCCGTAGATGCGGTTGGTTGGTGGCGCAACCTCGCCGCCGAACCCGGAGATGTGCGCCAGTTGCAGTCGCATCCCCAGAACGTTATGCCCTTCCTGGTCGATCGTCAGCCCCTTCATCGGGTAGTACTGCCGGTAGCTCGCCACCGGAGAGATGTACTTCACATTGCCGCCCGCGCCCGCAATCTGCACCGACAGGTTGAAGTCGCGGCCGGAGTGCGGCCCAATCCCGCGGTCCAGGCTGGAGTAGCTGAAACTGGGCGCAATCGTCGACGTCACAATGCCACTCAACTGGTTCAGCCCCGCCACCCCGGACCGGAACGCCAGCGATTGAAAGATGTTGCGCGTATTGTCGTTGAACGTCGTCACCGACGAGCGCGACAGAGCGTACGTCACGCCCACGCGAGAAATGCCCCGGCCCACCCACAGATGCTTCAGCGGCTCGCTCGCCGATGCCGTGAACCCCGTCGTCGCGGTGTTGTAGTTGGTCAGCAGGGACTGCTGCGCGGCCGATACATTCGGGCTCGTGCCGTTGGCGATTGAGTACGCCTTGGCCGGGTTGTAATCCGACTTCCGCGAGAACACCTCAGTGCCCACAGAGATCGGCTTGTTGCGCAGATACGGCTCCGTGAATCCGAAGCTCACGTTGCGCGACAGATCGCCGATGTTCGCGCTCGCCGACAGCGTCTCGCCCAGTCCCAGAAAGTTGTTGGTCTCGTAGCTCAACCCCACAAACGTCCCCGACAGTCCGCTGATGCCCCCGTTCACGGCGATCGAGTTCTTGCCCTTCTCCTTCAGCTTCAGCAGCAGATCCACCGTCGCATTGTCCTCGTTCTGTCGCGTCTCGGTATCGTCTTCCACCTTCAACGTCTCAAAGTAGTTCAACTGGTTCAGCCGCATGACAGACAGCTCCCAGCGCCGGCTGTCGTACACCTGGCCCTCTTCCAGCAGCAGTTCGCGCCGGATCACCTTGTCGCGCGTAATCGTGTTGCCCGTAAACTCGATCCGCGAAACGTAGTACTGCTTGTCCTCATCGATATCGATGTCGAAGAAGACCAGCTTCTTCGCCTCATCCAGCCGCGACTTATAGTCCGGAACCATCCGGATGTAGCCGTAGCCGCTATACAGCTTGTTCAGGTCCTTCAGTCCCTTGGAGAACGACGTCGCCGAGAACCATTCGCCGTCCTTCTGCGCGAACTGCGCCCGCAGCAGCCTGTTGTTGGTGATCGCCTTGTTGCCGGTGAAGTTGATCCCGCCCAGCCGGTAGCGTTCCCCCTCCTCCACCGGAAGCAGGATGTCGATGCGCTTGCCCGTCGACGGACGCAGCGTAAACCAGTTCAGCCCGCCCTCGTCGCGCACGTGGGTCTGCACATCGGCAGTCGCCGCCCTGAAGTAGCCATGGTCCTCGTATGCCCGCCGCACCCGCTCCGTGTCCTCGTCCAGTTTGCTGGCGTCGAAGGTCCGCGCAAACAGGTTCTCCAGAATGATCGAGTGCGGTATCCCGATCGGCTTGGTGTTCACCATCGCATCGCGCAGCACCCGGCTGCTCAGGTTGTAGTTGCCGTCGAAGGCGATCTTGCCCACCTTCACCGTCGGCCCTTCCTTGATCTTGAACGTCACCGACACCGACGCCGGAGGGATCGACTTGATCACCGGAGTCACCGTCGCAAACTGGTGTCCGTGCTCGCTCTCCAGGTCCTTCAGCACGTCCACGGCCCGCATCACCCGCGTGTCGTCGAACTGGCTCTCCACCGTCAGTCCGACCTTGGCCTTCTTATACCGGTCCTGCACGTCCGACAGCGTCATCGCATTCAGCCCCTGGTAATCGATCGAGCGAATGGTCGGCTTTTCCCATACATAGACCACCAGTTGCACGCACGCCGGAGTGTCCACGCGCTCAATCTGCACCTTGGTGAAGTAGCCCGTGTTCCACAGCGAATTGAAGTCGCGCTCCACCGTCGCTGCATCGTACGGATCGCCCTGATGGCTGGAGATCCGCGCCAGCACCGTTTCCTTGGGGACCCTGCGCCAGTTGATCACCTGCGGCTGGCACAGCACCTGTGGCCCGCCGCCCGCATCCGCCGCCGCCGTCTGCCCAGCCGGAGCCGCGCCCCCCTCCTGTGCCCGCGCCGGCGCAAACACCATCGCCCCCAGCATCCCTGTAACCGCAACTGCAGCAGCAATGCGGGAGCGGCATGAGCGCGTACGCACAGACTTTAGCTTGACGCCCAGCAATCTTTCGCTCACTCGCTTTACGGTAAAGATACGCACACCCTCATTCGCTGCAAAATCGCGCCCCGCAGGCTCCCGTGGCGAAAGCTCGATTATATGGGAGCGATGCCGCTCCATGCGAGTCTGGAGTGCTTCACCCTCAACATCGCATGTCGGCAACGCGCTTCTGCGGCGCATTCTTTGCCAAAATATTTCGCCGCAGAGTTCCCCCAGCCAATCCCCGCCAGCCATTCTCCGCCAGCCGCGCGCCGCCGCGCCTCAGCGATGCAGCAACTGCGCGAACCTCGCCTCCAGTTGCTCTTCGTCAAGGAAGTTCTGCGGGCCCGCCGGGCGGCAGTGCTCGCAGCATCCCGCATCGCTGTCCAGCAGCAGCATCGCCGCGTCCAGCAACAGTTGCGACGACCGCTTGCCCGCGTATATCGCAAGCAACTCGATCCGCGCGCTCTGCTCGTAGTTCAGTTCTACGTTCACGAGGCCCACCTAACACTTTCGGGGGATATGCCTGTCTCTCGTCATATGCTAAATCATCGCGCTTCGCTGTTCAATTCAGCACACGCGGAATGGTCCATTCCAGCCTCGACTTCCGCCTCGCCAGTGGCCCTCGCCGGCCGCCGGCGCCATGGTTCCCCAAAACCTCTGTAGAATGGCGAGGTCGAACCCGCCCGGCTCCGGGCGCGCTTCGAATCGTGGTTCAGAAAGGCAGGCAACTCTATGGCATCGACGATGGCAGGCAATCCGGCCCTGAAGAATGTGCACGCGCAGTTGAAGGCGCGCATGGAAAAAACGGTCGAGGACTTCCGCGCCAACCTCCTCTCCACCCGCACCGGCCGCGCCAATGTCCACATGCTCGACCAGGTCAAGGTGGACTACTACGGCACCGACACTCCCATCTCCCAGGTCGCCCAGATCTCCACCCCCGAGCCGCAGATGATCCTCGTCTCGCCCTGGGAGATCGCCATCGTCCCCGCCGTCGAGAAGGCCATCCGCACCAGCAACCTCGGCTTCAACCCCATGCACGACGGCAAGGTCATCCGAGTCCCCGTCCCGCCCATGACCGAGGAGCGCCGCCGCGAGACCGTCAAACACCTCTCCGCCGTCCTGGAGGACCACAAGACCGCCATTCGCAACATCCGCCGCGACGGCAACGAACAGGTCAAAAAAGCCGCCAAGGACAAGCTCATCTCCGCCGACGACGAGAAACGCGCCAGCGAAGAGGTCCAGCAGCTCACCGACGCCGAGATCCGCCGCATCGAAGACCTCTTCAAAGCCAAAGAAAAAGAGATCATGACCGTCTGAGCGCTGCAGACGTTCTGCCTAGAGCAACTCGAGGAACTGTTCAATCGTCATCTCGGCCGCGCGAATAAGTGCGCGGAGTGTGCCCGGCTTCACCTCACGATGCTGTGGAATGGAGAGCGTCGCCCTGTAACCATCTTTGGTCAGAATGACATGGCTGCCCGTCTGGCCTTCCCGGACCCACCCGGCTCGAAGGAAGGCCTTCACCGCCTCTTTGCCCGAGATGTTCGCAAGTGTGCCCATACGCTAAGGATAGAGCATTTTGTGCCTGCGCAAAATTGGCTCAAACGGTGGAAAACCAAGTGGAAAGCCTATGGAAATCATGTCCGGAATTTCCGGCTAGATTGCAACAACAAGAGACGCACGGTCCTGCGGCATCGCGCGCATGGCCTTCTGGTCTTCCGCCCAAAGCCAGCCCGTGATCGCTTCCTTGATATTGGCCAGTGCCTCCTGCTCGTCTTTGCCCTGCGAGATGCATCCGGGCAGCGCCGGGCATTCGACCATAATCCAACCATCTTCGACCGGTTCCATGGTGACGTGGAAGATCATCGCTCGCCTCTCGATTTCAGTCTACCGCATGAGCATCAATTCGACGAGCCCGCC
>JBEKWE010000069.1:0-14357 GCA_049513335.1 Acidobacteriaceae bacterium | reverse complement strand
GTCAACATGCGCAGGATGTTCTGCTTGATTCCGAAGTCGTACGCCACCACATGCAGCGGCTCGCCGTTGGTGGCGCCATCGGGCAGCGGCAGCAACGCTTCGCCGGTCTGGTTGCGCGGCTCGCTCTCGTCCCACTGGTAGATGGATTTGGTGGTGACGACGCTGGCCAGGTCGGTGCCTTCCATCTTGCGGATCGCCCGCGCCCTGGCCACCAGCGCGTCCGCGTCCAGCACCGAGCCCGACGCGATGACGCCGCGCATCACTCCATGCGTGCGCAGGTGGCGCACAATGGCGCGCGTGTCGACCTCGGCCAGCACGGGAACGCCGCTGCGTTCCAGATAGTCGTCGGCCACCTCGGTGGCCCGCCAGTTGGAGCTGATCTCGGAGAACTCGCGCGTCACCAGAGCCTCGATGTAGGGCCGCGCGGACTCCGCATCGCTGGGCGTCGTCCCATAGTTCCCGATGTGCGGATTGGTCAGCACCACAATCTGCCCCGCGTACGAGGGATCGGTGAAGATCTCCTGGTAGCCGGTCAGCGATGTATTGAAGACGACCTCGCCCGCGGCCTCGACCGGCGCGCCGAAGCCCTTGCCGCGAAAGATGCGCCCGTCCTCGAGCGCCAACATCGCCAGAATTGCCTGCATCGCCTACTCCTGCGGAATCCCAGTTGAGCGGATTCACCGTGGGGCGTTCCAGAATCGACGAACGATCGCTAGGTTTTCTGCAAAGAAAACCGCATTGCACAATCATCGCGCGAGAACAGGTACGGTGAAACCGCTCTAGGAGTGGATTCAATCGATTCTATCAGCATCCGCAGTGGCTGCTCGCCTCGGGAAGACAGTTTTCCACGCATTTCCGCGCGCAGACGCGAAAAGACCCGACACTTGGCCGGGTCTTTTCTCGAACCAGGGAGAGGGGCAGCACCAACTTAACTCTCTGGACGAGGGTTCCTGCAAAAAAGTTGCAGTTCGGTCAATTTGGTTCGCGCCTGGTCCTTTACGCCATGATCCTCTCTCTTAAGGAGTGAAGACCCCCGGTGGTCTGGGGGTCTTACGTAATAGGCAGGGAGTGGTGGTGCGGATAGGGGAAGCCGGAACCGTGGGAACTGCTGCTCCGACAGATTTCTTGGTACACTCCATGAGACGCGAAGCCTAGAAAAAAGTTGCATAATATTCTGCAAAATGTATTTAAAAAAATCAGCATCTCCCAAAAACGGAATAATCCGAGGGTTGTGCCATCGTCACAAAAACAAAATTCATTGATTCTATTGATTTTACTGGGACTCATCCCAATCCATGAGGTTCAGAGAATGTCCCAAAACGACACGCGCATCCCTGCAATCTAGGAACGGCTGCCTGTGGATATCGCTTCAGGGTGTGGTTGAATCCGGCGCGGCGCGGCTCATCAGGATGCGCACGTCGCTGGATTTGTTGATGGAGAAGGCGGGTGGCGTGCTGGGTGCAGTGATGGCGATGAAGTCGGCGCGGTGAACGTCTTCCAGGGTGAAGGACGGGCGCGGGTCGGGCGCGACGGGCGCAAGTTCAACGTGGCTCATCTCGATGTTTTTGAGATGGCGAAGATAGAAGCCGCTCGAGGGAGTGGGGCCGAACATGCTTGGCCCGGGATACTTGTTCTCGTACTCGGGCACCTGGATCCTGGTGGAATCCGCAGTCGCGCCGCCTGCATGCTGGATGTAGATCTGCGAGAGCTTGACGTCCTCGATGAAGTAGCCGGGAATGCCGCTGAGGATGGAGCTGTAGTGCGAGGGAGTGTTGTAGCTGGAGAGGTTGGAGATGAGCACGCGGCGCAGCGTGCCGACCTTGGTGGAGTCGGCGGGGCCGCGCAGGCGCGCTCCCAGGCGCAGAAAGATGGGAGAGGTGTTGATGTCGCGCATGGTGATGTTGGTGACGGCAAAATCGTCCAGCAGCGCGCCGTCGACCGTCTCCAGCGCCAGTCCGCCGCATCCCTCGAAGACGCAGTTGGAGATGGTGATGTTCTTGAATCCGCCGTTGGACTCGGTGCCGAACTTGATGCGCCCGGTGCCGCCGTTTGGCCTGCGCTTGTAGGTGCCGTCGAGCACGGTGCCCAGCTCCCAGCAGCCGGAGACGTAGCAGTTGGTGATGTTCATGTTCTCGGTGGGTTTGGCAAAGCCGAGCGCGAAGCTGGACTTGGGGACGATGCCGTCGTCCCATGGCGAGTTGACCGTGCAGTTGGAGACGCGCACGTTCTTGCAGCAGTCGATGTCCATGGCGTCGCGGTCGGTGTCGATCTTCAGGTTGTCGATGGTCAGGTTGTCCACACCGGTGACCAGAATCGCGAAGTGCCCGCCCTTAAGCATGGAGAAGTCGCGCAGGGTGACATTGTGGCAGTTCTTCAGGCCCAGGATCTTGTTGCCCACGCCCGCCTGCTCGGCCTGGTAGACCGGGTAGTTGCCGCGGGCCGCGCGGCCTGCGCCGAAGCTCAGCCCTTTGCCCCAGATCAATCCCGGCCCGGTGATGGAGAAGTCGCTGATGCCGTCGCCCCACAGCAGCGAGTTGTGCCAGTGGTTGTGCCCGTAGTCCTGGTAGGCGTCCCACGCGGTCTTCGGCTCGGCTGCGTCGTAGGTCCCGCCCATATAGCCGGTGGTCTGGTTGGGAAGCGGCGAATCCGCCGCGACGATCGCCGAGCCCTGCGAGAGATACAGATCGACGTGGCTCTTCAGCCGGATGGAGAACGATAGATAATTTCCGGCGGGAAAGACAACGGTGCCACCGCCGGCTGCCGCAGCTGCTTCAATCGCCTTGTTGATCGCCGGCGAATCGACCGTCTTTCCATCGCCCATGGCGCCAAATGCGCGCACGTCGAAGAGAATGGGAGTGAGTGCCGGCGCGGCGGGCTTTCGCGCGGCCAGAGCGGGAAGGGAAGTAACGGCGGAGGCGGCAAGACCCATGCTGCTGAGTCTCAAAAGATCGCGGCGGGCGGAGTCGAAGGTTCGCATAGTGCCCGCCATGCTAGCAGAGCCAGCCCACATGTTGGAACTCCATCGCTTGCGGCGGCGCAAGAGTGTGAAAAGGCGACGGAGGGTCGCGAGAAGGCGGCGGAGGGTTGCGAGAATAGAATGTTGGGGGTGAGAAGAGAGTGACCACGACGGCGGTTGAGGCGGCGGAGAAGAATGGCGCTGTGCCGGGCAGGAGCGATGGCAGGCTTCTGCTGTTTGTGCTGCTCAACATCCTGGCGGCAAACGCCGGGTTCAAACTGATCGCGCACTTTGTTTTCCATACCGGCGTGGAAGAGATGCGCGTGCGCTACCGGGACTTCTTCCACTTCCACCAGTTCACCGACTCGTGGACGCCGATGCTTGGCTCGGTGAACTCCTTCCTGGCGCATCCCGGCCTGGCCATCTATCAGGCGAAGCTTTACGACACGCTGCTGTATCCGCTGACCTCGATTCTGCCGCTGCTGTGGATGAAGCAGGCGGGGATGAGCGACGCGGGGGTGCTGCGCGGACTGATGATCGCATCGTGGATTGCGGTGGTTGCGGTGGTGGCGTTGCAGGTGCTGATTGCCGCCAGGATTGCCGGGCGGGCTGGGTCGGGACGCGGCACGTTGAGCTGGTGCGCCGTCGTGGCGACCGTGCTGGCGGCGTTCTTCTTCATGCCCATCACGCTGGCCTTCTCGCTGGGCCAGGCGCAGATCTTCCTCGACCTCTTCTTTACCCTGATGGTGCTGTTCTGGATCGAGGGCAGGGAACGGCCGGCGGGCGTGATGATGGCCCTGCTGACGATGGTGAAGCCGCAATTCGGCCTGCTGCTGCTGTGGGCGGCCTTGCGCCGGCGGTGGAACGCGCTGGCGGCTGGAGCGCTGACGCTGGCCGCGGGAGGCGCGGTATCGCTTGCGGTCTTCGGCCTGCGCAACAACCTGGACTACCTGGGCGTGCTGGCCGGGCTGAGCCGCAAGGCGCAGTCGCACTACGCCAACCAGTCGACCTTCGGGCTGCTGAACCGGGCCATCTTCAACGGCGAAAATCTGCCCTATCACCCGTACATCTACCCGCCGTTCGTACCGTGGATCTACGCCGTCACGCTGGCTACGACCGCCGCTCTGGTGCTGCTGGCGCTGGGCTACCGGTGGCGCCAGCGGGCCGGAGGAATGGCGGACCTTGCGGCCATTGGGGTGGTCTCGGTGATTGCGACGCCGATGGCGTGGGAGCACCACTACGGCGTATTGCTGCCCATCTTTGTATGGCTGTGGTTCGCAGTCTATCGCCGCGGGGCGGGAAGCGCGTGGGCGCTGGCGCTGGCGTGGGTGCTGATCGCGGACTTCTTGTCGCCGCTTAACTTCCTCGCTGCGATTCCCGTGGCGAATGTATTGCAAAGCTACATGTTCTTTGGCGCGCTGCTGCTGTTGGGGCTGCTGATGCGCGGGCGCACAGTTTCAGCGCCGTAGGCTACCCTCCGCCTCGCATGGCGCGAGGACGGCGCGCAGCACGCTGCGCAGAACCGGGGAGGCTCGATCTAGGACGGATCGGCGGGCGGATCGACCGCCGGAGGCGCCACGGCAGGCGGTTCCTGCGGCGTCTCAGCGACAGCAGGCGGCGCAGCGGCTGGCGGAGCTGCGGGCCGCGGTGCTGTGGCTGCCGGCGCTGCCGCGGTAGCCGGAGCTGCTTCGTTGATGCGGACGACATGGTCTGCCTGTGGGCCCTTGCTGCCCTGGATGATGTCGAACTCGACCTCGTCACCTTCCTTCAGGCTCTTGTAGCCTTCGCTCTGGATGGAACTGTAGTGAACGAAGACGTCTGCCCCGCCTTCGTATCCGAGAAAGCCGAAGCCCTTCGCGTTGTTGAACCACTTCACCGTACCCTTATATTGTGCCAATTTGAACACTCCTTACGTTGGCCTGAAGTTGGTTGGCTGGCCAGGATTGCCGGACCCGTGTTGTACGACGCAGAACGCGGGCAGAATGGTTTTCCGAGCGCGTTGTCCGCTTCGTGTGCACTGACATACAGTACCAAACTTCCGCCGCCGGAACGACTCAATTCGGACGGCAAAAGACTGAGGGATGGTCTGAATCGGAGCGCTGCCACGCTCCGGAGTCCCTCAGGGGCAAAAGCCCCATTCATTGTTTGCGGCACTAGATAGGACGGGAGCCCCGAGGCAAAAGTCTCGGATTTCCAGTCGGTCCAGGGCAAAGCACTTACAGCATCAGACGTTACATCGGGGCCCGAAGACTCGAAGTTCCGGCGGATTTGCCGCGCGGCTGGCGATTTTTCAACCCCGGGACCGGGTCGCAGGGCCGTCCCTGCGCCTCGTAGACGGGCCACGGGTGATCTTTTGCCGCCCCAGCATGTATCCTGCTTGAGGCCCAACTTCGCGCATGAAACGAATCGTCACCGCAGCTCTTCTGGTCCTCGTCGTCGTCCTGCTCATCTTCCTCGGGCAGCTGTGGATGCTGACGCTGGCGGCCGCACTCATCGCCGAACTCGCCGCGTACGAGTACCTGCGTCTGGCCAACAGCAGCGGCGCGCGCATCCCCGGATGGTGGATGGCCGCCGCCACGGCGCTTCTGTTTTACGTCACCTACTATCGCCCGATCGAGGCGCAGCTCCCCGTACTCAGCGTGCTGGCGCTGGTGCTGCTGGCCTGGATGGGCTTCCGCGCGCCGCTCAATCGCGTGCTGCCGGACGCCGCCCTCGGCCTCTTCGGCCTCATCTACGTCGCCTACCCGCTCACCCTGGTCCCCATGATCTGGAACCGCGACGACGGCAAGCCGCTGCTGCTCTTCCTGATGGTATGCGTGTGGGCGGGAGACATCGCCGCGTTCTACGTGGGCCGCCGCTATGGCCGGCACAAGCTCTCGCGCCTGAGCCCCAACAAGACCTGGGAGGGTTCGCTGGCCTCGGTGGCGGGCAGCGTCCTGGCGGGCCTCGCGGTGGTATTCACCGGCGAACTGCTCTCGACCCACTATGGCAATACCGTGCTGCACATCGTCGAGCCAATCTGGCAGTCCGTAGCGCTGGCGGCGATCATCAACGTGGCTGCGCAGCTGGGCGATCTGCTGGAGTCGGCGATCAAGCGCGGCGCAGGAGTCAAGGACTCGGGAACGATGCTGCCCGGCCACGGCGGCGTCCTCGACCGCATCGACGCCCTGCTGCTGGCCGCGCCGGTGCTCTGGTGCATCCTGCTGCTCAAAGACGCCTTCAGCCTGGGCCGCTTCTGACGCGACTCTTGTCGTTGTTTGTTCTTGTCGATGGAATTCGCGCTCAATCTGCGAAAATAGAGTTGTGAAGAAGATTGCCATCCTCGGCTCGACCGGCTCCATCGGCCAGAGCACCCTCTCCATCTGCGAATCCTTCCCCGAGCGCTACCAGCCCGTCGCGCTGGCTGCAGGCCGCAACCTGGACGTGGCCTTCGCCCAGTGCCTGCGCTGGAAGCCGCGCGTCGTCTCGCTGGCCAGCGAAGAACTGTCCTCCGCGCTCGCCAGGCGTCTGCGAGAGGCAGGGCACAGCGGCACCGAGGTCGTCCACGGCCCCGCCGGAACGGTCTCGGTGGCCACGCTGCCGGAGGTGGAGTTCGTCGTCTCGGCCATCGTCGGCGTCGCGGGCCTGGAGGCGACCTACGCGGCGGTCTGCGCGGGCAAGACCATTGGCCTGGCGAATAAGGAGTGCCTGGTGACCGCCGGCGAGCTCATCCTCTCGGCTGCACACAAACACAACGTCGCGCTGCTTCCCATCGACTCTGAGCACAACGCCGTGCACCAGTGTCTGCGCGGCGGTCGCGCGGCCGAGGTGAAACAGATCTGGCTGACGGCCTCGGGTGGGCCGTTCCGCTCAACGCCTGCCGCCGAGTTCGAGCAGATCACACCGGCGCAGGCGCTGAAACATCCCACCTGGGTGATGGGCCAGCGCATCACCATCGACTCGGCGACGATGATGAACAAGGGCTTCGAGATCATCGAGGCCTGCCGGCTGTTTAACCTTCCCCCGGCCAGGATTCGGGTGACCATCCATCCCCAGTCCACCGTCCACTCGCTGGTGGAGTTCATCGACGGCTCGATTCTGGCGCAGATCTCGGTCACTGACATGCGCCTGCCGATTCTCTATGCGCTGTCCTACCCGGAGAGGGTGGACGTCCAGATTGCAGCTCCAGCTTTAACTTTCGATCTTGCCGCGCTGAGCCAGCTGGACTTCTCGCCGCCCGATCTCACCCGCTTCCCGTGTCTGCGCCTGGCCTATGAGGCGGCTGCGTCCGGCCCCGCAGCATGCATCGCGCTCAACGCAGCCGACGAAATTGCCGTTGCCGCGTTCCTCGAGCGCGCCATCCCTTTCCTCGGCATCCCGCGTACAATCGAGGAGGTGCTGAACGCTACCTCTTCCCACGCACCTGCGTCAATCCAGGAAGTGCTTGCGGCGGACGAGGCGGCCAGAGCGTGCGCCCGCAAGGTGATCGCGCAAGCCGCGCTGCAGCGTTCCGTCTGATGTAATCTCGCCCCGGGGTACACGCATTTGTCGCTTGCCGTTCTCTCCACGATTGTTGAACTTCTCCTGGTGCTTGGCCTCATGGTGCTGGTGCACGAGTTCGGCCACTTTGTGGTGGCCAAGCGCTGCGGCGTGCGGGTGGAGACCTTCGCCATCGGCTTCGGTAAGCGCGTCGTCGGCATTCGCCGCGGCGAGACCGAGTACCAGATCAACGCGCTGCCGCTGGGCGGATACGTCAAGATGGCGGGCGAGATTCCCGGCGAAGCGGTCAGCAACGATCCCGGCGAGCTGAACAACCATCCGCGCTGGCAGCGCATGCTGATCGCGCTGGCCGGCCCCGCTGCCAACTTCGTTCTGGCCTTCGTGCTGATGGCCGGCGTTTACATGGTGCACAACGAGGTCGACGAGTACACAGCGGGCCCAGCCGTCACAGACTACATCTCTCCGGCAAGCCCCATTGCCAAAACCGGCATCCGCTCCGGCGACACCATCGTCCACTTCGACAACGTCGAGAACCCCACCTGGGACGACGTTGGCAACCACTGCCTGTTGAACCTCAACCAGACGGTCCCGTTTTCGTTTGCGCACAATGGCCAGCGAGTCAATACCACCTTCTTTATCGCCTCGACGGCGAGGAATTCGGACGATTTCTCTCCCGACACGCTGGGCTTTGTGCCCAAGATGCAGCCCACACCGGTGAAGGTCTCGTCGCTGATGGCGGGCAGTCCGGCGGAGCGCGCGGGCCTGCAGCCGGGCGACCAGATCGTCAGCATCGACGCGGTCGATCTCCACTCCGTGTACACGCTGCAGTCCTACATGCAGGACCGCAAGGGCGCGCCCGCCTTGATCGCCGTGATGCGCAAGGGCCAGCTTATCCTCAAGACCATCACTCCGGAGCTGATGGACGAAGGCGGCTCCAAGGTGTTCCTACTGGGCTTCCACCCGGTCCCTCCGCCGGTCAAGGTGGAGAAGCTCACATTTGCCAGGTCGCTGGCAAAGTCCTGGGAGTTCACCAAAAAGAACTCGATGCTGATCAAGGACGTTGTCAAGGGAATGTTCGAGGGCCACGTCTCGGTGATGCGCCTTCAGGGGCCGATCGGCATCGGGCAGGTGGTGCATGAGGCCGCCGAGGCGCCGGGCTGGACGCCGCTGGTCGGCACCGTGGCCATGATCTCGATCAACCTGGGCATGGTCAACCTGCTGCCGTTCCCCATCCTCGACGGCGGGATGATCTTTCTGCTGTTGATCGAGGGCGCCATCCGCCGCGATCTTCCCATGCAGGCCAAGGAGTACATCTACCAAGTTGCGTTCGTGTGCATCGTCATCTTCGCCGCATTCATCATCTTCAACGACATCTACAAGCTGCATCTGCCTTTCCTCGCCAGGCTCAGGCTGTAAACGCCCGGCGGCCCGTGGTTAAGACGCCAAACTCGAACCGGCGGGCCACACACGGTTGATCTTTGCGAAATGAGAAAGAGGACCCCGTGGACTATACATTTCTTGCCAATCTGCAACAGGAGTTCGAGTTGCCTGAAAAAGGCATCCTGAGCCGCGTTCTGCACAAGGACGAGCATGTGAATGCGACATTGTTTGGCTTCTCGGCGGGAGAGGAAGTCTCCGCGCACTCCGCACCGACGCCGGCCATCCTCTATTTTCTGGAGGGAGAAGCGGAGGTTCAGTTGGGGGACGACAAGGTCCAGGTACGGCCGGGGTCCTTCGTCTATATGCCGCCGATGCTGCCCCACGGAATTGCTGCCAGGAGCGCGCTGCGCATGCTGCTGGTGCAAATGAAGGCCCGGTCGGAGCCGACTTGAAGCTGCGCGGCGCGCGCCGGTTTTCAACCGGGATAGAACACGTCCAACCGTGAAAGAATAGAGCCATGAGTTTGTTCAGTTCGGTCTACGCAGAGAGGAACTCCGAGGTGCGCGCCACGCTGGATAGCGTTCGCTGCCCATCGCCGCGGCGCGTCGAGGAGATACTGGCGCACAGCCAGTCTTCGTCCTCTGCTGCGCTCAGCCTCGCCGAACTCGCCGAGTTGCTGCAGATCGGCGTCACCACAGGCGCGGACTCCGACGAGCAGTTCGAAATGCTGCGCGCATACACCCGCCAGCATTGGCGCGCGCCCAGTGGAAACCGCGTTCGCTACGTGGCCCCGATTTATGTCTCTAGCTATTGTGTGGACGCCTGCCCCTACTGCAACTTCTCCGCCCTGCGCAAGGACACGGTGCGCTATCGCCTGAGCCTGGCCGAGCTGGACCGTGAGATCGCGTCGGTGCTGGCGCGCGAAGCGCGGGTGGTCGAGCTGGTCTACGCCACCGACCCGGAGTACGACACGCAGATGCTGGTGCGCGACGTCTCGCGCGCCGTGGAGGCTGTGCGCGACCTGGAGGGTGGCGGCGTTCTGCTATGCACCGAGTACCTGTCCAGCCAGGCGTACGAGGCGCTGGCCGACGCCGGCCTTCGTGGAATTATCCAGTGGGACGAGACGCTGGACGAGCACGCCTACGCGCGCTGGCACTCGGCCAGTCCGCGCAAACGAGAGTTCCGCGCCCGCATGGACAACCACGACCGCGCGCTCGCAGCAGGGCTGGAAGTGGCCACCGGAGCGCTCTTCGGCTTGGCTGATTTCCGCTACGACGCGCTGATGCAGGTCTGCCGCGCGCGCTACATCTCCGACGCCTACGGACGCGCGCCCTTCGTCATGGGCACCGCGCGGCTCAAGCCGATCGCGGGCAGCGAGCTGCGCCTGGAGACCTCCGTCAGCGACCGCGCGCACGAGACCGCGCTCATGGTATACAAACTCGCGCTGCCCCACGTCGGACGCTGGCTGCAAACCCGCGAGACCTTCGATCTGAACCTGCGCAATCTGCTGGACGGCGACGTCTATACCTACTCCTGCGGCGAGGTGCAGCCTGGCGGCTACACGCAGATCAACACCACATCGTTTGCCGGAGCACAGTTCGGCGTCAATGAGCTGGAGCGCGAGTACGTCGACCGTGAACTGGCCGGCCAGGGTTTCCAGATTGACTACGGTTGGATGACCGCCGACCGCGCCAGCGTCTTTACCACGCGTTGACTCGCCCTACCTCCGCGCCCGCAACTCCGCCGCAATCTCACCCGCGGCCTTGCGCGCGTCGTCCACCTTCTCCGGCGGAAAGCTGATCGCCCCCACGCGAGCGTGCCCGCCGCCGCCGTAGCGCTCGCATATCTCCGCCAGGTTCGCCAGCTCCTCCACCGGCCGCTTCGTCCAAGGGTTCGTTCCCACCGCTACCTTCGACCGGAATCTCGACCGGCTCAGCCCCACGGTGTAGGTCGCCGCCGGATGCAGATAGTAGGGAATGAACTTGTTGTAGCCCTCAATCGACCGGTCGGTAATGTCGAAGGTGATGACGCCCCGCTGTAGCTTCGTCCGCTGGCGCAGCAGCTTGATGCACGCGCGATGGCGCTCCATCAGCGGCCCAAGCTCGGCTTGGATGAAGGGCTGGTCGAGCACCTGCTGCAGGCCCATCTCGGTCAGCAGGGGAATCACGCGGGGCACGAAGTCCTCGCCCGAGCTTTCGATCGCCAGGGTCAGCTTCATGGCGGGTGCGGCCATCTCTACGGCGGCCTTGGCGCTCTCGTACTTCGCTCCGTCCACAATGTTCGCCCAGTAGATCAGCTCCGCCAGCGGCCTGGTATCGAAGCCGAACCGTTCCCGCGCCACGTCTGCGATCAGGCTGGTGCAGGAGATGTAGGCGGGGTCGTAAAACTTTCCACCCTCGGTCGGCTTTCGCACCGCAAGCACCTTGGGCGAGTTCGCCTGCGCCTGCCAGGCCAGATAATCGGCGCGGTCCTCCGCCGTCAGGAACGCGCTCTGGTGATGGTCGAACCACCAGGTCACCCTGGGCGAGGAGGAGTATTTGAAGTCCACAATCGCGTTCTCGCCTTCAATAAACGCCGATTCGTCGAAGAGCGACCCGGCCGCGCCATGCATCAGCCCGTGGTAGGAGAACTCCTGCGCGGTCCCGATGCGCTCGCGGTGGAAGCGCGTGAACAGGGACGCCGAGCACGCGCCATCGAAGCAATGATCGTGATAGAAAACGCGGCAGTTCAAGCGACAGACCCTCCGTTCCCAGCCCCATCTTCGCGGACGGGCCCGCAGTTCGGCGCGACACTCGGGCGATGCGATGCGAAGATATAGCATTGACGGAGCGCGCGTCCGTGTCAAGCCGCTTGCCACAACGGAAGTGGAACCAGCCTCCGGCTCGCCTCGTATAGACTTCCAATCAACAGAGGAATCCACTTGACTGACGCAGACCAGCCAGAGACCCACGTGCCTCATCCACCCGAGTCCGCAGACCGCCCTGACGCGCGCTTCGTCGCGCCGGGCGAGGCGGTCGTTAGGCTCATTCCGCCGTCGCAGCCGCGCTCGACCGTGCGCGAAATTTTCGTCGGTCCGGACGGACTGCGCGCCGGTTGGAGCCTGCCGCTCTACGCCATCCTGCTATTTGTGCTGCTCTTTGCCAGCAGGTCTCTCGTTCATACGTTGCGTCACCACCCCGCCGTCGCACAGCAAAACGCCGCCGCACAGTCCAGGACGCAGCCCTCCAAGCCTACTGCCCCTGCTCCATCCGCGCCCGCGCCACCGATCATAGTTATCGGGGGTGAGGCGATTTCGTTGTTCGCGGTCGCGGTTGCAACCTGGCTGATGGCGACGATCGAGCGCCGGCCAACCTCTGCCTTCGGACTGGGCGGCAAACGCCGTCTGCATAACTTCCTTGCCGGGCTCGGGTGGGGCGTCGCGCTGCTCTCGCTTCTGGTCTTCAGCCTGCGCGCCTGCGGCCTGCTGGTCTTCGACGCGCGTCTTCTCTTCGGCGTCGAAGCACTGCGCTTCGGTGCGGTCTGGTTCGTCGGCTTCCTGCTGGTTGGCCTGTTCGAGGAGTACTTCTTTCGCGGCTACCTCCAATTCACCCTGGCGCGCGGAATCAACGGAATCTATGGCTGGCTTGGCGCAGGCGGACCGCGCGCAACAGGCCGGCGTTCGACAGAGTTGAGCAAGACAGGCCAGCGCGCAACCACCCAGGCCGCTCTCGGCTATTGGACTGCGGCCCTGCTGCTCTCCTTCGGCTTCGGCTTCGGCCACAGCTCCAACGCGGGCGAGTCGCCTATTGGCCTGCTCGCCGCCGGACTCGTCGGCATGGTCTTCTGCCTCAGCCTGTGGCGCACCGGATCGCTCTGGTGGGCCATCGGCTTCCACGCGGCGTGGGACTGGGCGCAGTCCTTCCTCTACGGTGCGGCAGACAGCGGCATGGTGATCCAGGGCCGTCTCTTCAGCGCGCATCCCGTGGGCCGCCCGGTCTTCTCCGGCGGGCTCACCGGACCGGAGGGCAGCCTCTTGATCCTGCCCATCATTGCGTTGACCGCCGCTGTCATCCTCCTCACGCTGCCGCCGGCCGCAACGACCTGCCCGCAAGCGCGCGCAACGTCCCTGGATTAGACTTACCCTAGGCCATGAGCAGCGACGACCCGAACGCCAGCGACACCAAGCCATCTGCCAGTCCCAGCAAACCCGACCTGCGCTACGCGGGTTACGTGCGCCGGGTGGAAGGCAGGACTGGAGCAGACGCCAAGCCCGAAGAGCTGGCCGCGGCAGACGCTGAGCCGGAAGACCCGCCCGCACCAGACGCCGCTCTCAAAGCCGCCCTCGTAGCCGCCCTCGATGCGCCCGCCCGTCGCGGCTCCGGCCACAGGCTGCGCGTCTTCTGCCTGCTTCTGGCGCTCGCCGCCGCGCTCGCCGCGTCCGCGTTCTTCGCCGGGCGCCACTTCATCCGCAACGCCATGCGCGAGAACCTGCCGCAGCTCGACGGTTCGCTCGCCGTCTACGGTCTTGCCGCTCCGGTCACAGTCGCCCGCGACGCGCGCGGCGTCCCTCACATCCGCGCCGCCTCCATGGACGACCTTATCTTCGCCCAGGGCTACGTCACCGCCGGGGACCGCCTGTGGCAGATGGACCTGCTGCGCCGCCATGCCGCCGGCCTGCTTGCCGCCGTCCTCGGCCGATCCATGCTGGAGCACGACCGTCTGCAGCGCACCCTCCAACTGCGCGCCTCCGCCGACCGAGCCCTCGCCGTTCTGCCCGCCGATCAGCGGCACTGGCTGGAGGTCTATGTATCAGCCCGCCGCATGGACTCCGCGCGACTCCATCCTGGTGGAGCTGGTGATGTTTCAGGACCTCACCACCGGCTTTCCGGAGAAGCTGGGACACGAGGCCCTGGCCGCGCATCTCTCACCCGATCTGATCGCCGATCTCTATCCGGTCGGTTCGTGGCGCGACCATCCGCCGGGCCAGCTGATGCCCGACGTCAGCGCGCCCCAGCCCATCTTCGATGACATACCGCTCGACGAGTCGCAATCGCAACTGCGACGGCCCGCACCCGCCAGTACCCTCTCCCCGGCAGAGCTTCTGGCCCTGCGCCAGACGCTCAACCTCTTTCGCGCGCCCTGCGACTCCTGCGTCGCCGGATCGAATGGATGGGCCGTCTCCGGTTCCCGCACTGCCTCGGGAGAGCCCCTGCTCGCCAACGATATGCACCTCTCGCTCAGCGCGCCCGAGCTCTGGTACGAGGCCGACCTGGAGGCCCCAAGCCAGGCCCAGCTCGCCGCCTTCCACGCCGCCGGAGTCACCCTGCCGGGCACGCCCTTTGTCATCGCCGGGCATAACGACCACGTCGCCTGGGGATTCACCAACCTTGGCGCAGACGTGCAGGACCTCTACATCGAACACACCCGCGGGACCCCATCCGGCTCCGAGTTCCAGACCCCCAGCGGCGTCTGGAGCCCCGTCCGCTACCAGACCGAGATCATCCAGGTGCGTGGCAGCGCCGACGTCGTTCTCGATGTCCCGCTCACCCGCCATGGGGACACC
>JBEKWE010000068.1:0-13933 GCA_049513335.1 Acidobacteriaceae bacterium | reverse complement strand
GTGATGGGGATCAAGCAGAACAAGCTCGACCTGGCCAACTACATCGTCGACGGTTTCAAGAACTTCGATCCGGCCCATCCCGACACCGCCGCCGCGCTCAATCTCGGCGAGCTGTTTACCAGCAGCAGCGGACGCGGGCCACGCCCCGGAGGTCCACCACCAGCTCCAGGCGCAGCGCCTGCGGCGAATCCTCCCACTCCCAGTAATCCTGGGCTTGGGCCGCTATAAAAAAAAGCAGCTTGCGAAGAGGGTGCGTCGCCCGGCTGTCATCACTCACGGGCGAAGAACAACGCAGAGAAGACAGCAATGGGGCAGAGCCGAAGCCCTGCCCCACACTGCAATGCTCTTCGCCGGGCAGGTCTTACTTCGCCGCGGCAGGCGATAGCGTTATCTGTTCCTCCTGCGAGAGACCGTCCGTAATCGTGACGGGCTTGGTGTCGAAGGAGACGGTTGCGGGTTGCAGACCGGCGCGTGTGGCCGTCAGCCGGACGGTCCCCGGCACCAGCGTCGAACGCATGGCCACGCGGTTGATCCCGTCCTCGGTGTTGAGATACAGGTTGTTGGTGGAGTTGGTCTTGCCGCTGTTATACCCTCCGCGCCAGACGGCCGGGCCGGTGGCCGACACCGTCCTGCCCACCGAACTCCAGTTGAAGTCGACGCGGGCGTCGTCGGTGGGACAACGCTGGCCCTTGGCGTCCACCACTTCAACGTCGATCAGGGCGATGTCCTCGCCGTCGGCGCGCACGCCTCCGGGCGCGGTGTGCAGGGTGAGCTTGATCGCCGCGGGAGCGCCCGCGGTGGTCAGTTCGTGCGTTGCGACCGCAGCCGTGCCTTTGTATCCGACGGCCTTGATGGTTCCCGGCTCGAAGGCGATGTTCGGGAAGGCATACAGGTAGCCGCTCTCGGGCTGGGTGAGCTTGCCCTTGGAGACGCCGTTGACGAACAACTCCACGCTGTCCACGTTGTTGGCGACCACGTAGATCGTCTTCACCGTCTTGGAGCCGTCGGGCTGGGTGGCCGGGTAGCTCCAGTGCCCGATGATGTGGATGTCGGGCTTCTCGTTCTGCATCACCTGCTCGGCGAAGTAGGCTTCCTTGGGCAGGCGCACGGCGTCCACCTTGCCGCTGACGCGCGATACCTCGCTGGAATCCTGGCGGCCGTCGGCGTTCTCATCGGTGAAGTAGATGGATGCGTAGGCGGCGTATTTGGCGTGTGCGGGGTCGGTGTTGGAGATGCGATTGGAGTAGTAATTCCAGTACCGCTTGACCTGCGCGACGGCGAAGGTCTCGGAGTTATAGTTCCAGGTGTCGTTCGGCCCCTTCTTGAATCCGTAGTAGGGCGGCGAGAAGTCGTCCCAGAAGCGGCGCGAGCTTTCGTCGCGGAAGTCCTCGGTCTCGACGATGGGCATCCGGTCGCGCGCGCTGTCGTTATACGGCCCGCCCAGCATGGTGCCCCACCACTCCGCAACAGCCACCGCGCCCGGCTGCTGTAGCGAGCGGCATCCCATGGTGCGTCCGCCGTGGGGATCGTATTCCTTGCGCAGCGCCACCATCTGCTCCATCTGCGGCCCGGTGACTCCGGTATTGCCCGCCTCCCAGAAGAGAATGCTGGGGTTGTTGCGCAGATAGATGATGCTGTCGCGCATCACCGCTACGCGCTGCTCCCACTGCTGGCCCTGCGCATCCTCTTCCTTGTCGGCGGCCGGCGCCACCTCGACGATGCCGAAGCGGTCGAAGGATTCCACGTCCTCCTTCTGCGGCGTCACGTGCATCCAGCGCATGTAGTTGGCGTGGTCGTCGCGGATCATCTGCGCGGTGAAGTCGTGCATCCACTCCGGGTAGCCCACGCCGACGCCGGCCCACTCGTCGGCCGAGCGCTCGGAGAATCCCTTCAGGTAGACGAACTTGTCGTTGATATACACGCCGCCCGTGCCCACTCCGCCCTTGAACTCGACCTTGCGGAATCCGGTGGTGATCTTGGTGACGTCGACAACTTTTCCGTCAACGGTCAGCGTGGTGTAGACGTCGTAGAGATACGGGTCGTCGGGGCTCCAGAAGCGCGCGCCGGTCAATGGGCCAGTGGCCGTCAGCACAGTCTTTGCGCCGGCCAGCATATCCACTGGCGTGCCCGTGAACGTGGCCCGCACCACGCCGTCCTTGTCCACCACCGTGGCCGAAAGCGTCACCTTCGTATCGGGGACCCTCCGGTCCGCCGTAGCATTGTGCACCTGCGATTCCACGTTGACCGTGCAGCTATGTCCGGCGATGTTGTAGTCGGTGCAGTAGATGTAGGTCCCCGTCGTGCCCAGTCCGTAGTAGAGCGGCAGCGTCTGGTAGATTGTGCCCGTCAGATGCAGCCATACGCGGCGGTTGATGCCGCCGAAGTCGGGGTTGAAGTCGTTGGCGTTCCATCGGTAGGCCGTGTTGGTGGCGCGTTCCCGGTAGCTTGTGGTGTTGTCCACGCGCACCGCGATTACGTTCTCCTGGTCGCCGAAGTGAACGCCGGAGGTGATGTCGATGCCGTATCCGGTGACTCCGTTCTCGTACAACCCGTATGGCAGGCCATTCAGATAGATGTCGCCGGCCTGGCGCATGCCCTCGAACTCGATGAAGACCTTTGATCCCGCGGCCGCGGCGGGCAGCTTGAAGTGCTTGCGGTACCAACTGATTCCTTTGTACGTGCCGCGATCGCCGCCGCTGTGGTCGATGATGACGCGGAACGAGTCGACATCATTAAAGGTATGCGGCGTGCTGACGCTCTCCCACTGCGAGTCGTCGAACGACGGGACCTCGGCCCCCGGAACGTCCTGGCGGATGAACCTCCAGTCGGAGTTGAAGTTGTAGGTCACGCGCGGCGAGGTGGGAGGCGTGAACTTCGCATCCGCCGACCAGAGCGGAAGAGTGGAGGCGAGAAGGGCGAACGCAACTAGGGGCAGAAGGGCTTTTAGCTTCATGGCGGGCAAGTCTATCCGATGAGAGAAGTGCGTGGCAAACTGAGAGGCGCAGCCGGCCCACGATATTGGGGATACGGGTGCGGCAGGCCGCACGTTTCCGCGGCGAAGTCCAACCGGCTGATTGATTTGCGGAGTTCGAGCACGCCATTGCGCCTCCCGCCATTGCGCTTGCAGTTCCCCTTCTGGAGCCGCTTCATTTCGTCACGAAATCACTGAATTTCATTTTCAATCCAAGTACTGCTCGCCGGTCCGGTCCTGCACGCGCGCGGGTAAATTGGGTCGCGATATTCACAGGCTATTGCTGTCTGATTCCGGTTTTAAGTGGTACTGTACTGGTTCGGGCGTCTCTCAAACGAGTTTTGACGATCGTTTTCGGTGTGCGTTTTTCGCACACGCTTTGTCTTGTTTAACTCAGAATTTCGGCGAGCGCACATCTTGAGCAGGCCCATCGCCAGAATCCGCACCGCGTCAAGGAGCTCTCCTCCGTGTCTATAACCAATTACCTCTCCAGTTTTGCCAATCGTCGTTCGCTCGTTCCGCTCGCATTTGCAGTGCTGGCGGGACTCTGTTGCAGTGCATCGGCGCAGAGCCTGGCGCCACAGTTGCTGCCCTACACCGTCAAGCTGGTTGCGGGCGGCGGAACTGTGGCCATTGCGAGTGGCGCGACGTGTCCTGTCTCCGGCTTAAAGTCCACGGACGCCTACGGGGATGGTTGTCTGGCGACCGAGATTGAGCTTGGCAACACGGCGATTGGCGGCGCTACGCCAGGCGCTCGCAGCGCCGTGGCCGATGCTGGCGGTAACGTCTTCTTCACCGACTACAGCAACGCCCTGGTGCGGCGCATCGATGCGGTCACGGGAATCGTGACGGCGGTCGCCGGCGGCGCAACATCATCGCCCGCCTCCGGGGCGACCTGCGGAACCAACACTTCCAGCGATGCGATCGGCGACGGCTGCCTCGGCACCCTGGTCAAGCTCTCTCATCCTGTGGCCATCGCCTTCGCTCCCAACGGGGACCTCTATTTCAGTGACACTGGACAAGGCCAGGTGCGCAAGATCGCCTCGACCGCAGGCGTCGTTCCAGCCACGGGGGGCGTCATCTCTCTGATCGCCGGCAACGTCGCCGGAACCTACGGCTACGCAGCCAGCAATGGCACGACGACGATCGTCGCCGCTACGCAGAGCTATCTGCGCTCTCCCTACGGCCTGGCCTTCGACGCCTTGGGCGACCTCTTCATCGTCGATGAATACACCGAGGCCATCCTCGTCGTGAACACCAACGCGACCGGAACCAACACCGTGAACGGTGTGCCCGTGGCCGCTGGCACCATCTGGAAGATCGCAGGCACGGCGACCGGATCGTCCGCCCCGTACTGCGTCAATGGAACGAGCGGCAGCTATGGATGCAGCTACGGCCTCTACAGTCAGAACATTCAGGCCAACACGGATGAGTTCGATTCCACCTACTCGGTCGCAGTCGATCCCAATGGCGTCGTCTACGCTGGCGACGAATACTACGACTCGGTCTTCAAGGTGACTGCGGCGGGCGTGATGTCGACCTTCGCGGGAATTCAGAACACCGTGGGCGTGAAGCCGACGCTTGCCAAGCGCGGCGCGGCTGGCAGCTTCGGGATTGGCAGCATGTTCGGCGTCGCGGCCGACGCCAACAGCAATATCTACATCACCGACGCAAGCAGTGGCGCCATCTGGCGGGTCGATGGCGCCGGCCAATCAATGTATGTCGTCGCCGGAGGCGCAACCTCGGTCTGTTCCGCCGCAACCGATACTTATGGCGATGGCTGTCCCGCCCTGCAGGCCAAGTTCGGCTCCAGCGGCGCCGGCAACTACGCCACCGCCACGCTGCCTGGCCCCGGCATATACGCGATCAGCGTCGATGCCAATTCAACCCTCTACGTCGGCGACACCGAGCTCAACCTGGTGCGCGAGATTGTGACGGGCACGCAGTTTGGCAACATTGGCGCCAGCCAGACCGATGTTCTCGAAGTCCACTTCGCGGCCAACGATTCTGCGGCGACGGGCGGATTCACGCTCACGTCGGGAGCAAGCATCTTCTCTCTCGGTACCCCCACTTGCACCACCAACAGCGATTCGACCACGGATTGCCTGCTCCCGGTGACGGCATCGCCCAGCACCCCCGGGGCCTTCACCGGAACGCTGCAGGTCCAATCGCAGTTGAATGGCAAAAGCACATTCCAGCTCAGCGGGACCTTCGTGCAGAGTCCGGTGACACGCACGCTGGTGGCTGCTGCCAGTCCCACCTGTAGCGGCAGCACCGTCTACGCGACGACCGCATCAAGCATTTTGACCGCGTCCATTGTTGCCAACGGCCCATCCGCACCGACGGGCAACATTATCTTCTATGCCAACGGGACGGCGCTGGCTCCAACCACAGGCGTCGCCGTCGGCAACATCGGCACCAGCAGCGCTCCGGTCTACGGGGCAACGCTGACCACCACCTTCGCAACACCCGGGACCTACGCCATCACCGCAACCTACAGCGGCAACAGCTACTTCAAAACCTCGACCGGCGCTGCGACCACATCGATCACCTCAACTCTTCCCACCTTCACCACCGCGGTGGTCAGCTACCAGCAAAGCGCGGTTGCGCCGGGGCAGACCGCACTCTACAGCTTCAACATCAACCAGGTTGTCTACTCCGGAACCATCGCCTTCGCCTGTTCGGGGCTGCCAGCGTACTCCTCCTGCTCCTTCAGCACAATTTCGATTACGGCGAACGGCTGCTCCACCACCTCCACGGTTGCGCTGAATATCGTCACCCAGCAGTCTGCGTCGGCACTGCAGAGCTCCATTGGTCTGGGCGGCTACGGCCCATGGGGAATCTTCAGCACGCTGTTGGGCGTTGGTATGGCGCTGCTGATTGGACTGCGCCGCCGCCGCGCTGCGCTGCGTTTTGGTCCGCTATGGATGGCGCTGGCGTTGCTTGTGGCTGCCCTCGGGACCGTCGCCTGCCAGAGTACGATCCAGTCCACTCCTTCGACGCCAGCCGGAACCTACAGCGTCACGGTCACCGCGACCGGCTCCGCGGGAACCACAACCAGCTTCTCTGTCCCACTCACGGTCAAATAGCCCGCTTCGACGAGTGGGCCAAACCAAGGCACCACTCGCCTGCAATTCAAGGCACCACTCGCCTGCAATTCTTTGATGGTCCGCCTGGCGTTTCTTACTCTCAGGCACCGCTCTAGGTCAGGAGATTCACGGGATGCATTTCATCGATCGCAACTCCAACAAATTCGCACATATCGCGCAGTCCTCACTCATCGCCGCTCTGCTCACGGTCCTGGCTCTCGCCTCGGCGTCACCGGGCACGGCATTCGCGCAGTCGTCCACCACCGGCGCCATCGGCGGCGTTGTCACCGACACCGGCGGAGCGCTTCTGCCCGCGACTACCGTCACGGTGACGGCGATCGACACCGGCCTTACGCGCACGGTCAAGAGCAATGCCTCCGGCGAATACAGCGTCCCGGACCTCGAGCCAGGCAACTACAGCGCCACCTTCACGGATGACGGCTTCCAGACCGCGCAGGAGAACTCGATCACCGTCACCGTGGGCAGTCTCTCCACGGTCTCACCCAAGCTCAAGGTGGGCTCGGTGGCTGATAAGGTTGAGGTCACGGCCGGCAACGCCGTGATGGACACGGAAACGAGCGAGATTTCCACCACGCTCGATCAGAGTGCGATCGACAACCTGCCCATCAACGGCCGCCGCTGGTCGGACTTCGCGCTGCTTACACCGGGCGTCGTCTCCAACGCCGACGGCTATGGCCTGCTCAGCTTCCGTGGCATCAGCTACCTGCTGAACAACACCACGGTCGATGGGGCCGACGACAATCAGGCTTACTTCTCCGAGGCGCGTGGCCGTACGCGCGCTTCCTACTCGATTACCCAGGCGGCGGTCCAGGAGTTTCAGGTCAACACCTCGAACTACTCCGCGCAGTACGGGCGCTCGGCCGGTGGCGTCATCAACACCGTCACCAAGAGCGGCACCAACACACTGCATGGCGAACTGTTTTTCTATGATCGCGACAACGACCTTGGCGGCGCCGTCAACCCGTATACATTGCTGTCCGTTCCCAACGGAAGCGGAGGCTACAACAGCGTCCCGTATAAGCCAACCGACTGGCGCAAGCAGTGGGGCTTCGGCATCGGCGGCCCGCTGCTGCGCGACAAGCTCTTCTGGTTCTACTCCTACGACCAATCGCGAAGGAACTTTCCCGGCACCGCCCGTCCTACGGACCCCAGCGACATCTTTGCTCCGTCCAATGCCGTCCTTCCCGCGGGAGAGACCTGTTCTCTCTCCGCATTCACGGCCACATCGCTCACCCTTTCCACCGAAGGCGACTACAACGCCTGCGCCATCTCTGCGCTGTTCGGCCTGAACTCCTTCCAGGCTGGCTCGGCCTACTATACGCAGGGTCTGGGCATCGTGAACTCCTTCATCGGAACGGTCCCACGCACCGGCGATCAGGTCATCAACATGCCTAAGCTCGACTACCAGATCAACGACCGCCAGCGCCTCTCGTTCACGTACAACCGCATGCGCTACTCGGCGCCCAACGGGTTGTATCAGCCGACCACCGAGGTCGAGGGCCGCTCCGGTTGGGGAAGCGACTTTGTCAAAGAGGACTTCGGCATCGCCCGGCTCACCTCGGTGCTCTCATCCTCGTTCGTCAATGATGCGCTGGTGCAGTATGGCCGGGACTTCGAATACACCTACCAGAATCCTCCGCTGCCCAACGAGATTCCGATGGCGAACAACGCCTACGGAGCGGCCCCAGGCACGCAGATCGGCTATGAGTTGAGCGGAGGGTTTTATGCAGGCAGCAATCCCGACCTGACCCGGCTCGCGGACCCCGATGAACGCCGGCTGCAACTGCTCGATGGCATGACCTGGAGCCACGGCCTGCACGTTTCGAGGGCCGGCTTGGAGTTCAACCGCGTCTCCGATTACGTCAACAACCTCTACAACGGCAATGGCAGCTACAGCTACGACTATTCCTACACCTTCATCGCCGACTACCTGAACGCCGTCACGGGTGTCGGCGGGTCAAGCTACCCGCAGCTCTACTACAGCTTCGATCAGGGCTTCGGCAATCCGGCAGCGGAGATTGCGACGCGCGAGTATGCCGGTTACGCCACCGACGACTGGCGCATCACGCCGAACCTCACTCTGACCCTCGGCCTGCGCTACGAGTATGAGTACGTCCCGCCCAACCCGTACCCGAACACCGGAAATCCTGCTCTGGTGGCAGCCTTCGCTTCGACCAGTCTGGCTACCTCGATCACCCCGGCCAACGTCGCCCTGCCACAGACTGCCGATAAGCCGAACGATCGCAACAACCTCGCTCCCCGGTTTGGCTTCAACTGGAACATGTTCGGCGATGGCAAGACCATCCTGCGCGGCGGCTATGGCATGTTCTTCGGGCGCATCGTCAACTCGAACATCCTTCAGACATACTTGGAATCTGGCGCAACCAATGGGGAGATCAGCCTTACCAATTCCTTCTATGAGGCCAATTGCGGTCCAGTCTTCCCGGCCATTGCAACCTCCGTTACGCAGGTCTACCAGTGCCTCGCGGGAAGTCAGACGACCGGACTGAGTTCCCTCGCTGCCGGCAGTGTCAAGGCTCCGTCATCCACGGTTGCGTATCTCGATCCCCACATGCAGAACCCCCAGGTGCATGAGGTCGACCTCGCCCTCGAACGCAATCTTGGACATAACACGACGTTTGGGATCACCTATATGGGGTCGTACGGCCGCGAGCTTCCCAGCGCCATCGACACCAACTTCAATGCCGGTGCAACCTACAACTACGCCTTCACCGTTGCCAATCCAACCACCTCTACCACGACTGCTACCTCGTATCCGATCAGCACCACAGCGGAAGCGAGCTTCGCCAACTATCCGCAACCTCCGGTGAGCGGGTACGTCACGCTGCCTCATGGCGGGGCTGCGCCTCCGCTGCATGCGGGACAGACCTACACCACTAAGGTCTTTCTGCAGCCCGCGGGCGTCGCTGCTTCGACTCGACCGAACCCGGCCTATGGCGAGATCCTGGATGTCAGGAGCAACGTCAACTCCAACTACAACGCGTTGGGGCTCCAGGTCAACCATCGCTACGAGCATGGCTTATCGTTTATGGCGAACTATACCTGGTCGCATACCTTGGACGACAATCCCTATCAGTCCACGGTAGTGCCCAGCTACAGCATGCTGGATCCAACCAACCCGCAAGCGGAGTACGGCAACGGCGCCGAGGACATTCGCCATCGAGTTGTCGGGGCCGTTATCTTCGAGCCGCAGACCCACTTCCATGGCATCAAGGACTACGCCCTCGGCGGCTGGCGCATCGCTCCGCTGATCCAGGCGCAGACCGGCCTGCCCTTCACGCCCTACGTCAGCGGATCGGTCTCCGGCCTCACTGTGCCGAGTGGCACCGACGGCTGCGTCCCCACTGGAACGGCCACCACCTGCGCGGTGAATGCCGCGTATAAAGGCTTGAACGGCTCTGGGTCGAGCGCGGACCGCCTGCCCTGGATTCAGCGCGACAGCTCCAACTTCCCCAGGACCGTGGTCATCGACGTGCGTGTTGGCAAGAACTTCTACATCCACGCTGCGCGCTTCGAAAACGCGCGCTTCGAGGTCTTCGCGGAGATATTCAACGTGGCCAACCACCAGAACATCACCGGACTCACCGATGAGGCATACACGCTCAGCGGAACCACTCTGACGACGTACAACAACTACGGCGATTACACCAACTCCAACAGCAACTACACCTATAGCCCGCGCCAGGTGCAGGTGGCTGCGCGATTGCATTTCTAGTCGCAAATCTCACGCACTGACGATGAAGGGCGGCCCGCTGCGGCCGCCCCTCATTTTTGCTGGAGCTCCTTGCCGGCTACGGCTGCGCAGCCGGGACCGCCGCGGGCCGATTCGTCGGGTCCGCCTTGGGCAGCGGAGCGCGTCCAGGCTGCGTCGCTGGCGCATCCGGCGTGCCCAGAATCCGATTGAGCACGCGCGCCAGCCGCAGACCGCCCAGTGCCAGTTGCGCATCCACGATCTTCGACTCTTCCGCAACATATTCATGCGTCAGCAAGGCGCCGTTCGGGACCAGGGCCTGCACCGCGTACTGGTGCGAAATATTGGCCCACGTCGTCGGCTCGCCGCCGGAGAGCCGCTCCCAGTTGTTGTCCTTGATCTCCTGCAGCAGCCTGTCGGTGTACTTCTTCTCGCTCAGCCCCTGCTCCTCGATGATCGAGTCGTCCCACACGCCATGCAGGTTGCAGTGGTAGTCGCCGCATGTGCTGGAGCCCAGAAAGTACACGATAATGTCGTTGCCTCCGCGCTCATCGCCCAAGGCATGAAACGGCTGATGGATGTCGCCGATAAAGTGAACCAGGAACTTGAGCGCGATCGCCCGCTGCTCCATGCTCAGCGACGTGTCGCCCAGCCTGCCTTCGAAGTACAGGATGCGATCGGTCACACAGTCGCGCCAGGGCGACTTCGGGTCGCTCTCCGACAGCGGGCAGTCGCGGTTGCGGTCGAAGCTGGCCGCGGACTTGGGGATGTCCACGTAGTGCCACTTGGTTGTCTCCGGATGGTCCACGCGATAGCTGTCGGCCCACGGTGCAACGTCGGCCAGCGTCTCGCTGCTCCGCGAATCGGCGTGCAGCAGCTCGGCGACCTGCGCCTTCGTCTCGGGGGTCAGATACTGTTCGGCCACCAGCGCGGTCAGCCGGTGCCCCTCGCGTCCCCACGCGTGGCACTGCGGGGCCGCGGCGCACAACAGCAGCGCACATGCCACTACACTGCGTACCAGCTTCCATATCCGCGCCGTTCGCTCAATCTTTGCCGGGTTCATTTCATTAGAATGGATCATATCGCGATGGTACGCGCCCACGACGGTTTTTGGGACAACATGGGCGGCTTGCACAATGCGACTCCAGCATGCGATGGGAAGAGACGAAGAGATTGGGCAGGCCGACTCGGCCCTGGGAAGGAAAAGAACTTGCTGATGTTGTTCTCCATTCGCCGGTGCCTCTGCTGGCCTCTGGCAGTCGTGCTGCTGGCAATCGTTGCGCCTGTTCGCGTTACGCCACTGCTGCGCGCGCAGGCCTCTCCCATTCAGACCGAGGCCTCGGTCTCCGGTTCGCCGGCCCGCGCCTCTTCGCTCAGCGTCAATGCGCGCCTGGTGGTGCTCGACGTCGTCGTTACGGACAACTCCGGCAGGCCCGTCGACGGCCTCACCGTCAAAGACTTTCAGGTCTTTGAAGACGACAGGCAGCAGCGCATTCGTTCGCTCGAGCCGCCCTCCGCCCACGCTCTGCCGCCATCCTCGAATGCCGAGGGCGCGTCTGCCGTCTTCGATCCCGCGCAGCCCGCCAGCTTCGGACGCTCGCCGGTCAACATCCTTGTGCTCGACCAGCTCAACACGCACTTTGCCGACAGCTCCTTTGCTCGCCGCTGCCTGCACGACTACCTCGCCGCCCAGCCTGCGCTTCTGCCGCAGCCGGCCACGCTGCTCAGCGTCTACGACAACCACTTCAAGCTGCAGCAGGCGTTCACGCGCGATCGCGACGCCCTGCTGCGCGCGCTCACCGCCGCTCCCGCCGAGTACGCCTGGAAGCTCGAGATAAACGGCAAGACCGAGTACGGCCCGGTCGAGCGCCTCGACCAAAGCCTGCGCGCGCTCGAAGAGATGGCCCAGAGCTACGCCCGCATCCCCGGCCGCAAGAACCTCATCTGGGTCGGCGGCGGCTTTCCCACCATCGACCCCGCCACCATCGACCGCGACGACGCGCAGGAGGTGAAGGACACGCTGCAGCACGTCACCGACGTTCTGCTCGATACCCACATCACGCTCTACGCCATCGATCCTTCCAGCTCCGCCGCGGGCGTCACCGAGATCACCGGCTCCACGCAGTTGCAGTTCGCCGAGGCCGCCGGAGACGCGCTCTTCGGCAACTTTGACCCCTTCAACGCCAGCGACGACTTCGATCGCCTGGGCCCGATGACCGGCGGTCGCGTCATCCGCGGCAGGAATGACATCGCGCAGCAGATCGCTGCGTCCGTCGATCTCGGTGCCAACTTCTATACCCTCTCCTATACGCCCAGCTCCGCCAGCCAGGCGGCTGCGCAGTACCGCAAGGTCCGCGTCGTCTGCCTGCGCCCCGGCCTCACCGCCGCCACGCGCAGCGGCTACTACCCGGGGCAGACCCAGCAGCAGAAGTCTGCCGCCACCGCTGCCTACGACCTCACCACTGCCGCCCAGAGCGCAGTGCCGCTCAACGGTCTTCATGTCGCCGTCGAACCGAACGTCTCCGCTGGCGCCTCCGCCAACGACTATCACGTCCGCGTTGCCGTGGATGCCCTCACCTGGAGGCCACTGGACGACGGCGGCGCGACCGCCTCGGTCTACATCATGGCGGTCTCGCTCAATGCCAGGAACAAGATGCTCGGCCACACCCTGCATGGAATGAAGGCCAATGCAAAGCCAGGAGTGGATTTGCATGACCCCGCCAGAATGGCCGACTTCGCTTTTACCGCCGTGCCTTCGCGTGGGTCCGCCAGGCTGCGCTTCATCGTCCGCGACTCCGCCAGCGGCCGCATGGGTTCCGTCGACCTGCCGCTCCCCAGGCGCTAGAAGCACATGAGTCAATACGGTGTTTGAACTGAGCTGCCGGCGCTGGCCCCGTGCTTCCCGTCAGGTCATGATTCGGCGATTGCGCGACAATTGACCGTGCCAGGTAGGGCGGCTTGCACGTCTGCAATCGGTGGTATTGAACTGCACCCGACGCAATCTTGATGGCCAGCCAACGGTACTAACTGTTAGCTTGTTGGGGGTTGGCTTTCAGTTCGTCGGGGGGATTCGAAGATGATACGCACATTCACGCGGAGGGATTTCACAAAGATGACGGCAGCTTCCGCGGTTGCGGCAGGTCTGGCACGGGCACACGCGCAAGGCGCCACGGCACTGCTGGCCCAGAACCCGCCGCCGCAGGTGGAAGAGCCCGGTGCCGTCGCCCCGGAGGGAGTGCCCGCCAAGCCCGCTGCTGCTACTCCAGTTTCAAACGACCCTGCGGCGCAATGGTCGGGCCACGATTCGCCGGAGCTGATTGCCGCAGCGCTGGCCAACCTGCCCGCGCTTCCGGCTGGGCCCTTTCAGCCGACGTGGGAGTCCATCCAGCAGAACTATAAGGACCCCGACTGGTTCCGCGACGCCAAGTTCGGCATCATGATGCACTGGGGCATCTACTCCGTGCCCGCGCATGCGAGCGAGTGGTATGTCCGCTACATGTACGGCGGCAACAAGGACGTGATGCAGTGGCACACCGAGCACTACGGCCCGCCCACCAAGTTCGGCTACAAGGACTTTCTGCCCATGTACACGGCGGCCAAGTGGGACCCCGACGCGTGGGCGCAGCTCTTCATGAGCGCCGGGGCAAAGTACGTCCTGGCGCCGGGCGAGCATCACGACGGATTCTCCAACTGGGACAGCGCCATCAATCCATACAACGCCGTGAACTATGGGCCGCACCGCGACCTGGACGGCGATCTCATCAAGGCGGTGCGCAAGGTGGGACTCAAGACGGGAATCTCCGACCACTCCTTCTTCCACTTCGTCTTTATCCCCGCTCTTGCCGGCAGCGATGAGTACGACCCCAAGTGGGCCGCCTTCTACAACGTCGCGGACAAGAGCAATGCGGCGCGCATCAAGTTCATGCACGACTGGGTGGCGAAGAGGATCGAGACGATCGACAAGTACCAGCCGGACATGCTGTGGTTCGACATGAACACCGACCACAACACCGACCCGCTGAAGACGCAGGTCTCGGCGTACTACTTCAACCGCGCGCGGCAATGGGGCAAGCAGGTGGGCATCAGCGCCAAACAGGCCGCGTGGGTCAGCGGGCAGATCATGGACTACGAGCGCGAGGG
>JBEKWE010000067.1:0-13995 GCA_049513335.1 Acidobacteriaceae bacterium | reverse complement strand
AGGCCCTCCACGTGGGCCTTGCCGGCGTCGATGGCGGCGCGGACCGCGGCGACGTCGCCCTTGATGATGATGGTGATATAGCCGCCGCCCAGCTTCTCGCGGGCCAGCACCTCGACGTTGGCGGTCTTCAGTGCGGTGTCGATGGCTTCGAAGGCGGCGGTGAATCCCTGGGTCTCGATGAGTCCCACGGCAAAGCTGGCTTGGTCGTTCATGGTGTTCTCCGGTCTCTGGACTGACGGCTGTTCGATGAGTGGGTTGAAGTCGGGCGCGGCCTCCCAGGCGGCGCGGGAGCCCTCCGCCGGCTGCGGGATGACGTGCGCGAGGATGGGGACCTGCATGGCCTGCGCGGCAGCTTCCGCGGCGTGCGCGGCGGACTGGATGTCGCCGATGCGCCCGGCGAGCTTGATGCATACTCCGGGAGCGTCGTTCAGCTCCGTCTGCAGCACGCGGACGCGGGCGGTCTTCTCCATGGCGTCGAGCACGACCATGGCCGGCGACCAGCCGCCGATCTCGAGGATGGCCATCGCTTCAATCAGAACAGGCCCCGATTCTTGATCTCATGCACCACCTTGTAGACGATCTGCTCCAGTTTGTCGTGCGCGAGATCTCCGGTGCGCACCGGGCATCCTGAGGCCGGCGGGTTTACCAGCTCGAAGTCGGACAGGATGCACTGCATCACGTCGCTCAGGACCTTGTGCTGGGAGTGCTGCGCGCCAGTCTGGGGCAGCCGGGTGTGGCCGAAGTGGAAGCCGCGCAACGCGGCCGCGGCACGGAAGCCGTCGGGGAACTCGAAGGGGAGATTGAGCATCACGTCGAAGAGTTCGAGGATGCGGTACTGCCACTGCATCGCCCCCGCGGTGTCGCCCGCGCGATACATGTCGTACATCCTGCGCGTAATCTCCGGGACGACGTTCGACGAGGCGTGCGTTCCGCCGTCGCAGCCGATCATCAGCATGGGGATGAGCACGGCCTCCCATCCGGTGAGGAAGGTGAAGTCGGGGCGGTTGGGGCGGATGGCCGCGATCATGCGCATCATGAAGGCCAGATCGCCGGAGGAGTCCTTGATGCCGATGACGCGCGGGAACTCGTCGGCCAGGCGGCGGATGGTGGTGACGTCGATGGGGCTGGCGAAGGCCGGGATGTTGTAGAGCGTCAGGTCGATGGGCGAGTTGCGCGCAATCTCCGCGAAGTACGCGAACACCGACTCCGGCGCCAGCTTGTAGTAGTATGGCGCAACAATGGCGACGGCGCGCACGCCCATGTCTGCGTAGGCCTGGCAGGCAAAGAGCGTCTCCTTGACGTTGGCTTCGGCGGCGCCGGCCAGGATGGGAACGCGGCCGGCACACTCTTCGGAGACGATGTGCACGATGCGGCGGCGCTCGGTCGGGGTGAAGCGCGTAAACTCGCCGGTGGACCCGTTGGGATATAGACCATGCACGCCCTTCTCGATCAGCCAGGAGACGAAGCGGCGAAATTCCGCCTCATTAATCTGGCTGTTTTCGTCCAACGGCACCAGAAGCGGAGTAAAGATTCCTTCCAGTTTGCTCAATTTACTTCCTTTCACAGCAGACGCGATTCATCTAGAACCAGTAATTAAGAGTACTCCAAGACTCCTGCATGGATGCAAGCCAAACCGGGTGCGGGGCCACTAGTCTCTCCTGGATCGCAATCAGGCGCCGCACAACTCTTCAGCGAACTGGTCGCGATGGGTGAGGACCAGCCTGTCGGCATGGCGCAGCAGCAGGGCGTATGCCCCGACTGCGGCGGCGGCGAGGGGAGCGAAGACCCAGGCACCCAGCCATGGATTGTCGAAGTAGCTGCACAGAAGCGTAACCGGGACCTGGAGAAGAATGCTTCCGAAGAGGACCGCAAGGACGAGCAGGCCGCTGGTCCGGCTGGCCGAGGCGGGACGCATCTTGCGCGCCTGGCCGGGCGCGATCTTGCGCGGCGACTGAATGGAACGCAAGGTGCCGAGGGTGAGGTTGGCGAAGAGGATGAAGATGATCCAGAACGCGGCGGAGATCTGGTTTGACAGCGGAATGGGGGCGCTGGCGAGCGCCAGGACGACGCACCAGGCGAGCGCCGCTTCCAGTAGCAGCAGCGCCAGGCTGGCGATGTTCTTGGCCAGGATGACATCGCGCAGGGGGACGGGTGCGAGCAGATAGAGCTGCACGCCCGTGCCGTCGGCGCCGAAGATGTTGTACAGCGCGGCAAGCAGCCCGAACAGAGAGTAGCCAATCGCTCCGCTGAGAAGATACGACGGATGGTGAGTGAGTATTCCCTTGCTGAAGATGGCGACGAAGATCAGCGGCATCAGCAGGCTCATCAGCTGATTGCTATTGCCGCGCAGATAGATCCACTCCTTGCGCAGGCACGCTGCGATGCTGGGCGACAGGAGCACGCGCGCCGGTTGTTCCGGCGGTGCGACGGCGGATGGCGGTTGCGCGAGAGTCCTCGGGCTGGAGATAGAAACGGAGGGTCTGCTGCGCGGCGCGCCTTCGCTGAGGTACTCGCCGAGGAACTGCTTGTGCAGGCGGAAAGCGAAGGCAGTGAAAAAAAGTGCCGTCCACACCAGCAGCGCGGCGAATTGCGCCAGCCGCGCCAGCGGATGTCCGGTCGGCAGGATGGAGTTGGTCGCGAAGCCGGGTGGCAACCAGCCCAGGAATTGATTGGTCCCATGCAGAAAGTTAAGCAGCCAACTGCTGCTTGCCCGGTGTGGGTGCAATGCGCGAATGCGGAAGTTCACGACCTGTACCGCGACGAAGAAGAGCCCCATCGCAGCGCCGAAGATCTCGCGGGCGCGGCGCGTGGAGAGCCAGCGTTCCATCCAGATCGCGATCATGCGCGAAAAGAAGATGTTCATCGCGGCATAGGTGGCGAGAACGATGAGGGCGGCCGGCGCCAGCGAAAAGTCCGCGACCGCGATCCCGATGAATGCAGCCAGCAGCGCGAGGCAGCCGATGATGGTGCTGGCGGTCAGCAGTCCCAGCAGCAGGCGCAGCACCAGATAGCGGCCAAACCGCAGAGGAAAACGAAGCAGCGAGGCTGGGTCGAAGCTGGATACCGTGGCCGCCATGCCGGTACCGTTAATGGCGATGAACTGCCACAGGATCGCGATGCCCGCGAACAGCGGAGTCAGCCTCTGCAGATGTTGGTCGGAGACTGCCAGCCAGGCCAGGAGGCCGGCTCCGACGGCGGGACCGAGCGCCATTATCGCGAAGATGGGCCAGAGGATGATCCGCAGGATGATGGAGACGACCAGTCCGGCGATCTTGCCCGGGCCGGCCTGGCGGCGAAAGCCGTTGGCGAAGATCCGCCAGCGCAGCCAGGCGATCGCCAGAAGCTGCGCCGTCGCTGGAATGGCGCGAGAAGATGGCGCGGGGCCGGGAGAAGGCGCCGATGCGGGGAGATCGTCTAGCTGAGCCACGATATCTCCTGCTCCGGCGGAGTCGCGGCGAGATTGCCGTCGCGGTCGGTGCCCACGATCTCCAGGAAGATCTGCTCCAGGGTCAGGTCGGCTGCGCCACTCGGCTGCGCCTCTTCACCGGAGATCTGCGGCGATGCAGTGCGCCGAACTCCGGCGCGAAGCTCGTCAATCGAACCCTGAGCGACGAGCTGGCCGCGGTGAATGATGCCAATGTGCGTGCACAGGCGCTCGACGATCTCCAGCACATGCGAGGTGAGGAAGATGGTCGCGCCGCGCGCGGTCATCCGCTGCAACATCGACTTCAGCGTGCCCGCGGCGATGGCGTCGACGCCTTCAAACGGCTCGTCGAGGAAGAGAATCCTGGGGCCATGAATGACCGCTGCGGCCAGAGCCAGTTTTTTTTGCATGCCGTGGGAGAAGTCGGTGATCAGCTTCTTCTGCTCGTCGGCGAGGCTCATGAATTCGAGCAGCTCCTGGGTGCGCTGCAGGCTGGTGGCGGCGTCGAGGCCGTACATGCGGCCCACGAAGCGCAGATATTCGTTCGCGGTCAGGCGTCCGAACAGCGCCATGCCCTCCGGGACCACGCCGATCTGCCGCTTCAGCTCCGCGGAGTTCTGGGTGAGGTCCTGGCCGAGGATGCGGATGGTGCCGGAAGTGGGCGCAAGCAGGCCGGTCAGCATCTTGATGGTGGTGGACTTGCCGGCGCCGTTGGGCCCGAGAAAGCCGAAGAACTGTCCGGCCTCCACGGTGAGATTCACATTGTCCACGGCAGTGAACTCGCCGAAGCGGCGGGTCAGAGCGGTTGTATCGATCGCGGGTGTCATGCTTACGGATAATTCTATGGGGCAAGCGTGCGCCCGTCGATGAGTATTCGCAGAATGGGCGAATGGCGTGAGGCGAGATGAGGGCGTCCAGAACGTTGGTGGCCCCGCAGACCTTTCGGAGAGCGGGGCCACGTCCCTTGCAGGCGGCCCGTAAGCCGGATTCTGTTCTAGACGATCATTCCTCTAGGCGACGCGTTACCGCGCCGCTCCAGCAACCTACCCGCAAGTTCCGGCAGCCTGGCCGAAGCCAAACCAAGCTCTCCTGCCTGAGCGCATCGGGCCGATACGCCGGTGCCCGCTGGAGAGTGCGGGCGCCGTCCCTGCCTATTTGGTCTTGCTCCGTGTGGGGTTTACCGTGCGGCGTCCATTGCTGGCCGTCCGGTGCGCTCTTACCGCACCTTTTCACCCTTACCTGCGGTCGCTTGCGCAGCCGCCGGCGGTATATTTTCTGTTGCACTGGCCGTCTTTGCGCCTTGAAGCGCAAATCCCGGACGTTATCCGGCACACTGCCCTGCGGAGTCCGGACTTTCCTCCCCCTCCCGACACGCTGGCCTGGTTCGACCGGGCGCGGGAGGCGGCGATCATCCAGCCGCCTGCTTTGTAAGTGTATCGCGGGAGGCGGGTTGTCGGTGAAGTTGTTATGCGACGGCTAATTCTCTGTAGGCTTCTCGACGTGGTCGACAACGATGGTTTCGTAGCTACCCGTTGCTGGCTGGAGTTTCAATCCAATCTCTCCCAATGCCGTAAAGATGGAGGGTGCGTCATTTGTGGGCGAGTTCCCGGCTGCCGCGCTTGCTGAATAGATCGACCAGTCCAGCGTGAAATTATACCTGCCAGTCAATCCTGTTTTGTCCAGCACCGGCCGGCCGATCTGAGCTGCCGGGGCGGCCGAAAGCTGGACGGCAAGGGCTGCCATCGAAAAAGCCTGCAGGATGGTCGTGTAGTGCAAGCTATGGAGGGTGGAAAGCGGTTTGCCATCCTCCCCTTTGCCCAGTTGCGGCGGCGCTGTGTCGGTCGCTGAGTCTTTCATCTTGATACCGCCTTTGGCGACGACCATCTCGTAGACGGGAACCTGCTTGGTCCCATGGTGGAGTTTGAGAGAAAAACGCTCTGCCAACAGCGACTGTAGCATCGCCTCGATCCACTGCTCTTTCTCGTCGTCGTTCAGCTTCTGGAAAGTGGTGATATCCTCGGCACTCATCTTGGCTACGATGTCATACTTCTGGGGTAATAACATACTTGACTAATGTTACCCTCAAATGACAAACTCGAAGATGCCGTGACAGGGCAGTGCGAAATGGTTCTGGTTCCCCGTGTGCCCACAGACAATATGCTTCGGGCGGCACAAGATGCAGCTTGGGCGGAGGACGCTGCACAGGTGTGGTCTTCTATGGTCGAAGAGTGGAGATCATCCAGTCAACAAGTCAAATTCGGGAGCAAGTAGTGGCTTACTTCCCCGTTTCCTAAATACCATGAATCTGTTCATGATTATCCAAGAACGCTTGAGGATTTCATCAACCTCGGCACCTGTAATCCATCGTGTTCTGTCCCCGTGCCGGGGGCCCACAGAGAGTCCAATAATGTAGCCTCTGTAGGCTTGGTCAAGATTGAGATTCTCTTGAAATAACCCCCACGCTTTCCCTCGGTCTGGCTCATTGGGAACCATCAGGTTCCGTAATCCTTCTACCGCCCGAGCGCAATGAACGGCGGCCAGCTCTGCATCGCTAAGTGCGGAAACTAAATCTCGAAGAGCGAGGAACATCCCTGGCTCTCTAATGATGGTGTCTAGCGCATCAAAGCCAATGGCTCCAGAGGTCACAGGGTTTTGGCTTGTCACTGTGCATAGTTCACCGAGCGTGGGATGTATGGCGCGGAGTGATTGTGCCACACCGTCTGGGCCGATTGCCGTATCGAGGATGACGTATAAAGGTGCGCCCGTGGCAAAACAGTTCAGGTCAACGAAAGCACGCAGATACGCAATCGCTCGATTATGTATTCGAGAAAGAGAAACGGATTTCTGTTCTACGACACAGATCAGATCAATGAGTGAATGATTGATAGCGATGGTGAACTCACCAGTAAAGCCATCCGGAAGATCTGGTAGGTGCGGAAGTTCCGAAAAATGTACCGTGGGGACATTCCAGATGCTAAGGTCTGCGAACTCAGGTAAGATACGCCCCTTGAATAGGAAAATCGGCATATAATCTCTCCATGCGACCGAAACCACAGTCCGATGAATACAAGGCTTTCGAGAGCCTATTGGGGAAGGTTCTCAGTGTATCGAAATCTGAGCTACAGGCGCGAATAGCAATGGAAAAGCGCGAGAAGCGGGCTAGAGGCCACGTTTCCCGCGTTTCTGGCGAACCATCCAAGCAAGGTTAGACTTGCGGATCGCCCACCTTGCCGGTCAGTTCTGCATAGGTCAGTCTACGGCCTGAAATCTGCGAGAGAACCATCGCAAAGCGGTCTGCATCGGATACCGGATTGTCTGCGGTCGCCCTGTTGTTGTAGCGGAATGCTTGCTCGTCCACATAGCGGTCGAGGTGGAAAGGCTCCACGCTGATATAGGTTCCTCCGAGAGACCGCTTCAAGAGGCTCCAGAAGTTTTCGATTCCCTGAGTGTGAACTTGCCCGTTCACATATTCCACGGCATGATTGACGACCGCGTGTTCAAAGTTGATTCCCGCGTATCCGCCCCATTCATCGGTCACAAGCGAAGTTCCAGGGGCGAGGTGCTTGTTTGCCACGGACCGGAGGATGGGTTGGGTGCGCTCCATGACAATCTCGGCCTTGACGCGGCCTTTGCGCTCCAACATCCCAACCACAATGGCCTTGCCCATAACGCCACGCTTCTTTCCTCCGAGGGTTGCCCGCTTCGCCTTGTGCATGTTGCCAACTTTACCGCCGATGAAAGTCTCATCCATCTCGACAGGCGCGCCGCCCGATCCGAGTTTGAGGACGGATTGGTTCTTCATGGCAAGGCGGATGCGTTGCAGCATGAACCATGCGGACTTCTGAGTCACGCCAACAGACCGCGCAATCTCATACGAAGAAATGCCGTTTTTGCAGTTCGCCAGAAGCCACATTGCAGTGAGCCACTTGTCCAGCTTGACGGCTGAATCCTCGAAGATGGTATTGACCTTGACGGAGTATTGCTTGCCGCACTCCCGGCACTGCCAACGCTTCTGATTCTTCAACCAGTGCTGGCGAGACTCATGGGCAACGCAAGCGGGGCACACAGGGCCACGAGGCCAGCGCATATCGGCCACAGTATCAATGCAGACCTGCTCATCGGAGAAGTATCTGATTGCATCGGAAAGGGTTTTGAGTTCGTTTTCCATAACAAACCCAGAATACAGAAAGATTCGTCATTAGTCAAGTATATTATTACCACTTCTGGTTAACCGCCCAGTCGGGAAGCCCGGTGACCTGCCCGTCGAACCGGATGCTCTTATAGCCATAGGCGACGCAGAGCAACTCCGGCAACGCCAGCGAGGCAAACTCAATGCCATCCGGATGGTACCGCGTGCCCACCCAGTCTTGGGTAGGCCGCCCGTCTGGTGGAAGTGGCTTGATCGTGGCCACATCGAACGCAGGTGCAGCGGTTGCGCTCGCCGTTGGAGTTGGAGACGACTCTACGGCGGGCGCGGGGCTGCTCTGGGCGAACAGCATCGGAGAGGCGAGGGCGATGGATGCAGCGGTGAGAAGCAGAGATTTCCGGGAGCATTTCATGGCGCGAGATGGGCCGGCGATGCGGGTGAGAAGCCATTCTGTGGGTTGGGTCCTGCGGGCTGCGACTGGGGGCATCTGTATCTCCGATCTCAAGGTAATGCGATGCGAGTCTTTCCTCGCCTCAGGCAACCACCGCTGCGGGAGAGCGAAGCATCCGTCGATAAAGCCATAGGCACAGCAGAGCGGTTGCAATGGGCATTAACACAAGCTCAATCCACCAGAGGGAGTGGAAGAGTGCCCGGTGGCGGTACTGATCGATATAGGGAGACGCCTCAAGAAGCGCCAACCGGGGCGCTAGACACAGCGCCAGCACGACCATCGGGCGGCGCCACGCCCTCAGGCATAACGCCACGAAGACAGCGACCGCCGTAAGGGCTTCAACCGGTATATCCAGCAAAAGCCGATTACTGTAACCCGTCAGTACCAGCAGGAGCAACGCAGACGCCAGGCGGGTCAAGCGGTCGCGCAGGCCGAAACGAACCAGCAAGAACGGGGCCAGGAAGTAGAGTCCTGTGAGAAGGCTCCACAGGGGCCGGAGATAGAACCACCAGACGGGCGGCTGGTATGCCGGGTGGGCATACGGAACCCAGCGAAATAGCCAATGCATCGACGACTGAATGGTTCTTAGAACCCAGATTGAGTGGAGATACGCATATGTAACGAGGAGGGCGACAGGCGTGCGCCAGCCGAGGGAGATGAGCGTGCGGGCGTAGGCAGTCCAGAACCATAGGAGTCCACGTGTCCCCGCCATCTCCGTCAGGTCGCCCATGATCGCAGCGGCGCGTGTGGGGTCTGTGATGCGGGCGAGAAGCCACTCTGCGATTGGCGTCTTAGGCATTTGCGCCTCCGAAGAGTTTTGCGTCGAGCAGATCCAGCCCCTGCAGCAGGCTTCGATAGGCCGACTGCGCGCTGGCCAGGGCGTTGCGGCCTTCGCGGGTGACCTGGACGAAGCGCTTGGCGCGGCCTCCGCGCTCGGGCGTGGGGCTGCCGTCGCGGAAGGTGACCAGCCCCTTGTCCTCCATGCGGTGCAGGGTGGTGTATAGCGCGCCGGGAGCGGGGTTGCGGCCAGTCTTGGCGGCAATCTCGTCCAGAATGGTGACGCCGTAGGCCTGGTCGCCCAGGCGCAGCACAGCGAGCAGTACGATCTGCTCGAATTCGCCGAGAGTACGTTCGGGATTCATATGAACTACAATGTAGTACTAAGAGCGTCTTAGTGTCAATAGGATTCTGCGACAGGCTGTTGGGGTGAACTGACGGCGCGGCGGGTGCGTACAATCAAGCAAGAGCGATGGAATTCCGAGAGGCGATCAAGCTGGCGTTGCAGTCCCTGTGGCAGAACAAGCTGCGCACGGTGCTGACCCTGCTGGGCGTCACCATCAGCGTGGCCAGCATCATTGCGGTGGTGACCCTGATCAACGGCGCCAACACATACATCACCACCAAGTTCACGCGCTATGGCGCGGACGTCTTCACGGTGTCGCGGATGCCGTCGCTCATCTTCGACGCGGACCAGTACGAGCGGTTGCAGAGGCGGAAGAACATCCTCTACGACGACTACTTGTATGTGCGCGACAACTGCACGCGCTGCACCGGGATGGGGGCGGCGCAGTCGACCGTGGCCAAGGTGGTGCGAGGGACAAACTCGGTGACCGACTCCACGATTCGCGGGTTCACCTGGCAGATGCCGATGCTGCAGAACCTGGACATAGCTCAGGGGCGGGGATTTACGGCGGTCGATGAGGAGCACGCGGCGAAGGTGGCGATCATCGGGACGGACATTCGCGACAACTTGTTTCCCGGGATCAATCCGCTGGGCCTGGAACTGCGCGTGGATGGGATGCCGTACACGGTAGTGGGCGTGGCGGAGAAGCAGGGCAGCACCTTCGGAATGAGCCAGGACAACTGGGTTGCGGTGCCTCTGACGGCGTATCAGAAGACCTACGGGACCATGAAGTCGCTGACCATCTATGTGAAGGCGGGGTCGGCGGGGCCGGTGCTGGAGGCGGCGGGCGACGAGGTGCGGGTGCTGATGCGCTCCAGGCGGCACGACGCGCCGGGCGCGGAGGACTCGTTTGAGCTGGACGTCAACAATACGCTGGTGGGATTTTTCTCCAAGGTGGCGGATTGGTTTGGTGCGGTGGTGGGGGCGATTGCGCTGATCTCGCTGGTGGTGGGCGGCATCGTGATTATGAACATGATGCTGGCCAGCGTGACCGAGCGGACGCGAGAGATTGGGATCCGCAAGTCGCTGGGCGCGCGCGGCAACGACATTATGCTGCAGTTTCTGGTGGAGTCCTCCGCGCTGGCGCTGGTGGGCGGGTTCTTCGGCGTGCTGCTCGGGATCGCGGTGGCGCAGGGGGTGACCCTGCTGCTTGGGTTCCCATCGACCATTGCGCTGTGGAGCGTGCTGCTGGGGCTGGCGTTGGCGGCCTCGGTGGGGATCTTCTTCGGGGTGTATCCGGCGCGCAAGGCGGCCAACCTGGACCCGATTGTGGCGTTGCGGGCGGAGCTTTAAGGCAGTTGTGAGTTGTTAGTTGTAAGTTGTGAGTAAAGGCAAACTGAGATGCGGATCGGCGACTTCAAAGAGACGGTGACGATGGCCCTGGGCACGCTGCGCGCCAACAAACTGCGCAGCGGGTTGACCATCCTGGGCATCGTGATCGGCGTAATGACGGTGATTACCATCTCGTCGGTTGTGAATGGGTTGAACTCGAGCGTGGAGGGGCTGGTGCAGTCGCTGGGCTCGAATGTGCTGTTTATATACCGCTTCCCGGCGTTTTCCGGACGGCCGACCACCGAGATGCTGACGCGCAAGCAGTTGACCTACGACGATGCGATTGCTATGCGGACCCTGCCCCATGTGGTGGCCGTGTCGCCGGCGCTGCAGTATACCGACAACAACGCTCCCGGGCGCAGCGGTGTGACCGCGATCAAGGGCGGCGGCAAGAACATGCAGAACACGATCCTGACCGGGGTCTCCGATGAAGAGAAGGATGTCTCCGATCTGGACATGCTGGATGGGCGGTTCATCAACGAAGGCGACCAGGAGCGGGCGGCCAAGGTGACCGTGCTGGGCTACGACACCGCAGATCATCTGTTCCCCGGGCAGAGCGCCATTGGCCGCGAGGTGGAAGCTGCGGGAATGCTGTTCACCGTGGTGGGGGTGCTGGAGAAGGAGAAGCAGGCCTTCGGCGGTGGCAAGAACCCGGACGACAACCAGGCGTTCTTCCCCGTCACAACTTTCCACTACATGCATCCCGAGGAGCTGGACTACTGGATCACGCTGAAGTACGACGACCCCAAGAACCGGCTGACGGTGGTGGACGAGCTGACGGAGCTGCTGCGCCGGCGGCGCAAGGTGCTGAATGAAAAACCGGACAACTTCGCGATCTTTGGAACGGATGTCATCACGCGTCTGTGGGACGAGATTACGGGCGGGCTGTTCCTGCTGCTGTTCTCGGTGTCGAGCGTGGCGCTGCTGGTGGGCGGGATCGGAGTGATGAACATCATGCTGATGAGCGTGACCGAGCGCACGCGCGAGATCGGAGTGCGCAAGGCGATCGGCGCGAGCAGGAAGACAATTCTGGCCCAGTTCACGCTGGAGGCAATTACGCTGTGCGCGGTGGGCGGGGTGATTGGCATGGCGCTGGGCAGCCTGATCACGCTTGGCGTGGCGCATTGGGTGCCAGCTCTGCTCTCAACCCTGTGGATGACGACGGCGTTTGCCAGCTCGTGCGCCATCGGGCTCATCTTTGGCATCTATCCGGCGTGGAAGGCCGCCAACCTCGACCCCATCGAGGCGCTCAGGTACGAGTAGTTATCTGTAATTGGATAGTTCCCTCCGCTTGCAGCGGGCCGTCACTCCGCGAATGGGTTGTGCAGCTTCACATCGATGTCCTGCACATCGCTGGTGTTGCGCGTGACCAAAGTCAGCCCATGGACGACAGCGGTTGCGGCCAGCAGCGTGTCGATGACGGGACGCGGGCGCTCGGCGGACAGCTCTCCCCATAACCGTGCGGTTGCGGCGTCGATGCCCAGAATGCGATCAGCGAAGCTGAACTCCAGGCCGTCCACCCATGTCGCGATGCTCTCTGCTGCGGAAGGATCGGAGCGGTGCTTAAGCGCGACGCCCTTTCTCAGTTCGCCGAGCGTGAGAACGCTAATGTAAAGCGTAGAGGGATCGGATTCCGCTACGAATGCGAGAACTTTTTCGTCGGCGTGTCTCTTCCTCGTCTCGGACAATACGTTGGTGTCGAGTAGATATTGAACCGGATCGCTCATAGGCTGACATCGCGCCCGGTGTCGCGGTCCCGTGGCACATCGAAGCTGTCAACCTTTGGCCCGCCCAGCAGGTACGCGCGCAGGTCGGGTTTGTGCGCGGTGAGCGCGCGATACTCAGTGATGGAGAGAATGACCGCTCGTTCCGAGCCGTGGCGCGTTATGATCTGTGGGCCTTTACTGTTAGCCTCTTCGATCACCTCGCTCAGCTTCGTCTTTGCCTCCTGCACCTGCCAGACAGCCATGGTAGCCTCCATCTATTTCAATCAGAATTATAGTCGTTATAGTTTGAATTGTCTATAGGCATCAGGCGCGTGAGGACTTGCTGTGATGCCGGTTGGGTAGACTGGTTGCATGGCGACGGCGGTTGAGATGGTTACAACTCTGCTGACGGTGGGCGGGCTGGTCTACATGCTGCTGGCGCTGGCGGGCGCGCGGCAGTTTGGGCGGGATTGCCGCCGGGTTGCCGCCGCCGGCGCGAATGGGGCGGCGAATGCTCCGGGGTTTGCGCCGGATGTCTCCATCCTGAAGCCGGTGAAGGGCGTGGACGCGCGGATGTATGAGGGGCTGGCGAGCCACTGCCGGCAGCAGTATGCGGGCCGGTTTGAGATTCTCTTTGGGGTGAGCAGCGCGGACGATCCCGCTGTGGAAGAGATCGAGCGACTGCGGGCGGAGTTTCCCCAGTGCGCGATCCGGCTGATCGTGTGCCCCGAGCGGCTGGGGACATCGGGCAAGGTGAGCACTCTGGTGCAGATGCTCGGCGAGGCGAAGTACGATTACGTGCTCATCAACGACAGCGACATCCGCGTCTCGCCGATGTACCTGACGCGTGTGATGGGGCGCTTCGCCGATCCCCCGGTGGGGATGGTGACGGCGCTGTTTCTGGGGCGGACCGCACTAGACGGCCCAGCATTGACGCTGTGGGCGCGGCTGGAGGCGCTGGCAATCTCAACCGATTTTATGGCGGGCGTTCTGGCGGCGCGCAGGCTGGAGGGAGGGATTCACTTCGGATTGGGTGCAACCCTTGCCATGTCGCGCGAGGCGCTCACCCGCGCTGGCGGCCTGGAGCCGCTGGTCGACTCGCTGGCCGACGACTTTGAGATGGGCGTGAGGATCGAGCGCGCCGGTTATCGCATCGAGCTGTGCGACGAGGTGGTGGAGACCACGGTGCCCTCCTACAACCTGCGCGGCTTCTGCGAACACCAGATTCGCTGGTCGCGCACCGTGCGCGACGCGCGGCGATGGGGCTACCTGGGGATGGGTATCACCTACTGCATTCCCTGGGCTGTGCTGAACTGCGTGGCCAGCGGGTTTGCGCTGTGGAGCTTCTCGCTGCTGAGCCTGGTGGTGCTGGCGCGGGTTGCCGTGGCGCTGACGGTGGGCGTCGGCGTGCTGGGCGATGCCCAGGTGCTGCGCGACATCTGGCTGCTGCCGCTAAGAGACTTTTGCGGGTTGGGCTTCTGGGTCTGGAGCTACGCGTCCGATACGGTGGTCTGGCGCGGGGAACGGTTCCGGCTGCGCAATGGCCGCATTTCTCCAGCGAACGAAGAAAAGGCTTAACACCGATCTACACCGACAGGCACCGATTCAAATGAAGTAAATATCACAGAACTCCATCCACATTGGTGTCAATCGGTTTCATCGGTGTAGATCGGTGTTAAGTATTTCGGGCGGCGTGTTCCGCTGGTTGCTGACGATCTCCTTGCCGCCTGAGCTGGCGATGATATAGACCGG
>JBEKWE010000066.1:0-14064 GCA_049513335.1 Acidobacteriaceae bacterium | reverse complement strand
TTTTTGCAGATGCGAAATCTCCCCGACAAGCAGACCCAGGAACTGCTGGCCCCCGCGCGCGCGCTCACTCTGGAGCGCATGAAGGCCGCCGGCTACGACCCCACGACTTCCTTCCGGAGCCCTAACCCTCCCGCGCCCCAAGGGAAGTAGCCGCCATGGCAGAACCAGACGCCAACCCGCCTGAACAAGAGACTCCGGCGGTTCCCGGCGGCGGGAGACGCTGCGGGAGTTGATGGTGGCGGAGATTCTGTAGGGTTGTCTATCCCACTCATGCGCAAAAGCGCACATGAATGGGGCACCCGGCAAATTCGATAGGTGAAGCAGTACGGTCGAGCTTCGCTCGATACCCCACCCTGCCGCGATAAAGCTGCGGCTAGGATGGGGCACCCGGCGCTTCGTTTGCCGTGCTAAAATCGGACGTTGCGTGAGGCTGGCGACGGGATGCCGGCTGCGCCCAGATCGGCTCGCTCCACCTGAAACAGACAGGAACGAAACCAGGGAGGATTTCCCTTGACTCCGTTCGCGTTACAGGATGACAACTTAAGCCAGCCAGTTTGCAAAATCGAGAGTCAAGAGGGAAGACATGTCCGGCCATTCGAAGTGGGCGACCATCAAGCATAAGAAGGGCGCGACCGACGCCAAGCGGGGGAAGATCTTCACGCGCCTGATCAAGGAGATTTCGATTGCGGCCAAGAGCGGCGGGGGCGATCCGGACGGCAACCCGCGGCTGCGCACGGCGATCCTGGCGGCCAAGGCGGAGAACATGCCGGCGGAGAACATCAAGCGGGCGATCCAGCGCGGCACAGGCGAGCTGGAGGGGCTGTCGTACGAGGAGGTGGTGTACGAGGGCTATGGGCCGGGCGGCGTGGCCATCATGGTGCAGGTGCTGACGGACAACAAGAACCGGGCGGTGAGCGAGATCCGCCACGCGTTCCAGAAGAACAACGGGAACCTGGGCGAGTCGGGATCGGTGGGCTACCTGTTCAGCAAGAAGGGCGTGATTGCGATCGAGAAGTCGAAGGTGAACGAGGAGAAGCTGACCGAGATCGCGCTGGATGCGGGTGCGGACGACCTGGCGGACGAGGGCGACCGGTGGGAGGTGATTACCGGGCCGAGGGAGTTCGACGCGGTGCTGGAGGCGATCAAGGCGGCGAAGATCACGCCGGAGTACGCCGAGGTGACGATGGTTGCGTCGACCCACCAGAAGCTGGAAGGGAACCAGGCGGCGGCGATGATGCGTCTGCTGGAGGTTCTGGAAGATTTGGACGACACGCAGAATGTGTACACCAACTTCGACATGGACGAGGCCGCGATGGCGGCCCATACCGGATAGCGCACTTCGTGCCGTTCTCGACGCTTCGCGTAAGCACTTCGTGCTGTTCTCGACGCTTCGCGTAAAATACAAAACGGGATTTGAGGGTTCTTGGAAGGTGACAGAGGCCGCCGCAGCGCCGGCGGCTTTCTTCTGTGCGTGGTTTGGATTGCGGTGAGGATCGGAGCTAACTTTTGAGTTGTACGAAGAGTTTCTGCAAGTTCGTTGGTGGGATAGCACTGGTTCTTCTGCCGGGCGTCGCGTTGGCCCAAGCGTCGGTAAACATCGCGTCACTGCCAGTCACGACTAATTCCGTTCAGCAGGAGATGAAGCCGTTTGAATTTGGCGTGCTGATGCAGAGCGGATTTGGCGTGACCGAGGAGCGCGGCGACTTCAAGTTTCTGATGGCGGGGGTGCATGCGGGCAAGGTGCTGACGGGGAACGCGGGCCCGGGATTGCTGCGCGGCAACTTTGAGTACGCGATGGAGGCGTTTCCGTTTTGGCAGTCGTATACGCCGACTTCGCTGCGGCAGAACTGCAGCTATGTCCCCGGCCAACTCGGCGGCGTGGAGGCCTCTTGTTCCTTGCCATTTACGATTGGCGGGACGTTTACCGGGGTGAGCATTACACCGATCATCCTGCGCTGGAACTTTGCCGGGTCGCGGCGCTTTGCGCCGTGGGCGCAGGGCGCGGGAGGGTTGCTGTGGACCAACCATAAGTATCCAGCGTTCGGTGGGCCTTCGGTGAATGCCACCGGCGGCCTCAGCTACAGCACGATCGGGGACAATGGGCCGAACGACGACACCAGTGTGTGGAACTTTACGCCGCAGTTTGGCGTGGGGGTGCATTATTTTACGAGCTCCAGGCGCTCAATTGACCTGGGGGCGAACGCGATCCATATATCGAGCGCGTCGCTGGGCGACAAGAATCCCGGGGTGAACGCGAGCGTGCAGTTCACGTTGGGGTACAGTTGGTGGAAGTGAGATTATGCCGTCGCGACTGAATCCGAATGCGGTGATTGAATGCGTGCCCAACTTCTCTGAGGGCACGGACGAGGGGAAGGTCGCGTCGATTGTGGCTGCGATGCAGGTGGAAGGGGTGCGCCTGCTGGACTGGTCGCTGGACGTGGCGCACAACCGGAGCGTGGTGACGATTGCGGGGGCGCCGATGGGGGTCTTCGAGTCGGCGGTGCGCGGAGTTGGACGGGCGGCGCAACTGATCGACCTGACCAAGCAGAGGGGCGTTCATCCGCGGATTGGAGCGGCGGACGTGGTGCCGTTTGTGCCGGTAAGCGGGGTCTCGCTGGCGGAGTGCGCGATGCTGGCGCGGCAGGCGGGGCTGGAGATATGGCGGCGGTTCGGGGTCCCGGTGTATTTTTACGAGGCGGCGGCCGCGCGGCCGGACCGGGTGAACCTGGAGGACATACGGAGGGGACAGTTCGAGGGGCTGCTGGAGACGGCGCACCGCGACGCGGCGCGGCGGCCCGACGTTGGCGGGCCTGAGATCCATCCCACGGCCGGGGCCAGCGCAGTGGGCGCGCGCACCTTTCTGATTGCGTACAACATCTTTCTGGAATCGCCGAAGACAGGGGTGCAGGCGGGGAGCGGGTTGCCGCTGGCCGCACAGGCGGACATTGCAGCGGCGCGGGCCGTGGCGCGGGCCATTCGCGCCTCGGCGGGCGGGCTGCACGGAGTGAAGGCGATCGGCGTCAGCGTGAACGGGCGCGCCCAGGTGAGCATGAACATTACGGACTTCCGGGCCACCCCGATGAGCCGGGTGCACGACAGGGTGCGGGAGCTTGCGCGCGCCAATGGCGCGGTTGCGACCAGGGGCGAGATCATTGGACTGATTCCGCAGGAGGCGTACGACGCGGCGGCGGAGTGGCTGCGCGAGATCCCCAACTTCGATCCGGAGGCCAAGGTGCTGGAACACATGCTGGAGCACCCGCTGCCGTGGCCCGCGGGTTGAGGCGGATGGACTTGCAGCGTCTTGGGGGGAGTTGGCTGGCGCGGAGAAAACTGCCGGATTGCGCCAAACCTTTCTGCATTCGGCGCGTCCAAGCAAGTGACTGCCACTTGCCTCGATCGATGATTCAGAGAACAATAGAACGGTCGAGTTGTGGTCAAGAATCGCAGTCGGCAAATCAACAACCATCGATGTACGGGAGTTCACTGTGCGCAACTTAGAATCCGAGTTCCGATCCAGATCCAACCGGCAGGGCAGACCCAGCCTGGCGATGGCTGCCGCGCTGACGGCCCTTCTGGCGCTCTCGGCGCCCATTGCCAATGCCGAAGCGCTATCGACCGATGCCAAGGCTTCGATTCCGCAGAACGTTCAGCAGATCATCATGGTGGACTACCGCGCGATGCAGAACTCGCCGGCCGCGATGAGCCTGAAGGACCGCATCATGCCGCCCGAGCTGAAGCGTCTGGAGGAGGCTCTGGTGCGATCGGGACTGAAGGTGGACACGGACACCGATGCGCTGGCCTTCGCCTCGTTTCGTACGCCGAATCCCGACGGCAAGGGCGCGGACGTGGAACGGATTGTGGGCATCGCGCAGGGCCAGTTCCACACCCACGACATTCAGGCCAGCTTTACCAAGAACAAGACCAAGGCGGTGGTCATACGCAACAACAGCATCTATCCCATGGGGACGAGCGGCCTGAGCGTGGTCTTCCTGAACCAGACCACGATGGTCTTCGGCGACAAGGACTCGATCAAGGCGGCAGTGGACTCACGCGACGGGTTTGCCCCGAGCTTTCTGACCGACAGCGACATGGTGAGCGACATGATAGTGGTTGACAGCCACGCGATCTGGAGCCTGCTGGACGCCAAGGGCACACAGTCCATGATGCGGAACGTGCTGGGCACCGCATCGCAGCTTGCCGACTACGACACGGTGAAGAACCGGATGAAGGGTTCGCGCTACACCATGGACTTCTCCAATGGGGTGAGGTTCAACATGACGGTCAACATGTCTGACACGCTGACGGCAGCCACCTGCGCGACCCTGCTGAAGGGCTTGCAACTGCTGAAGAAGCAGCAGGGAACGCCCCTGGAAAAGACTGCCCTGGACGAGATGACCATCGACTCCGGCGCGGGTGCGCTGACGGTCGACTACTCTTCCTCCGACAGAGAGTTTACCAGCCTGCTTTCATCGCCCCTGTTCCAGACGGTGGTGAAGTAGGCGGCGTAGTACTTACTACTTACGCAATGCGAAGAAGCCCGGAGCTATCAAGGTTCCGGGCTTTGTTGTGTCGAGCGGTTACAGGATTTGTGGTGAACTGGATACAGGATTGCCTGAGCTGCCGTGAATGCCGAGTCGGAGGGACTGCACACAGGTCTGGATATGCTTGAGCGTGAATGGCTTGGTGATATAGCCGAACGCGCCGGCGGAGACTGCCTTGAGCACCTGCGGGTCGGCGGCGTCGGCGGTAATCAACAGCAGCGGCACAGACGGGGCAAGGTTGCGCCGCTGCTTTTCCAGCAGGAAATCGAGTCCGTTCATCTGCGGCATGTGAACGTCACACAGGATGAGATCGAATGGCCGATCTTCGGTCGCGGAGTTCTCGAGAGTTGCCAGGCCTTCGGCGCCGTTGGCTGCGTGCAGCACCTCTGACAGATCCAGATTGGAGAGGCGAAGCGCGCCCTCCAGGATCCTACGCATCACCGGGGAATCATCGATAATCAAAACTCTCACGCTCATGCTTTTAAATTTGGCCTCAGAGGGTCTATCGGCGTTAGAGACGCAGGCGTGAGGGGAGCGGGTTGCAGGGTCTAGGTTCTAGGTTCGAGGTTCAAGGTTGGAGTGCGGGCGTGGAGCACTCAGGATCACATCTCGCAACTCAGGCATGACTGAACAAGAACTCGACATTCCCTCGGGTACTAAAGCCCCCATTCGATTTGCGGACCTCTCGGCGGGACTGAAGTCACCCCCTTTCAAAAACCGGACTGATTCAGAGCTTTCGTACAACTTGCAACTCGAACCTATCAACTGGCAACTGCGGAGCTGCTACTGGGCGGGGAAGGGCACGAACTTCGCGGTGCAGGCGGGGAGGGCGCCGCCGACTTCCTTGCCGGTGACGATGGAGTCGTCTCCGGTGAAGACGGGGTTGACCGGGCCGGGGCCGAAGGTGAGGTCGGTGTGGATGGCTTGGGCTTTGTAGAGGGAGGGTTTGTCGAGGAGCAGGACGCCGTCGAGGGTGACGCTGATGCGGTGGGTGTGGTCGAAGCCGTTGAACTGGAGCCTGCCACCACCGGAGATGCGCACGTTGCGCAGGGTGATGCCGTCGTAGACCGGGAGGAGTTGCACTCCCTTGCCGGGGAATGAGTAGGCGGTGTCGAAGAGGATGGGGTATTTGGAGTTGCGGATGCAGATGTCGTCGTAGAGGACGCCCTGGACCAGGCCTCCGCGGGTGGCGTTGGACTTGATGCGGATGCCATTGTCGGGGCCGTCGAGGGAGAGGCCGCGGACGAGGACCTGGCTGACTCCGCCGTTGGTCTCGCTGCCGATGGACATGCCGTGGCCGGAGTAGAAGTGGTTGTCCAGGACGCTCACGTTGGTGGTGGGACCGTCGCCCGCCTTGATAGCGACGTTGTCGTCTCCGGTGCGGATAAAGGAGTGGGTGATGGTGATGTTGCGGGACTGCGCGGGATCGATGCCGTCGGTGTTGCGCGCGGTGCTGGGTGTGTCGATCCTGACGCCCCAGACGGTGAGGCCGTCGCCGCGGTGGAAGGAGAGATGGAAGTTGGGGGAATTTTTGAGGGTGATGCGATAGAGCGTGAAGTCGTCGGTGAGGTCGGTGTCGATGAGGCGCGGGACCTGCTGGCGGCCGGCGGTGCGGGCGTCTTCGGCGAGGTCCCACCAGGACTTGGCAGAGGACCTGCCGTCGAGGAGGATTTTGGCGCCGCCCTGGCCGTCGATGGCTCCGTCGCCCATGATGGCGGAGCCGGTGGCGCCGCGTGCGGCGATGAGCGGGCGGCATCCGGCGGAGGCGTCGTTGACCAGGCCGCAGGAGCCTTCGGAGAGCTCGTAGTCCGTGGGATTGCGCGAGGCGTAGAGGGTGACGCCGCGGTCGATGAGCAGGGTGACGCCGGAGCGCAGCGCGATGGGGCCGGTAAGGAAGGCGGTGTGGCCGGCGGCGGATGTGGAGTCTGGGGCGAGCTCGACGGCGCGGCCCTTGGGGCAGCGGTCGAGGGCCTGCTGGATGCGGGCGGTGTCGAGGCGTACGTTACTGTTGGCGCGAGCTTCGATCTCGCCGCTGGTGGCCTGGGCGGTGGTGAGGGCTGCCTTCAGCGTGATGCAGGCGGGAGGGATGACGGGCTCGGTGACGCTGCGCGTGTCCTGCGCGCGCAGGGATGTGCAGGCGGCGATTGCCGCGGCTGTGAGAATAACTGCAAATCCAGAGGGCTTCATACTGCTCCATTGGGTCGAAGATGCTGCTGCGCGGCGCTTGCGCGCGGCTTCCGGATAAATCGGAAGGGAGTTTGATCGACTGAAAACATTTTACCGGTGTGCGCTGGGGTAGGATATTGCAAGCGAAGAATCGAGTGCGATTTGCGATGCGGAAGTTCTAACGGCCATCTTCGACTGAGATGAATTCTACGGACATCAATTCGAGCGACAAGCGCGCAACCTGTTTCGGCCCGTTCCGCTACGACTGGGAGCAGCGGCTGCTGTTTCGCGATGGAGAGATGGTGCCGCTGGCCCCCAAGGTGGCGGAGACGCTGCGCGTGCTGCTGGAGCGGCACGGGACGGTGGTGGAGAGGGCCGAGCTGATGCGCGCGGTGTGGCCGGATACGACCGTCGAAGAGATTGGGCTGGCGCGGAACATCTCGCAGTTGCGCAAGGCCCTGGGCGACGAGAGCGAGGCCGGACGATACATTGAGACGCTGCCCAAGCGGGGATACCGGTTTGTGGGAGACGTGGTGATGGAGGGGCCGGAGGGCGGCGGGCCGTCGCGTGCGAAGGATGGCGCGCCGTGGGCGCGGCGGGTTCGCTGGATTTTACTGGCGGCGGTGGGGTTATGCGCGATTCTCGGCGTGGTGTATTGGCAGTTCTACCGGCCGTCGCGCTATCTTTCGACGGGCGACGGGATTGCGAACATCGCGGTGGTGCCCTTCGAGTGCCTGAGCCCAGAGCTGGACTGCGGGACGTTCCCCCACGGGCTGGACGATCTGCTTGTGGCGCATCTGTCGCAGCTCGACGGGGTGCATGTGCTCTCGCCCTCAACGGTGCGCACGTATCAGCGCGCCAGGTTGTCGATGCCATTTATGGCGCGGCTGCTGGGGATGGACGTGATGGTGGATGGGACGGTTCAGCGGGCAGGGGAGCGGGTGCGGGTGACGGCCCGGCTGGTGGATGTGCATAGCGCAAAGCTGATCTGGTCGGACAGCTACGAGTACCCGGTGCAGCAATTGGCGGATGCGCAGAAGCTCGCGGCACGGGATATTACTGCGCAGGTGGGTGCGCACCTGGCAGTCCAAAAGCAGTTCCTTCCTTCAAATCGCTGATTCTGTTGCGATTCAGAATTCGAAGAGGATTTCATCAACGATTCCGCATTGATTGCGAAGTTCTATTCGGGGTCAGGCTGCGCGATAGTGAAGCGTGCGGACGAGATCCGCCGGAAAGGAAGGCTGGGATGAAACGGATTATTAGGATGGGCTTGATTGCGGTGCTGGTTGTTACTGCGCAGTGTGGAATGGCGCAGACGGTGAAGGTTGGGACGTTCGATAAGACGTCGATTGTGGTGGCGTTCTATCGCTCGCCGATGTGGTCGGCGAAGATCAATGCAGCGCTGGCGGAGAGGGAGAAGGCGAGGGCGGCGGGCGATCAGAAGAGGGTCGATGAACTGAGCAAGTGGGGCCAGGACCAGCAGGAGCTGGCGCATAAACAGCTGGCTGGCGAGGCGCCGATCGACAACATTCTGGAGATGATGAAGCCGATGTTCGCGGCGGTGGCGGCGCAGGCTCACGTGGCGTCGATTGTGCCGGAGGTTTCCGGGGCCGACAAGACCGCGGCGACGGTGGATGTGACGGACCTGCTGCTGGACCAGTTACAGGCTGACGCGAAGACGCGGCAGATTGTGGACGAGTTGCGCAAGACAAAACCAGACCTGAGGGGGTTTCATGATTAGGCTGGTTGCTGTTTGCATGTTGTTGGTTGGGGTGGGATGTGGAGTGACGCAGACAGCACAGTCCCGCCCCGCGACGCATCGAACCACGCTGCAGCAGGATATCGAGATGCAGGGTTATCCGTGCGCCAAGGGATACGCGTGGCTCTATGCGGATGCAAAGCTGGAGAGCTGCGCGGTCTCGCGTGCGTTTGCGCTTGGCGAGGCAATGTTGCCTTTGGGATCGATCCTCCATCTCCGGCCGGACGGTCGACCGCAGTTCGCAGTGCTTCAGCACGACTCCGTTGTCGCGGGCGTGAAGTGCAGCGGCGGCAATTGGCTACTGGGGCCGAGCGAGGGTTCGATGACGGGGTTCTATCCCAGCGGAAAGCTGCAGCAGTGCTGGCTGGCCGGAGACCAGGTGGTGCAGGGGGTCCCATGTATGACCGCGGGATTCATCGGATTGTTCGGCGACGGAGCTCGGCGCGACGGCGGGGCAAAGTTCTACGAGAGCGGAAAGCTGGAGTCGTGCACGCTGGCGAAGGATTTTGGCGGGAAGCGGCGGGGAGACCACTTCCAGCAGGCGCAGTGAGTGCGGCTTAGAGGAGGTCTGGATCAGGGCTCGACATTCCCTCAGTGGCTAAAGCCGCATTGCAAACTGGCCGCTTGCGGCGGGACTAAAGTCCCGCCCTTTCAAAACGGGGGCAGATTCATCGAATTCCTTTCGCGCGGCGGAAACTATAATTGGGGACGAGGGAGTATTGCATGGGCGCTGGGCTGATCTTTCTGTGGAATGCGACGCGCGGAAGCAGGCTTCGGCCCTGGCGCAGCGAGTGCCTGAAGTGGCGGGTGGAGACCTACACGGGAAAGCACGCGGAGGAGGTCGGGCTGCGTGAATTCGTGCAGTTTGCCTATGCCGAGCGCAGGCAGTTGCTGCGGTTTCTGCAATGGCTGACGGAGATGAGGGGTTACGCGCACGCGGCGGAGAGGCATTGAGGGCGGGGCGTTGAGTGAGGCGGGAACTTTGAGGGGGGCTTCGCGGCGGGAGTTTATTGGGACGGCGGCGCGGCTGGGAGCGGGTGTGGCGACGGCTTCGGTGTTGCCGCTGATTGCTGCCGGTCGCGCTTATGGGGGTAAGCCGCGCAGAGCTGCTGGCGCGAGCGCGACGACAGAGAGCGTTACGGGGGATGCGTCGCTGGGGGCGCATGGGGCGGCGCACGGTTTGCTGTACGGCTGCGCGGTGAATATGAATGCATTGGGCGCGGACGCGGCCTATGCCGCGCTGATTCGCGAGCAGTGCAGGATTGTGGTGGCGGAGAACGCGATGAAGTGGGGCGCGCTGCGGCCAAGCGCGGACGGATTCAACTTCGACCAGACCGACGCGCTGGTGGCGTTCGCGGAGAGCAACCGGATGAAGATCCGCGGACACAATCTGGTGTGGCACCAGAGCAATCCGAAGTGGCTGGAGGCCACGGCGACGAAGGAGAATGCGCGGGATCTGCTGGTGACGCATATCGAGACAGTGGCGGGACGGTACGCGGGACGGATGCACTCGTGGGACGTGGTGAACGAGGCGATCCATGTGGAAGAGGGGAGGCCGGATGGGTTGAGGAACTCGCTCTGGCTGCGACTGATCGGCGAGGAGTACATCGAACTGGCGTTCAAGACGGCGCGCGAGGCCGACCCGCAGGCGCTGCTGACGTATAACGAGTACGGGATCGAGGAGGAGACGCGCGCAGGCGAGCAGAAGCGCGCGGCGGTGATCGAGATGCTGCGGCGCATGGCGGCGCGACGCGTCCCGGTGGATGCGGTTGGGGTGCAGTCGCACATCGCGGCTGGCACGACGGGCGTGGCGTACGGGGCGGGGCTGATGCGGTTTATCGCGGCGGCGCGGGAGTTGGGATTGCAGGTCTTTATCACGGAGATGGATGTGAACGACCGCGCGCTGGCTGCGGACGAGCCTGGGCGCGACGCGGCGGTGGCCGCGGCGTACAAGCAGTATCTGGAGCTGGCGCTGGGCGATCCGGCGGTGCGCGCGGTGCTGACGTGGGGGATTACGGACCGATACACATGGCTCGACCATGAGGATGGCCGCGTGGATGGGAAGCCGGAACGGCCGCTGCTGTTCGATACGGAGGGGAAGGCCAAGGCGGCGGTTTTTGCGGTGCGGGAGGCGTTCGATCAGCGCGGGCAAAAATCGTACCTCAGCGGCTAAAGCCGCCGTGCAAGTGTGGCACTTGTGTCACGGGTAAACCCGTGCCCTTAAGCAAGACGGTTTCTTCGCAGTCTGTGAAGCCGTGCCCTTACGCAAAACTGTTTCTCCGCAGCCTGTTACTCCGATCGGTGTTGAGACATTTAGGGGTTGGGTCGAATTGCGGCGCTCTCGCTTCGGGTGCTATCCTTTACGGAGACACTAAGGCCACGAGTGAACTAGAGATCAGGAGCACTAACTGCTGTGCTGGAATCGGTAAAGAAGACAGGAATTATTGAGAAGTTTCGCACCCACGACTCGGACACCGGAAGTCCGGAGGTCCAGATCGCCCTCCTGAGCGAGCGCATTGGCGAGTTGACCGAGCACTTCAAGACGCACAAGAAGGACCATGGCTCCCGCCGCGGACTTCTGATGCTGGTGAGTAAGCGGCGCGGTCTGCTCGATTATCTGAAGAAGTGCGACTCGGACCGCTACCGCGAGGTCATCACGAAGCTTGGCATTCGCAAGTAGGCGCCACTGGGACAACCCCCATCATGGACGAACGCAAGACCCTACCCACCTCGGCAGTCAACACCACGCGCAGCCGCATCGGCGGTTGCCGCCGGAGTTGCTGACCATGGGAGAAGCTGCCATTGCAAATGCTTGCGTTTCCGCAGCCCGGCGCCTGGGCCGATTGCGGCGCGCCACGGGCCAGGGTTTCGACCCACAGATTTTGACTATGCACTCCGCCGTCGGCCCCGAGGATGGCCGCGCACGGATGCATCTCTGCGCGCTTGGTTAAGCGGGGCAGCACCAAGTTTCCTAATTGATAAAAACCGAAAAACGAGAGAAGAGGCAAACGATGAAGCAGGAAGTGACAGTTGAGCTTGCCGGCGGCAAGCAGATTAAATTCGAGACCGGACGGGTGGCCAGGCAGGCCTCCGGCGCCGCGCTCACATCGAGCGGAGACAACGTGGTTCTGGCCACGGCGGTGGCCGCTCCCGAACCGAAGGAAGGAATCGACTTCTTCCCGCTGACGGTGGAGTACCGCGAGAACACTTATGCGGGCGGACGCATTCCCGGCGGGTTTATCAAGCGCGAGGGGCGGCCCAGCGAAAAAGAGATTCTGACCTGCCGCCAGATCGATCGGCCGATCCGCCCGCTGTTTCCGGAGGCCTTCCGCAACGAGACCCAGGTGGTGGCGTTCGTCTACTCGGCGGACAAGGAGAACGATCCCGATGTGCTGGGGATGAATGGCGCAAGCTGCGCGCTGGCGCTCTCCGACATTCCATTTCACGGGCCGGTGGGAGCGGTGCGCATCGGGCTGATCGACGGTGCGTTCATTGTGAACCCGACGTATGCGGAGCGCGCCAAGAGCCTGCTCAACATCATGGTTGTCGGCACCAAGGACGGCATTGTGATGGTGGAGTCGGGATCGAAGGAGTGCAGCGAGGTGCAGGTGGTGGATGCCATCGAGTTCGCGCATGTGGAGATCAAGAAGATCTGCGCGGCGATCGAGGAGCTGGTGTCGCGCGCAGGCAAGACGAAGCGCGTGCCTGTTGCCGAGGAGATCGATCAGGCGTACCTCGACGATCTGTCGGCGAAGGTTGGCGCGCAGTTGAAGGACGCGCTGGACACGCAGAAGCATCCCAAGTTCGAGAGCCACGAGCTGGTGAAGGCGATCAAGGACGCGCTGAAGAAAGCGCTGCCCGAGGGCGACGCCGAGGCCGCGAAGAAGTTCAGCAAGTACTATGAGCTGCTGCGCGAGCAGACCTTCCGCGACCAGGTGCTGAACGAGCGGATTCGCCCGGACCATCGCGCGTTCGACGAGATTCGGCCGATCACGATCGAAGTTGGCGTGCTGCCTCGGGTGCATGGATCGGCGCTGTTTACGCGCGGCGAGACGCAGGCGATGGTGTCGGCGACGCTGGGCACGACCGACGACGCGCAGCGTATGGAGAGCTACGAGGGCGAGCAGAAGCGGCGCTTCATGCTGCACTACAACTTCCCGCCGTTCTCGGTGGGCGAGGTTGGACGCATGGGCGGCGTGGGGCGGCGCGAGATCGGGCACGGCGCGCTGGCATGGCGGGCGATCGAGGCGGTGCTGCCGGGCGAGGACGAGTCTCCGTACGTGCTGCGCGTGGTGTCGGACATTCTGGAGTCGAACGGGTCGTCGTCGATGGCAACGGTGTGCGGATCGTCGCTGGCGCTGATGCAGGCGGGCATTCCCATCAAGGGCGCGGTGGCCGGAGTTGCGATGGGGCTGGTGAAGGAGGGCGAGAAGTACGCGGTGCTCTCCGACATTGCGGGCGCGGAAGACCACTACGGGGACATGGACTTCAAGGTGGCGGGAACGCGCAAGGGAATCACCGCGCTGCAGATGGACATCAAGATCATGGGCATCACAGCGCAGATCATGCGCGAGGCGCTGGAACAGGCGCGGCGCGGGCGGCTGCATCTGCTGGACATCATGGACGCGACGATCGCCACAGCGCGCGCGGAGAAGTCGCAGTTTGCGCCGCGCATTCATACCCTACAGATTCCGACGGACAAGATTCGCGACCTGATCGGGCCGGGCGGCAAGGTGATCCGCGGGATCATCGACGCAACCGGAGTGAAGATCGACGTGGACGACACGGGACGCGTCAATGTGGCGTCAAGCGACGCGGACGGACTGGCGCGCGCCATTCAGATGATCAGCGATCTGACGGCCGTGCCCGAAATCGGCAAGACGTACCTGGGCAAGGTGGTGCGGCTCGCCGAGTTTGGCGCATTCGTGGAGATATTCCCCGGCACCGACGGTCTGCTGCACGTCTCCGAGATTGCGGAGCATCGCGTCAAGGAGGTGAAGGACGAGCTGCGCGAAGGCGACCAGATCCTGGTGAAGGTGCTCTCCATCGAGGGCAACCGCATTAAGCTCTCGCGCAAGGCCGTGCTGCGCGAGCAGCGGGCGAAGCTGGGACTGCCCGAGGTTGGTGAGAGCGGCGAGGGCGGCGGGCACGCCGACCGGCAGAGACATGCCGCTGCGCCAGCCTATGCCGCTCCCATTGAAGATGACGATGAAGAGGTGCTGGTCGAGGGTGGCGAGGAGTTTCCCGTCGAGGACGGCGAGGACGGGGACGATGCGCCGGACGACGAGCCGAACTTCAATCGTGCCGATGGCGTTCCGGCTCCCGCGGGTAATGCTGGTGGACGCGGACCTGGCGGAGGGCGTGGGCCAGGCGGACCGGGCGGAGATCGCAGGCCGGGAGGACGGCGGCGGCGCGGCGGAAGGCGTCCCGGCGGTGGCGGTGGCGGCGGACAGGGCGGCGGAAATCGCTAGGCCGATGATTTTTTGCAGCAAATGAAATGAGAAGCCCGGCGACTTCCGGGCTTTTCGTTTTCTGATGAAGCTTAGACCAAAAGATGGTTTGCTTCGTACATAGCTGTAACGTTCGATGAACTAGAGT
>JBEKWE010000065.1:0-14377 GCA_049513335.1 Acidobacteriaceae bacterium | reverse complement strand
GTACTTGACCGGGTTTAAGTCAGATCTAAGTCATGACTTCGTCGCGGCGGTTGCGGGCGAAATGCGAAGGCCCGAAAGACAGTTGTAAGTTGTGAGTTAAAAGCGAAGACCCGGCCCCCGGCCGGGTCTCTGTGTTTGTTTCTTACTACTTTAATTATATGGGTTGGAGGGAAACTAGTATGCCAACTATTTTACGGGGGGAAGTGGTTGGTGGGGTGAGGGTTAGGGGAATTTTGGAGGGTCGAGGGGGTTGACAGGAAAAACAGTGGGTAGTGGGTAGTGGGTAGTGAAGAACAGGCAACGGCAAAGGCAGATACAGGTCCTTCGACTACGTTTGGCGCAAGTGCGCCAAACTGCGCTCAGGATGACAGACCAAAGCGACAATAAAGCAGAAGCAGATTCCCTTCGGGAATGACAAACCAAATGGGAATGACAGACCAAGGGGGGCAGCCGAAACCCCACCCATGCGCAAAGGACGCGCATGAATGGGGCACCCTGCAACGACAACGAACCCAGGTCTCAGAGGCGAGACCTGGGGCACCCGCAGATTCCCTGCGGGAATGGCAAACCAAAAAACTCAGGCCAGGGGAAGGTTGGCTCGGTGTGCGGCGCGGAGCGAGCTGGCGATGCGTGCGGCGAGCACGGGCAGGCCAAAGAGCGCGGAGGCGGTGAGCGCGGTGGAGACCAGGTCGTTGCGATAGAAGGGAAGGCCGGCCGCGTAACAGGCACCGAGTCCGGCGAGCGAGTGGGGGTACATGACGATGGAGCCGCCGATCCAGACAACGAAGTTGCTGAGCAGGAAGAACGAGGTGGAGGAGGCCAGCACACCGGCGGCGACACGCAGCAGGGAGGGCTTGCTGAGGAGGCCCATGCCGAGCAGGCAGACGGCTGCGTACCAGATCCAGGTGACTAGATACTCGCGCAACTGGAAGGGATAGCCGTAGGCGAAGACGGTGAGATAGTAGTCGGTGGCCATGAGGACAGCGAGGGCGGAGGGGAGCATCCATGCGGCGCGCTTGGAGCCGGTCATGCGGGAACCGAAGAAGAGCAGGCCGCCACCGATGGCGGTGAAGTTCCAACTGACGGCGTGGAAGGCGTGGGGAAGGACGCGGCTGAGCACGGCGGCGAGAAGGACGAGATAGGCGAGCATGGAAGACCTCAGGCAGGAATCTGGAGAACAGGCCCGGAGCGGGGAGGAACGGGAGCGGCTGTCAGATTCGATTCTCGGTCTTCGCGGCGATGCGGTCAACTGTGAGGAGGTGCGAGGGTCGAGGTTCAAGGTTCGAGGCTCGAGGCGCAGGGGATGCGCCCGTCAGGCGAGACCGGAGCCGGAGGCGAGGAGGGAGTGGATGGTGATGTCGTCGAGGAAGCTGATTTCGAGGCGGATGGCGACGATCTGGCCGAGTTCGGCGGCGAGGCGGAGATGTTTGCGGCGGGTGCAGAGCTCGGTGAGGGCGATGTGGCCGGCGCGCGTGAGTTCGACTCCGGTGGCAATGATGGCGGCGTAGAGGTCGAGGACCGCGAGCAACTGGATTTCGATGCGGAACTCCATGTTGGTTGGAGAAAGCGTCTTGCGTTCGAGGACCCACCCGCCGCAGTTGCTGAAGGCGGCGGTAAGGTCGGGGAGCAGGCCGTGGCGCTGTTCGTAGGTGAAGCCCTGGATGTCGAGCGATTGCATGGGTCCGATGTGCCGCCGCGGCTTGGAGATACTTGCCGCTGGTGTGTTCATCGGAGCGATAGCGCAGGCGCGTGATGGGGCGGGAGGGTACGGGGGTCACGTGACCAGGAGAGCAAGGTACTAGGTTCGCGGTTCGGGGTTCGGGACCCGTGGCTTTTACCTTGAACCTCGAACCTAGTCCTCCATGACGACGACTGCGAGGGCGATGTCTTTGCTGTGGGAGAGGCTGAGCGAGGATTTTGCGATGCCAAGCTGGCGGGCGCGTAGGGCGGCGCGTCCGGAGAGCGAGAGCGAGGGCTTGCCGGAGGGCTGGCGCACGACCTCCAGATCGAGCCAACCGACGCCGTGGCTGATGCCTGTGCCGAGGGCCTTGGCTGCCGCCTCCTTGGCGGCGAAGCGCGCGGCGAAGCTCTCGGCGGCGTTCTTCTTGCTTCGGCAGTAGGCGATCTCTGGCAGGGTGAAGACGCGGCGCAGAAAGCGGTCGCCGAAGCGGTGGATGCTGTGATTGATGCGCGCAATTTCGATTAAATCCGTACCCACACCGATGACCATTGCGCCTCTCTGTGTTTCGGCTCTAGTGTAGCGTGGGCGGGGGGTGGTACCCTCAGATCAAGCACGGATGCGGCCTGCGGCGCGGCTTGAAGCAGGTTGCATTCGCATGGTTCGCCGCGAGGATTGAGGAGGTTTATGCCCAGCCAGCAGGAGGTCCGATGGTCTCAATTGAAGATCGGGGTGATTGTGCTGGTGGCGGTCGTGATTCTGACGACACTGTTGTTCCTGATGACCAGCTCGTCGGGGCTGGGGTTCTTCTCTCGCAAGCTGACGGTGACGACGTACTTTGAGAACTCGGCCGGGCTGAAGATTGGCGCGGCGGTAAACCTGGAGGGGGTCACGATTGGGAACGTGAAGAGCATCGTGGTGACCACGGCGCCGGAGCGCAAGCTGACGCCGGTGCAGGTGGTGATGAAGCTGGACAGCAAGTATCAGAGCAGCCTGCGAACGGACTCGACCGCTGCGCTGACGACAGTGGGAGTGCTGGGCGACACGGTGGTGGACATCAACAGCCAGACGGCGACCGGGCCGATGTTGCGCGACGGCGACGAGCTGAAGACGACGGAGACGCCGAGCATCCAGGACGTGGTGAAGGCCAGCCAGGGAACGATCGAGAGCCTGAACGTGGTGTTGGCGAAGCTGAACACGGTGGTGGATAACATGCAGTCGGGCAAGGGCTCTTTCGGGCAGTTGCTGACCAACCCCGAGCTCTATAACAAGTTCACTGCGGCCGCCGACGAGGTGCACAAGCTGAGTGTGAAGATGAACAGCAATGACAATACGGTGGGCAAGTTCTTCAACGACGACGCGGTGATGTACAACCGGCTGAACGACGCCATCGGCCGGGTGGACGAGATTACCAAAGACCTGCAGAGCGGGAAGGGCAGCGCGGGCAAGATGCTGACCGACGAGACACTGTACAAGAACGCCAACGAGGCCCTTACCAACCTGAACGCCATTCTGGCGGACGCGGAGGCGGGCAAGGGGAGCGCTGGAATGCTGTTGAAGGACCCGACATTTGCCAAGACGCTGAACGATGCCGTGACCAAGACGGACGCGTTGGTGACGGCCATCAGCGAGGGCAAGGGGACGCTGGGCAAGCTGGCGACCGACGATGCGATGTATACCAACATGAACAAGCTGCTGACCGAGAGCACGACGTTGGTGACGACCATCCGCCAGGACCCGAAGAAGTATCTGACGATCCATATGAAGATCTTTTAGAGGCAGGTTCGAGGTACGAGGTTCAAGGGAGTGGTTGCCAGTCTTTATCTCGAACCTTGAAACTGACAACTGGCCTTTCACAACTGTTTCTTGGGGGAAGTGGCGCAAAGTCGCCGCAGCTTCTACAATGAGCGGTAGGAGTTTGTATCCCAAGGGAGTAGCTCGCAGCAGAAGGCGTGTCGCAGTCGGGCCGCCGGCGAGGATTAAGGAAACGCATGAGGTTGAGCAGGATTGGCCGCATTTCACGGGCCGTGGTCGTATCGATGGCGGTAGTGCTGGGCATGTCGGCTTGCGGCGGCTACACGGTCGGGTTTATGTGGGTTGCGGGCACGCAATACAACCAGATTGCCGGCTTCAAGATCGACGACTATACAGGGAACCTGACCACGATGGTGAACTCCCCGTACCCATCGGGAGGAGCGAACCCGGTGTCGATCGCGGTGCGGACTGGCGGGAACTACGTCTTTGTGGTGAACAAGGGGACGTACAACAGCAAAGGAATCAGCAACGGCGACGGAAATATTGCGGTCTTCGCGGTTGGCGAGGACGGCGTTCTGACCTTCCAGAACACCTACACAACGGCGGGCAACTCGCCGGTATGGGCGATGTCTGACGGGACGGGGAGCTATCTATATGTTCTCGACTCACAGGCCCCGGACTATGCGACGACGGGCAATGGAGACATCACGGTCTTCGGCGTCGACGGCAGCACGGGACGGCTGCAACTGGTGCCGAACCAGTTGATCAAGAATGCCGCGGGGCAGCAGTTGAATTACTTTGAGGTTGGCAAGGCGCCCACGATGTTTCGCGTTGGCGGCGCATGCCTTTACACGCTGGATTCGGGCGACCAGACAATCTACCCGTATGGGATCGGGAGCAATGGCCAACTGACGATCGAGATCAACTCGACGATACCGCTGGGCACGGTCAACGCGACCTCGCTCACGGTAAGCGGAAACTACATCTTCATTACGGATGCAGGTTCGCCGTTGTCCACGGGAGGGGCGATTCTTCCCTATACTCCGGGGTCTGGCTGCTCGCTGAGCGTGCAGGCCGACGGAGCTGTGGCCAACCTGCCTCTGACCTCCAACCCGGTGTACAGCATGACCGACTCGAAGATCAAGTTTCTGTATGTGCTGAACCACGGCGGCACGAACTCGAACAACGCCAACAGCACGATCTCTGCGTATGTGATCGAGGCGACGGGTCAGTTGCAACCGATCTCGGACCCCAACAACCCGTATCCAATCGGCAATGGGCCGGTATGCATGGTGGAAGATCCGTCGAACCAGTATGTGTACACGTCCAACAGCAACGATGGAAGCGTGACCGGGCGGTTTATCAATCAGAACACCGGCCAGCTCTCCGACCTGTCGCGCGGGTCGGTGTTTCCGGCAACCGGACTGGCGACGTGTCTTGCGGTAAGCGGAAACGTCGATTAGCGCCTGCGGCACAGGTCCAGCCGGCAGCATAGGAAGGGCTGGCGCGTGCAAGCGAAAGGCCGGGATACAGACGGGCGGGAGGAAGGCGATGCTTGCCTCTTGCGAACAGGATGAGGGCGGAAACGATATGCCCCGGAGCTATTGAATCGCATGAAGTTGAAACCGATGGGCCGTGCGGGTACGGCTTCGATGTTGTCTCTGGCGATGGCGCTCGGCGTCACGGCGTGCAGCAACGACTACACCGTGTCGTACCTGTACATGACGACAGCGAAGACGCTGCCTCACGGGCTGATCAACGGCTACCAGATTGACTACCAGTCGGGATCGCTTCTGCCTCTGGCGGACTCGCCCATCGACACCGGGGGGCGGGACACGGTGGGGCTGGTGGTGGCGCCCAACAACCTGTTTCTGTATACGGTGAACAACTTCGACTCCGATGTGGTGGAGTTCGCCATCGGAACGGACGGCAAGCTGTATCCGCAGAACACCTACAACATCTCGGGAAGCCTGCCGACAGGGGCGGCGATCGACGCGGCAGGCAAATTCCTGTACGTGACGTTCACCTACCAGAACACGGCCAGCGGGGCGGAGCTGTATACGCCGGCGAACCCCGGGCCGGGCGGGATTTCGATCTTCCCCATCAACGCGGACAATACGCTGGGCACGCCATTCACGGTAAACGTGGGACGAAACCCGGTGGGGATTACGACCAGCGGGGCGGGCAACTTTGTCTATGTGATTGAACAGGACCCGGTCACGACGACGAACAGCACGACGGGCAACAGTGGGACGAACAATCTACTGGCCTTCTCGGAGAATGCGACGACCGGCGCGCTGACGCCGCTGGCCGGAGTAACGATCAACCCGGGCAACGTGCCGTCGCTTGGCTATGCGTCGGGCCCGGCGCCGAGCGGGATTCTGGAGGACAAGACGTCGAGCCATCTGTACGTCACCGACCAGACGCTGAACCAGGTGGCTGCGTACTCGGTGGGGGCGAATGGCATTCCCACGCCGATCGCCGGTGGGACAGCGCAAACCGAGGAAGGGCCGATGGGCATGGCGTTCGACCTCAGCGGCAAGTATCTTTATGTGGTGGCCTACACTGCGAACACGATCGACGGATACACGCTGGGCGCGAGCGGGCAGCCGGTGCGGTCGAGCGTGGCAGCAAGCGTGCAGGCCGGGACGGGACCGACCTGCGTGACCATCAGCGGCGCTCCGAGCAACGCGAATCCAAGCCACGCGGTTTATCTGTACACGTCGAATGCGCTCAGCAACAATGTCACGGGCGAACAGCTGAATCCGCAGGACGGAAGTTTGTACCAGGTTCCGGGAGAGCCGTTTGGCGGCAGCGCACTGCCCACCTGCGCGGTGACGGTCCCGGCGTTTCCGCTGCGGAATTACTAGGAGCGAAGAGCCGGATTGGAGTGCGGAGGATGAGAGACGTGCGGCATGAGATTTCAGCGGGCGGCGCAGGCTGCCGGGATGAAGGAAACAGATGAATTTGCATAAGATCAGCCGAATAGCGAAGGTCTCGGTCGTCTCAGTGGCGATGGTATTGGGCCTCGCGTCCTGCTCTCTGGACTACACGGTCGGGTACGTTTACATGACGACGAACAAGAGCAATCCGGGATTGATCGATCAGTACGCGATCGACTTCGACTCGGGGGCGCTGAGCCAGATTGGCTCGCCGGTTGCCGCGGGCAACAACCCGGTGATGCTGGTTGCTTCGCCGAGCGGCATGTTTGTCTATGTGCTGAACCAAGCGGATTCGACGGTGCAGGAGTTCGCGGTGCAGGGCGACGGAACGCTTGCCTCGCAGCATGTGTACCCGATTACGGGCGGCACGCGTCCGACGGCGGCGGCGATCGACCCGCAGGGCGCGTTTCTGTATGTGGCCTTCACCTACCAGACGGGCTATTCGGCGGCCACGCCGGGGCCGGGCGGGGTGGCAATCTTCCCAGTGAATGCGGACAACTCGCTGGGAACGCAGACGACGCAGCCGGTGGGCAACAATCCGGTGGCGGTCACGGCGAGCTACTTCAACCACTTTGTGTATGTGCTGGACCAGGAGGCTTCGCCCAAGGCGACCATTCTGGGCTTCTCGCAGAACACGACGACGGGCGCGCTGACGCCGGTGCCGGGAACCACGATTACGACGGTTGCGGGCAAGACGGTGGCGACCGGATTTGCAGCGGGCGTGGTGCCCAGCGCAATCGCCGAGGAGCCGACCTCGCGCTTCCTCTATGTGACGGACCAAGCGGCGAACCAGTTGATCGGATATACGGTGCTGGCCTCGGGCGGGCTTCTGCCGATGGTCAACGGGCCGTTCGCGACCGGGTTGTTCCCGTCCGATCTTACCATCGACCCGACGGGCAAGCTGATCTATGTGGTGAACTTCAACGGGAGCACAGTGCAGGGCTACATGATCGATGCTGGGACGGGCACTCCTTCGGGCGCGGTCGGCGCGTTTGCGACGGGGACGGGGACGGGCCCGACCTGCGTGGCCATCGATCCCGCGGTGGGTGTCTTCCTGTATACCTCGAACAGCCTGGACAACACGGTCACCGGCGAGCAACTGAACCCCAACACGGGCGGGCTAACGGCAGTGCAGAATTCGCCATTCAACAGTTCTGGCCAACCGACCTGCCTGACTGTGGTGGCAAATGGGTCGCACGCTACACAGACCATTGTTCCGTAGAACAGGTTCGAGGTTCGAGGTGTAGACGACCGGTGGCCCGCTATAGGCCGCCGGTTTTCTTGCGCGCTACTGCCCCAGAACCCGGGAGCTTGAACCTTGAACCTAAGCTGGGCGTGCCGGTGCGCGACGGCGCAGGAGGGCTTTGCGGGCGGGCTCTTCCACCAGGTAATACGCGGCGAAGGCGAGCAGGATGGTGGCGGCATAGGAGATCCAGGGATCGTACGCGGCGAGGTGCAGGCGTTCAGGAATGTGGTAGAGGCGAAGCATGTTGATGAAGTTGAAGTGCAGCAGAAAGAGGCAGTAGCTGGCCTGGCCGAGCAGCATCAGCGGCCGCCAGGAGAAGAAAGAAGCGATGGGGTTCGGACCGCTGAGGCCGACGATGAGCGCGGCAAAGAGCGGCAGGATGACGCCTCCATGCATCAGGATGAAGGGCACATGGGAGACGGCCCTGGCGTAGAACGCGGCCAGGGCGATGAGGCTGGCAGCGGCGAGCAGGGCGCGCTGACGCGTGGTAAGCGCGAGGACAGTCTGGAGCCTGCCCAGGCCGACCCCAACCAGGAAGATGCAGGCGTAGGCCATCGGCGTGTACTTGAGCGCGCGCAGCCAGAAGCCGGAGCTGTAGCGGTTGACCGGCGCGGCGAGGTGGTCCGGGTTGAGCAGGATGTAGAGCGAATGGGGGACGAGTCCAATCGCCCAAATGGCGACGAGAAGAGCGATGAGGCGGCGGGGAGATTTTGGCCAGGGCAGGCGGATGAGCCAGGGGAAGGTGGCATACAGCACAGCCTCGGCCGAGAGCGTCCAGGCGACGGTGTTCCAGAAGGTGGCGAGCGCCGGGCTCCAGCCCTGGAGCAGGAGCGGAGTGAGAACGAGGCCGGTGAAGAAGTCCGCGTGAGAACGAGCGTGCCACTCGGCCTGGAGCATGGTGAAGGAGATGGCGAGCGAGAGCAGGTAGACGGGATAGACTCGGGCGAAGCGGGCGCGCCAGAAGTCGCGCTTGACCAGCGGCGCGGACCGGCCGGCGTAGTTGTACGCAAGCACGTAGCCGGAGAGCAGAAAGAAGAAGACGACAAAGACGTAGCCGCTGTCGATGACCGGATAGAGAAGCTGCATGTGCGGCGGCGTGTAGTGGAAGAACATGATGGTGAGGGCAAGCAGGGAGCGCAGGCCGGTGAGCGCGGGGAGGTTCGGCCTGCGCACAGCGGCGCTTGATGGCGCGACGGCTGGGGCAGGAGCGACGGATGGTTGCGGTGTGGAGTTCACTGGATTCAAGTGTAGATGACGACGAATGAGGCCGAGGCAACGCATGAGGGAGTTTTCCCTCCGGGGCTGAAGCCCATTTCTTTTTAGCGTCGATGTTGGATGGACTAAAGTCCATCCCTATCAAAACCCCGCGCAATGAGTTCTCTTACGGGGTGACGAGGGAGCCCAGCGGCTCGCCCTGGACGACGCGGGCGATGTTGCCCGGCTCCCTCATGCTGAAGACCATCATGGGCATGTTGTTGTCGCGGCAGAGGGAGACGGCGGCGGTGTCCATCACCCTCAGGTTGAGGCGGAGGATGTCGGCGTAGGTGATCTGCGGGAACTTGGTGGCCTCTGGGTGGGTCTTGGGGTCGGCGGTGTAGATGCCGTCGACCGAGGTGGCCTTGAGCAGGATGTCGGCCTTGATCTCCATGGCGCGCAGGCTGGCTGCGGTGTCTGTGGAGAAGAAGGGATTGCCGGTGCCGGCGGCGAAGATGACGACGCGGCCCTTTTCCAGGTGACGCATGGCGCGGCGGCGGATGTACGGCTCGGCGACCTGGCGGATTTCAATGGCCGACATGACGCGGCAGACCAGGCCGAGCTTCTCGATTGCGTCCTGCAGCGCGATGGCGTTGATGACGGTGGAGAGCATTCCCATGTGGTCTGCGGCGACGCGGTCCATGTCGATGGCCTGCTGGGCAACGCCGCGGAAGAAGTTGCCTCCGCCGACAACGATTCCGATCTCGCAACCGAGAGCGTGGATGGTGGCGATCTCGGCGGCCACCTGGTGAATGAAGACGGCGTCGATGCCGAAGCCCGTGCCTGCGGCGAGGGCTTCTCCGGAGAGCTTGAGGAGGACTCTTTTGTACATGTCAAGACTAAGTATCGCACGGTGCCGGGAGGGCAGTCAGCACGTCCGGCTAGCAGCAGCCGTACCCGACCCATGAAGACGGTTGAGGGCGTCTCTGGAATCCAGAGACGCCCTCAACGTCGTTTGCGGTGCGAAGGTGTGTGCGGCCGTCCCGGTTATTTTTTCAGTACGTTTCCGACGGTTATGCTATCCGGGGCGAATATCTTGATATCGTCCCGGGTGGACTTGATATCGAGACGCGTGAAGTTGCCCGGCTTGCCTGGGGCATTCACGGTGAGGATGGCCTCGCTCTCCAGTGTCTTGTACAGCTTGTTGAGCAGAGGAGCGAACGATCCGGGAGCGAAGAGGCCCTCATCGAGGGCAGCGCCACCGGTCTCCGAGGCCAGGTCGGCGAAGTTCTGTTGCCCTTCGAGCTGAGCGCCCTCGCTCCGGTTGGGGTCCGGGACGATGGGGTCCAACCAGAAGAAGGGATAGGGGACGACTCCCTCACGCTGTAAGAGCTGCGATGCCCCCTCGACATCGGGATTCATCTGATCGCCACTCTGGGGCTGGCCGTTGCCGCGAGTGATGCCATCGGTGAACATGAGCACGGCGCGCAGCTTGTTCGGATCTGCCCCGGGCCATTTACCCGCCAGGTCTCTGAGGCAGGCGTATGGATTTCCGTTGTCGTTCTTGGGGTTCGACGCTTCTTCCCTGGTCTTTGCGATGAGCGCCTTGCCGGCGAGATCGCGGTCCGTGGTGAACGGCTGGACCACGACGGTACGACCCTGCAGCAGCCAGCCCACGCCGATCTCGACATTGGGCGGCAGATCTTTGAAGAACTGCTTAATGTCTTGAAATTGACCATTGGAGCCGAGCATCTGCTCGGAGTCCAGCAATACCATCAATTGCAGCACGTGGGGCCCCTTCAGGACAGGCTGAAAGTCAACGAGGGGGACGAGCTTTCCTCCGACCTTGATATCGCCGATGTCAGACTTAGAGAGCGGCGGCAGGGGCGCGAAGGTCTCCGACTTCTTGGCCTTGACCGGCATGGCGCGCACCACGATCAAGGTGGGGGTCTGCGCGGCAGCGTCCGGCGCGACGGCGAAGAAGAGCAACAGGGCGCTGGCCGCCGCGGCCAGGATACGGGCGGTGGTCAGACAACGGGATTTGGTGTGCATCGGCAATGGGGGGGTGAATTCCGGGGTCATGGCAGGCTCTCCTGTAGCCTCAGGGTTCTTGACAATACGTGAGTTTAGACGCTCCAAATGAGCGGAAACGATGTCCCACTAAATATAACCGATTGCGGCGACCGCAGGGCAAACAGGCCGGGCCGGCTTGAAAGGGGTCAGATGCCCTCGCCCATGCTGACCTGGTCGGAGCGCGCAGCCTGCTGGCTGCGATACTGCGCGCGTTCTTCCTCCTCGACGGTGAGGGTGCTGGCAGGCTCCTGGCGCACGGTTTGCAGCTCGCCGTCCAGCCGCTCCACGCGGGTGGTGATGCGCTTGACCTCGTCGGCCAGCGCGATGATGACATCGGAGAGCGGGTCGTTGACGTCGTGCGGATCGGTGATGAGCACGCGCTTGCCGTTCTGGTAGACGATGTGCGCTGGGACGCCGACGACGGTGGAGTCCGGAGGCACGTCGCGCACCACCACCGAGCCTGCGCCCACGCGGGAGTTTTCGCCGATGGTGATATTGCCCAGGATGTTGGCGTTGTTGCCGACAAAGACGCCGTTGCGCAGGGTGGGGTGGCGTTTGCCGACGTCTTTTCCGGTGCCGCCGAGGGTGACACCCTGGTACAGGGTGACATCGTTGCCGACGATTGCGGTCTCGCCGATGACGACACCCATTCCGTGATCAATGAAGACGCGGCGGCCGATGCGCGCGCCGGGATGGATCTCCACGCCGGTCCAGAAGCGCGTGACCTGCGAGAGGAAGCGCGCAGGCAGGCGCAGATGCCTGCGCCAGAGCCAATGATGAATGTGGTGCGCCCACAGCGCGTGCAGGCCGGGATAGCAGAGCAGCACCATGGCGCGCGACGAGGCGGCCGGGTCGCGCTCGAAGACGCAGCGGATGTCTTCGCGAATGGATTTGATCAGGTTCATGGCGTGAGCGTCGCAGTGGGCGTGGCGAGCGCCTGCTGGCGCAACTCGTCGAAGAGCCCGGTGGAGAGATAGCGCTCGCCGAAGTCGGGAAGGACGACGACGATCAGCTTGCCCGCGTGCTTTGGGTCGCGCGCAAGCTCGACCGCCGCATGGACCGCAGCGCCAGAGGAGATGCCGACCAGCAGGCCCTCCTCGCGGGGCAGCCGGCGCGCCATGGCGAAGGCCTCGTCGTTGCTGACCTGGATGATCTGGTCGATCAGCCCGGTTTGCAGCACGGTAGGCACAAATCCCGCGCCGATGCCCTGAATCTTGTGCGGGCCGGGCGCGCCGCCGGAGAGCACGTGGCTGTCCGTGGGTTCGACGGCGACGGTCCAGAAGCCTGGCTTGCGCGGCTTGATGTACTGGCTGACGCCGGTGAGCGTGCCGCCGGTGCCGACGCCGGAGACCAGAATGTCCGCCTTGCCATCGGTGTCGTTCCAAATCTCCGGGCCGGTCGTTTCGAGGTGAATCTTCGGGTTTGCGGGGTTGTTGAACTGCTGCAGGATGAAGCTGTTGGGCGTCTCGCGCTGCAACTCCTCGGCCTTGGCGATAGCGCCCTTCATACCGTTTGGCCCCGGGGTGAGCACAATCTTTGCGCCGTAGGCCAGCAGCAGGATGCGGCGCTCGATGCTCATGGTCTCGGGCATGGTGAGGATGATGCTGTATCCCTTGACCGCGGCCACAAACGCCAGGCCGATGCCTGTGTTGCCGCTGGTGGGCTCGATCAGCACGGTTTTGCCGGGGGTGATCTTGCCCTCGCGCTCGGCGGCCTCAATCATGGCGAGGCCGATGCGGTCCTTGACGCTGCTGGCCGGGTTGCGGCTCTCCAGCTTGGCGACTACGGTGGCGGTGGCCCCCTCGGTGACGCGGTTCAGTTGAACCAACGGAGTGCTGCCAATCAGGTCAGTGATTTTTTTTGCAATGTTCATTGTGTCCCCTTCGACTCATAACCCGGCGCGAGGCCGGTGTTGCGCTGCTGAGTGCGCGCTGCCGCAGATGAAGCAGCGCCCAATGCGATGGCAGAACGAGGTGGGGTCAACAGAAAAATGCGCGGGGAGATGCTGCGATGCGGTCGTGGAACTTGCACACGACCTGCATGCCGTTGAGCTTGACCGAAGCTGGCCCGCGAGGTTGGGAACGGTTCTGATTGGGATTGCTCATCACTCTACCTGAGATTATAAGAACGGCGCGGGTAAATGTCTAACCATCAGGCGTTTGGGTAGTGGGTCGATTTGGCAAACAAGCATTCCCCCGGGGACTAAAGTCCCGTTGATGGTTCGAGCCTTTCGGCGGGACTAAAGTCCCGCCCTTTCAAAACACCGTCCGTTATAGAGATAGATTTGTGCTGAGTTTTCTAGCTCACCTCGAAGCGGTCGCCGCGCTTGGGACAGACGACCTGCAGCTTGTAGCGGGCTTCGATCTTGGCCTTCAGCGCCGTCATGGCGGGCAGCTCGCCGTGGACGAGGAAGACCTTCTTGAGAGTGGGTGCGATGGGGGCCATCCAGTCCAGAAGCTCCTGCTGGTCGGCGTGGCCACTCAGCGATTCGATGGAGTCGACCTCGGCGCGCACGCGCATGGGTTCGCCCAGGATGTTGACCTCCGGCAGCTTGTCGAGGAGCTTGCGGCCCAGCGTGTTCTCCGCCTGGTAGCCGGTGATGAGGATGAAGTTGCGCGGGTCCTCGATGCCGTTCTTCAGATGGTGCAGGATGCGCCCGGCCTCGCACATGCCCGACGCCGACATCACAATGTATGGGACGCGCAGATCGTTGAGCGCCTTGCTCTCCTGCACGGTCTGGGTGTAGCGCAGGCGGTTCCAGTCGAAGGGGTCCTCGCCCTTCGCGGTGAATGCGCCGGGGTCCTGGTCCCACTCCTCGGTGTGCTTGCGGAAGACGCCGGTGACCGCGACCGCCAGCGGACTGTCAACGTAGATGGGCAGCTCCGGAATCTGTTTGGCGTCGGTGAGTTCGTGCAGCAGCAGCACCAGTTGCTGGGTGCGCTCGACGGCGAAGGCGGGAACGATGATGTGTCCGCCGCGCGCGCAGACGCGCTGCACAATGGCGGCGATCTTCTGCTTCACGTCGCCGGCCGGCGGGTGCAGGCGATCGCCGTAGGTGCTCTCCATGATGAGGTAGTCGGCGGCGGGTGCGGGGTCGGGATCGCGGATGATGGGCAGGTTCTCCACCGCGTCGATCAGCACATTGGTTGAGCCGAGCATGTGGCCGGCGTTGGACGAGGTCATGGTGAAACCGGCGTCCTTGGTGGAACCGGCGAGCAGTTGCGGCTCATGCAGCTTGATGGGGAGAAATTGTTGGCAAACCTGCGCGGCGTCGTCCTGGGTGTAGAGCGGCTGCATGGGCGCGGGGCCGGGAGGCAGGCCGATGGAGCTTCGCCGGCCGCGAATCTTGCTGATGAACTCGGCGTCGGATTCCTGGATGTGCGCGCTGTCCTTCAGCATGGGCGTGCAGAGGTCGATGGTGGCGGGCGTGGAGTAGATGGGCCCGCGATAGCCCTGCTTCGCCAGCAGGGGCAGGTCGCCGCTGTGGTC
>JBEKWE010000064.1:0-14340 GCA_049513335.1 Acidobacteriaceae bacterium | reverse complement strand
CCGATCATGACCGCGAGCTGCTGCTTCCACGGCGTTGCGCCGATCAGGTAGCCGGTCTTCAGGTCCTGGCTGGTGTCGCCCGCATTCGAGGCCGCGATGCACACCACTCCGCCGATGGTGATGGCCAGAGCGCCGAACGCCGGCGCGGTCCAACCTTTGACGAGAAAGATCGCGCTGGTGGCCATCAGAGTCGCAATCGTCATTCCAGAGACGGGTGACGACGACGAGCCGACGATGCCCACGATTCGCGCCGAGACGGTCACAAACAGGAAGCCGAAGACGACAACCAGAAGCGCCGCCGCAGCGTTCGCCAGCGGGCTGACGTACGCGCCGGGAACGGGCCTGAACTGGAGGAAGAGGAACATCAGGACGATCAGCAATCCGCTGCCGCCGAAGACCACCATCGGAGGCAGATCGTGCTCCGTTCGCGAAGGCAGCGCCGCCGCCAGCTTCGCCCTGCCCTTGTTGAGGCCCTGAGTCAGAGCGCTGACAATTGTCGGCAACGTGCGGATCAGGGTAATCAGCCCCGCTGCCGCAACCGCGCCTGCGCCCATGGGCCGAACGTAGGTGCGCCACAGGTCGGAGGGCAACATGTCTTTTACTGGGACGGTGCCTGGGTAGAGCGGGCCGGAGAGATGCGAGCCGAAGAAGTAGATCGCCGGCATCAGCACCAGCCACGAGAAGACGCCGCCGGCCAGCATGATCGCCGCCACGCGTGCGCCGATGATGTAGCCGACGCCGAGATACTCCGCCGTGCAGTCGGCGCGGATGCTGGCGCCTTTGAGCAGGTGCTGCGCGCCCAGGTCGGGATCGTACTTCGGAGTGTCGGGCCACAGCGAGAAAAGTCCGTCGTTCTGGAAGAGCGTGTAGACGCCGCCGAGGCCGAGGCCGAGGAAGACCCGCGAGGCAAAGCTGCCGCCGCGCTCGCCGGCAATCAGAACGTCGGCGCAGGCCGTGCCCTCGGGATAGATCAGCGTTCCGTGCTCCTCGACGATGAGCTGACGGCGCAGCGGGATCATGAACAGCACGCCCAGCCAGCCGCCAAAGAGCGCCAGCGCAAAGATGCGGCTCGCCTCCAGATCGAAGCCAAGGAAGATCAGCGCGGGCAGCGTGAAGATGACTCCCGATGCGATGGACTGGCCCGCGTTTCCCGTGGTCTGCACGATGTTGTTTTCCAGAATGCTGGCGCGACCGAAGGCGCGCAGGATCGAGATCGAGAGCACGGAGATTGGAATGCTGGCGGCCACGGTCAACCCGGCGCGCAGCCCGACGTAAACCGTCACCGCGCCGAAGAGCACGCCGAAGATCCCGCCCAGAATGAGCGCCCTCGCCGTCAGCTCCGGACGTGTTTCGGTTGCGGGAACGAAGGGCTTGAAGGCGGGCTTGATGGGTGTCGATGCGGCCATATGCTTGCTATCTCCTGCGTGAATTCGCAGTTATTGGCTCCGATGGGAGTGTATCAGCGCCAACCATCTTTCGAGTGGCGCAATGCTTCGGCGCAGGCAGGCGCGGACATTCCTGCTGGCGAATCGGGCCGCCAGGATTTATACTTCGACTATCGGCGCGGCCCAAGCGGCCTGGAGCGCCGTGTGGGCAGGTGCATCTTCAGCGTTAGTCTGAATGAGAGTACGCTCCATGTTTCTCCCGGCGCGCCGCCAGGTTCCAGCGCCGCATCGGACGACGGTCGTGCAGGAATGCGCCTGCTGCAAGGTTTGGCTGGTCGCACTGGCGCGGCATTTCGCTCCGCGCTCGACGACCTGGTTGCAACCGTATTCCCCGGCGACTGTCGCGTATGCAACCGTCCGCTGTTGCGCTCCACCGCCCTTCCCATCTGCGATCGCTGCCGGTCTTCCGTCCGGCCACAGGGGATTGCGATGTGCGACCGCTGCGGCGAGAGTCTCGACATCGACATGGAGAGCGCCCGCCTGGTTGGCCGGTCCCTCGCCGAAGGACTGCTCTGCGACTCCTGCCGCGCCGATCCGCCGATGTTTGAGCGCGCCGTTGCGCACGCCGTCTATCAGGGCGAGCTGCGCGAGATGATTCACCTGCTGAAGTACGAGCGGATGAGCGGTGTTGCCTTGCTGCTGGGGCCGATGCTGGCCGACGCAATCCGGTCGATCGAGGCTGAGACCGCCCAGGACCTCATCGTCGTCCCGGTGCCGCTGTTCCCGGCCAAGCAGCGCCAGCGCGGCTACAACCAGTCTGCTCTGCTGGCGGACGCGGCGATCGCCGAGCTGCGCCGAAGCCGTCCCGAATGGCGGCTGCGGCCGCAGCACACCCTGATCGAGCGACGCCGCGACACCAGAAGTCAGTTCGAGCTCAACCCCGTCAGCCGCAGAAGGAATATCCGGGGCGCGTTCCGGGTGAATGCGGAGGCGATCGTGCCAGGCTGCGATGTGCTGCTGGTGGACGACATCTACACCACGGGCGCCACCGCTCGCGAGTGCGCGCGAGTGTTGCGCCGGGCCGGAGCAGGCAGGGTCTGGGTTGCCACGCTCTCCCGCGCCCAGACGCCGCGCGTCGCACTGTGGGACGACACGCAGTTGCACGCTGCGCAGGGATTCGGATAGAAGCATCACAGGGGTGCAGGAGGGTTCGGCAGTCTGCAACGTTTTTACCAACTTTCAACCAAGCAGCGTGGCGAATTCGGAGAGGATCGGAAGCGGAGGGTTTGAGCAATGCAAGCGTCGCACAGTTCGTCGAAGGCGCGGAAGCAGTGGCCCAGCGGAAGCCGGCACGCGAGTGGACACAGCTCGCCGCGGCTGGCCACGGAGCTGGATGTCCGCATCGGCGTCTTTCGCCAGCCGGCGATGCAGACTCCGGTGCTGGTGCTGAACGCCTCCTACGAGCCGATCAATATCTGCGGAGCGCGGCGCGCCCTGGTGCTGGTGCTGAAGGGCGTCGCGCGCACAGAGGAGGAGCAGGGCGCGGTGCTGCACGCGGCGCGCATGAATGTGGCCATGCCCAGCGTCATCCGCCTGCTGGAATACCGCAGAATCCCGCACCAGATGCGCGCTCTCTCGCGCAAGAACATTCTGCTGCGCGACCGCAATGCGTGCCAGTACTGCGGCATCGTTCTGACCGCCGGCGAACTCACCCTCGACCACGTGGTCCCGCGTTCGCGCGGCGGCCTTTCCACCTGGGAGAACCTGGTCGCCTGCTGCCACGAGTGCAACCGGCGCAAGGGCAATCAACTGCTTCACGAGTTGACCGGCATGAAGCTGCAGCGCGAGCCGCGGACCTTCAGCCTGCATACGTCGCGCCACATCATGCGCATGATCGGCTCGGCCGATCCCAGCTGGCGGCGCTATCTCTACTTTGAATCGGAGCCGGAGTTGCAGTTCGTCGCGTGACGCTCGCATCCGTCCGCATTACTTTTGCGGTGCGGCTGGAGTTGGCGGTTGACCGGGGTTCTGCTGCTTCTGATCGTCCGTGTCCTTGTTGTTGGTGATGTCCTGGCCGTTGTAGATGATTCGGCTGGTGGCGCGGAAGCGCTTGTAGTCGGTGTAGCGCACGGTTGAGCGGATGTGGACGTCCTCGCTGAGCGCGCCGTTCTGCGCGGCGAAGTGCAGCTCGCCCTCGGCCTTGGTGTAGGTGGGGAACCAGTATTTTCCGTCAACCTGCTCGTAGTAGGTGGTAAACGGCGGCTGCAGGTCTTCGTGGCCGGGGCGCGTCTCCTGCGGCACGGTCTTGCCATTGATCAGCACGATCTGCAGGTCCTGCTGGTCGACCCACACCTTGCCCTGGAAGTAGTGGTGGTTCTTGACCAGCGTCTTCGGGCCGGCCTCGAAGACGTAGGTGTCCAGCTCATCCACCTTCTGGCGGCCAAGGTACTTTACGTCGTACTGGGGCAGGTCGTCGGTGGTGAGGATGAAGGGCAGGCGGTGCTCAATCTCGTCGAAGTCGGCCGGCGTCATCATGATGCGCTCGAGGGTGTTCTGCGGGGCGAAGACGACGTGCTCCTCGCGGCGGCCATCGCGCGAGAAGGTGATGTCGGTGACCTGCTGGTACTCGCCGTCAACCTTTCCCGTGTCCTCGTCCAGGGTGTCGACCTTGACGGCCTGGCGGAAGACGTAGTCTTCGCGGGCCTGCGCGAACTCGCTCTCGCGCGCGGCAAATTTTGTAATGATCTGCTCGACGGTAAGTCCCGTGGGCGGCGTGGTGTCGAGCCTGCCGAAGCCGGAGGAGTCCTGCGCGGCGGCCAGATGCAGCGGCGCCGCCAGAGCAAGGGCGAGCAGTGCGGCGGGCGCTTTGGCAAGCAGATTCATCGGTGCGGGACTCCGTCTTCGGTTGTAGTGCGTTCGTCTCTTGCACCATGTTAGACGCTGTAAGTTTGATTTGATATTCACCACCCGGGATTCTGGGCCTCAGCCGGGACCGGGAGCCTGAATTCTTGCGGCAAGGCGGCGGCGGTTGGATGTAGACTGGCGCGATGAAGATGCTTGCTGCGAAGTCGGTGCTGATTGGTGCGGTTCTTGGTGCGGTTTGGGCCAGTGTGGGTGCGGTTGGGGTAGCCAATGGACAGGTTGCGGCGCAGGCCGGACAGCCTGCGGCCAAGCGTCCGATGACCTTCGCGGATTTGATGGCGATCAAGCGGGTCAGCGATCCGCAGATATCGCCGAGCGGCAAATGGGTGATGTTCTCCGTGACGGATGTGTCGCTGGAGAAGAACACCAAGGTGAACCATCTTTGGGTGGTGGCGCTCGACCCCACCCGTGACGATAAGACCGTCACGAATGGGGCACCCAGCACTGAGCGGCAGGTGACGTTTGGGGATGGGGAGACGTTTGGGCGGTTCTCGCCGGATGGTCAGTGGGTTTCGATGACCATGAAGGAACAGATCTATCAGGCTCCGTGGGATGAGGCTACGGGCAGGCTGGGCACATGGGCCAAAATGACAAATGTGGCGGGCGGGGCGGATGGTGCGATCTGGTCGCCTGACTCGAAGCGGCTGATGTTTACGGCGGATGTGTATCCCGAGTGCTCGGACAAGCCAACGTGGGCGGAGGAAGACGCCTGCGACAAGGCGAAGGATGATGCGGCGGCGGCGAATCCGGTGAAGGCGCAGGTTTGGGATTCGCTGCTGTACCGGCACTGGGACCAGTACACGGGCGAGAAGCGGAGCCACATTCTGGTGGTGGATGCGGACGGGAAGAATCCGCGCGACGTGACTCCGGCGAGCGCGGTGGGGGATGCGGAGACGCCGACGTGGTTCCTGGACGGGCCGCTGGAGTATGCGTGGGCTCCCGACTCGAAGGAGATCGCCTATGTGACGAACCTGGACAAGGTTCCGGCGGCTTCTACGAATAACGACGTCTTTACGCTGCGGCTGGATGAGCCGGGGGCGAAGGCCGTGAAGGTTTCGACCTCGCCGGGGAGTGATGATGCCCCGGCCTACTCGCCGGATGGGAGGTGGCTGGCGTTCCGCTCGCAGAAGCAGGCGGGGTTCGAGTCGGACCGCTTTCGACTGATGCTGTTTGATCGGGAGAAGAAGACGATGCAAGAGTTGATGCCGAAGTTTGATCGTTGGGTGGATGAGTTTACATGGGCACCTCATTGGGACGAGATTTTCTTTGCTGCGGGCGATCAAGGTGATGAGAACCTTTATTCCGTTGACGCAGGCGACGCAGGCGAAAAGATGCAAACGGCGACGCAATGGACATCAGGTTCCGAGATATCTAGCCCAGCTTTCGGCACATTACCCCCTCTGCTGAACGGTATCCGAGCCAATGGCAATCTTGCCATCGTCGCAGTGAGTATGAAGATTAATCAGCCTGCAGAGATTCTGCAAGTCTATCCGTCGGATGCCTTCGTCCAGAGCACCGCTGATGAGCTTGGCATTTTCCACATCGAGGGAAACCTGGAGTCAAGGCCAATTACGCATGTGAATGACTCGCTGATCTCGCAACTTGATCTGGTTCCTTTCGAGTCGTTCTGGTTTAGCGGGGCGGAGGGGACGAAGGTTCAGGGGTTCATTTTGCGGCCGCCGGGGTTTGTGGAGGGGAAGAAGTATCCGGTGAAGTTTGTGATGCATGGGGGGCCGCAGACGGCGTTGGGCGATTCATGGAGCTATCGGTGGAACTGGGAGCTGCTGGCGGCGGATGGATATGTGGTGGTGGGGATCAATCGGCGCGGGTCTACGGGGTATGGGCAAAAATTTGTCGATGAGGTGAGCGGCGACTGGGGCGGGCGCGCGTATGAGGACCTGATGAAGGGGCTGGACTATGCTGAGGCGACGTCTCCCTTCATCGACAAGACGCGGGAGTGCGCGCTGGGGGCGAGCTATGGCGGCTTCATGGCCGACTGGGTGCTGACCCATACCAACCGCTTTAAGTGCATTGTGACCCACGACGGGATGTTCGACCCGGTGAGCGCGTACGGTTCGACCGAGGAGATGTGGTTCAACGAGTGGGAGTTTAGAAGGCCGGAGGACTTTCCGAAGGGGTGGGATGGATTCAGTGCTGGGTATGATCCGATGGGAAAACCGGCAAAGGCAACGACGGAGATTCTGACCGGAGGTCAGAATGACGGACAAAATGCGGGGATTCTTCGCTCCGCTCAGAATGACAAACAGAAGAGTGAAGTTTCACAGGGAAGTGGACATGCGGCGGAGCCGTGGCTATACCAGAACCTGCCGGCGGACCAGGACCCGTTCCGGAAGTGGTCGCCGATGCGGTTTATCGAGAATGCGAAGACGCCGACGCTCATTATTCATTCGCAGAAGGACTACCGGCTGGATGTGAGCCAGGGGTTCGAGCTGTACACGGCGTTGCAACGGCGAGGCGTGCCTGCGCGCTTCCTCTACTTCCCGGACGAGGGACACTGGGTGCTGAAGCCGCAGAACAGCCAGCTTTGGTATGAGACGGTGGACGACTGGTGCGACCGTTGGACGAAGACGGGAAAGTACGCGGAACCTGTAAAGGGCAAGTAGTCGCTGCGCCCTTCGGGCTTCGCTCCGGCCTTCGGCAGAGCGGAATACGCTTCGCGCGGGCCGGTTATTGGCACGGCTAAAGCCGTGCCCTTCCGCCAGAACAGCAAAGGCGAGGAGAGATGAATGGCGTTCAAGCGGGCGAAGAAGCGGGAGCCGTTGGGCGAGGCGGGGTTGATGGAGTATGCCGTGCGCATGCTGGCGTCGCAGATGCGCAGCGAGCGCGAGCTGCGGCGGCTGATGCAGCGGCGCGCGGCGGAGGGCGACGAGGGCGAGCGGGCGATGAACGCGGTGGTGGCGCGGCTGAAGGAGCTGAACTACCTGAGCGACACGCGCTTTGCGGCGGAGTACACGCGGCTGCGCAAGGAGGGCGAGAAGTTCGGGCGGCGCAGGGTGCAGCAGGACCTGGCGGCCAAAGGCGTGGCGGCGGAGACGGTGGGCGCGGCGGTGGGTGCGGCGTATGAGGGTGTGGACGAGGTCAAGCTGGCGCGGGAGTACATTGCGCGCAAGCGGATGAAGCAGCCCGCGGGCGAGAAAGCGGAGCAGGAGGCGGCGCGGGTGATGGGGCGTCTGCTGAGGGCGGGGTTCTCGGCAGGTGCGGTCTTCAAGGTGCTGCGCGAGTGGGGCGTTCCGGTGGAAGAGGTGGATGTCGTCGGCGATGAGGAGTAGCGGGGTGAGGCGGGGAGACATGCAACGCGTGGTTGCGGTGGACTGGTCGGGCGACCGCAGCAACGCTGGGCAGCGGCGGAAGATCTGGGCGGGGGTGTGGACGAAGAACAGTGGTGGGCCTGTCGATGGCGGGCGCGTCACGCTGGAGGGCGGGCGGACGCGGGCGGAGGTTGGCGAGTGGCTGATCGCGCTGGCGCGGGAGACTCCGCGCATGGTGGCGGGACTGGACTTTTGCTTCAGCTTTCCGGCGTGGTTTGTGCGCGGCGAGATGGGATGCGCGGATGGGCCGGCTTTCTGGGAGCTGGTGGCCGGCGGCCTGAGCGAACAATGGCTCACTCGGGGGAATCCAGACCGGCGGTTCTGGGGGAAGCATCCCAAGCCGGAGGAATTTTGCGGCGATGGGCTACACCGGATGCTGCGCGCCACCGACATCGACTGCAAGCTGGCCGCGCGGATTCCCGAGGCCGAGCGCGCGGAGCGGGTGCGGGGGATTGCGCCGAAGAGCGTCTTCCAGATCGGCGGAGCAGGCAGCGTGGGGACGGCGTCGCTGCGCGGAATGCCGGTGCTGAAGCGGCTGCGCGAGGCGGGATTTGCGGTGTGGCCGTTCGACCGGGCGGGCTTGGATCGGCCGATGGTGGTGGAGATGTACACGCGGCTGAATACGGGGCCGGTGCGCAAATCGAATGCGGAGGCACGGGCGGAGTACCTGCGGAAGAAGCGCAGGGAGGATGCGGCCTATGCAGCGCTACCCCGCGGGGTGATAGCGAAGGCGTGCAACAGCGAGGACGCCTTCGACGCGCTGGTGAGCTGCATGGCGATGGCGGCGCGGCGCGGGGGGTTTGCCACGCTGGGAATGCCGCTGGATCCGGAGTATAAGGTGGAGGGTTGGACGTGGGCTCCGGGAGTGCAGGAGATTATTCAGCTTTCAGCAGAGAGGTGAAAGGACGAAGAGAATGAAGTTGAATCTGATTACGCTGGCGATGTTGCTTGTGGGGGTGGTCTGGGCGTGCCTGTACGCGCCCAGCGTGGAATGGAACGCGGTGAGGATTGTGGGGGCGGCGATTGCCATCGTGTCGCTGGCGCTGCTGGTTGTGGCGCGTCTGCAGTTGGGGGCTGCGTTTTCGGTGCAGGCAAAGGCGAAGACGCTGGTGACGACGGGGCTGTACTCGCGCATTCGCAATCCGATCTATGTGTTCAGCGCAATGTTCCTGGTGGGGATCGTGATCGTGTCGGAGCGCTGGCTTCTGCTGCTGCTGATGGCGGCGCTGGTCCCGATGCAGATGGTTCGCGCGCGGAAGGAGGCGCAGGTGCTGGCTGAGGCGTTTGGGGAGGAGTATGCGCGGTACAAGGCGAGGACGTGGTTCTAGCGGAGATCAAATGCACTCTGCGATGAGTTGCATGGTATTTCTCTGCGGACCGTAGTTTCGCCGATATACTAACGCTATCACCGGCAATGAGATGATGGGTTCGGCATGAGTGAGACGGCGCAGACGAAGGTGAGTTTCTCCGGGCGGTTGCGGGCGCATCTTGCGATTGCGCGGCTGGACCACTCGATCAAGAACCTGTTTGTGCTGCCCGGAATTATTGTTCCGCTCAGCATCTATCCGCGGCTGCTGAACTGGCGGCTGGGATTGACGCTGGTGTGGGCGTTTGTGGCGATCACGCTGGTGGCATGCAGCAACTATGTGCTGAACGAGGTGCTGGACGCGCCGTTCGACCGGCTGCATCCGACCAAGAAGGAGCGGCCGGCGGCGCTTGGGCTGGTGAACATTCCCGCGGCTTACGCGCAGTGGATTCTGATGATGCTGGCGGGCGTGGCGATCGGATGGGGGATCTCAAAGCCGTTTGCAATTACGGCGCTGGCGCTGTGGCTGATGGGGTGCGCGTACAACATCAAGCCGCTGCGCACCAAGGACGTGGCGTATTTGGATGTGCTGACCGAGAGCGTGAACAATCCGCTGCGCATGCTGCTGGGGTGGTACGCGGTGGCGGCGTGGTTGGTGCCGCCGCTGAGCCTGCTGATGTGCTACTGGATGATCGGCTGCTACTTTATGGCGCTGAAGCGCTTCAGCGAGCTGCGGGAGATCGGCGACCACGGCCTGGCGGGGGCATACCGCGCGAGCTTCAGGCGCTATACGCAGGAGTCGCTGCTGGTGAGCGTGGTCTTCTATGCGTCGAGTGCGATGCTGTTCTTCGGGGCGTTTGTGATGCGCTACCGGATCGAGCTGCTGCTGGGGTTTCCGCTGGTGGCGCTGGTGATGGCGATCTACTTCAAGCTCGCGTTCAAGCACAATAGCGCAGTGCAGAACCCGGAGAAGCTATATCGCGAGCCGGGGCTGATGCTATGGTTTACGGCCACCGTGGTGGTGATGGTGGTGCTGCTGTTTGTGCGGCTGCCGTGGCTGGAGAAACTGTTTGTACCGACGCTGCCAGTGGTGCAGCCGACCAGTGACGTGGCCCCAGTGTCGCAGGTGGCACCGATGCGGTTTGAGGTGCGCGGTGCGTGAACCCACGTCTCAAGGTCGAGACCCTTCGGCAAGCTCAGGGCAGGCTGTGGGGCACCCTCTGATGGTGGACGCGGCGATGGGTCCGGGAATTGCGAAGTGCAGGCTGGCGCGCGTGCTGGTGGTGGTGTTTGTGCTGCTGACGGCGGTCCTGTCGCTGGCGTGGTCGCACGCGAAGCTGATGTCGCAGGACGAGATGTACGCCTTCCAGACGTACAGCGTGCGGTCGGTGGTGGAGTTGACGCAGGTGCAGCGGACGGAACCGATCTCGCTGGACCCGCTGCTCTATCCCCTGCTGTCGCATTCGGTGATGAAGGCCTTCGGTGCAACTGAGTTTGCGCTGCGCCTGCCTGCCCTGCTGGGATTTCTGCTGATGCAGGTCTGCCTGTTCTTCTTCGTGCGGAGGCTGGCGGGGGAGCGCGCGGGCGTGGTGGCAGCCGAGTTTCCGGCGTTGACGGCGACGCTTTTCTACTCGGCCGAGGGACGGCCGTATGGGTTGATGCTGGGGCTGTATGCGCTGGCGCTGTTGAGTTGGCAGGCGGCAACACAGGAGGGAGGGAACAGGCGGCGGGGATGGGCGCTGGTGGGTCTGGCGACAGCGATTGCGGCGACGATCAACGCGCACTACTTCGGAATTCTGCTGCTGGTTCCGCTGTGCGCGGCGGAGGGAGTTCGCAGCTTGCAGCGGCGGCAGACGGATTTGCCGGTGGTGGCGGCGATCTACGTGGGGATGGCGGGGTTCGCGGCAACGTGGCCGTTTCTGAAGGCTGCGAGCGGGTTTCACAAGAACTACTACAACGCGGGATCGGTGGGGCTGCACGATATTACGCGCGCGTACCGGTCGATCTTCGTGGACTACACGCAGATGTCAATGCCGGCGCAGCATCTGTGGATGGTGCTGCTGGTGGCGTTTGCGGCGGCGCTGGTGTGGGGGTGCGCGCGGCAGATCATCGGGCGCGGCAGGCGCGAGCTACGGATTCCAGCGGCGGAGTGGGTTCTACTGTTGACGCTGGCGGCGCTTCCCTTCTGTGGGTTTATGTTGGCGCGGTTTGTGACCCACTCGATCGAAGTGCGCTATGTGCTGGGCGCGGTGGTGGCGATCAGCGCGATGCTGGCAGTGGCCATCAGTCCGTGGCTGCGGCGCGATGGGGTCTTTGCGGCGGTGATGGTCGCGCTGGGCGTGGCGATTGTGGGCGCGGGCGCGGCGCGGATTCATGCGCAGCAGCACAAGACGGAGGCGCGGCTGGCGAGTTTGGTGTTGCCGGCGGAGGTGAAGGCGACGCTCGACGCAAACCCGGATGGGCGGCTCTACATGCAGGACATGGGCGCGTTCGAGGAGGACCGCTATTACGAGGCGGATGCCGATGTGCGCGCGCGCATGACGCTGGTCTACTCGCGCGCGGAGGAGTTGCGCTGGAACCGGCACGACACCATGGCGCTGACGGCGATGCACATCGCGCGCTTCACGGGGCTGCCGGTGGTGTCCTACGAAGACCTGCGCGCGCAGCCGGGAGAGCATCTGTTTGTGCTCTATCACACCGGCTGGGACTGGACGGACCAGGCCTTTGCCGAGGACGGCGCGAGGGTACGGCCGGTGGGGCGGGCCATGGCGGGAGACGTGGCTGCGGTGCGATTTCGATAGGGGCCGCGCCTTCCGCTGATAGACTTAAAGCCTATGGGATTCAGGTCTGGAAGCCAGATTCGCGAAGATTATCTGCGGTTTTTTGAAGGCAAGCTCTCGCCTGCCACGGGGCAGGGACACAGGCGCGTTCACTCGTCGTCGCTGGTGCCGGCCAACGACCCGACGCTGCTGTTTACCAACGCGGGGATGAACCAGTTCAAGGACGTCTTCCTGGGCGCGGAGCGGCGCGAGTACACGCGCGCCACCACCAGCCAGAAGTGCGTGCGCGCCGGCGGCAAGCACAACGACCTGGAGAACGTCGGCTTCACGCGCCGCCACCATACCTTCTTCGAGATGCTGGGGAACTTTTCTTTTGGGGATTATTTCAAGAAGGATGCGATTGCGTACGCGTGGGAGCTGCTGACCAGCAAGGAGTGGTTCGGGCTCGATCCGGCGAAGCTCTACATCACCATCTTCAAAGGCGAGAAAGGCGTGCCGCGCGACGAAGAGGCATACAACCTGTGGCTGGGCCAGGGAGTGCCCGCGGAACGAATCTTCGAGTTTGGGATGAAGGACAACTTCTGGCAGATGGGCGAGACCGGCCCCTGCGGGCCGTGCTCGGAGATCTTCTACGACTTTGGCGTGGAGGCGAGCGAAACGGGTGAAGACAAGCCATTCGGCGAAGATGAGCAGAGATATGTCGAGATATGGAACCTGGTCTTCATGCAGTTCGACCGCGGATCGGACGGCGTGTTGACGCCGCTGCCCAAGCCTTCGATCGATACGGGCATGGGGTTGGAGCGCGTTGCAGCAGTCATGCAGGGCGTGCTCTCGAACTTCGAGACGGACCTATTTGTGCCGCTGATCAAACGCGCGGCGGAGCTGACGTTGGAACCCACATCTCAGAAGCGAGTTGTGGGGCACCCAGTTCTGGGAGGGGATGAGAAGGGCGCGGCGAGTCTGCGGATTATTGCGGACCATGCGCGGGCGGCGACGTTCCTGATCAGTGATGGGGTGGTTCCGGCGAATGAGGGACGCGGATATGTGCTGCGCAAGATTCTGCGCCGCGGGATACGCCATGGGCGGCTGCTGGGGCAGGAGAAGCCCTTCATGCACCAGATGGTCTTCGCCGTGCGGGATGAGATGCAGGTGGCTTATCCCGAGTTGAAGGAGAGTGCAGAGCGGGTGGCGAAGGTAGTGCTGGCGGAAGAGAAACAGTTCGCAAGGGTGATGGAAACCGGTTCGATTCACCTCGATTCGCTTATTGCTCTGAAGTTGCGAATGTGGCATGCCGCGTCCGCAGCCTCGCTAGAGAGTTGGCGCGATCGAACGATCACGGGACCTGAGGCGTTCAAGCTTTACGAAACATTTGGGTTGCCGCTCGACTTTATTCAGGATGCTGCACGTGACACAGGGCTCGATTTCGATTTGCCAGGTTTTGAACTGGCGAGATCCGAGGAGCAGGCGCGGGCGCGGGCGAGTTGGAAGGGAGGGTCGCAGAAGACGGCCTCGCCCATCTATCGCGAGTTGGCGAAGACGGAGTTTGCGGGCTACAGCGCGCTGCGCGTGGATGGGGCGCGGGTGCTGGCGCTGGTGAAGGATGGTGTGGGCGTGGCGGAGTTGCGCGCGGGCGACGCGGGCGAGGTGGTGCTGGACGCGACCAGCTTCTACGCCGACTCCGGCGGGCAGGTGGGCGATGTGGGCTGGCTGATGGGCGCGGGCCACGCAACCGTGGTGGCCGATGTGAGCGGCGCGTCGAAGCCGGTGCAGGGAGTGTGGGCGCATCGCGTGGTGGCGCGCGAGCGGATCGCGGTGGGCGATGTGGTGGATACGGTCGTCGACGGCGAGGTGCGCGCTGCAGTGACGCGCAACCATACCGGGACGCACCTGCTGCATGCGGCGCTGCGCGAGGTGCTGGGACGGCATGTGAAGCAGGCGGGCAGCCTGGTGGACCGCGCGCGGCTGAGGTTCGACTTCTCGCACTTCGCTGGAGTCGCGGACGAGGAGCTGGCGCAGATTGAAGAGATTGTGAACCGGCAGGTGCTGGCCAACACGCCGGTGGAGACGATGGTGGATGTGCCGATCGACGTGGCCGTGCAGGAGCTGGGCGCGATGGCCCTGTTCGGCGAAAAGTACGGCGACAAGGTGCGCGTGGTGAGGATTGGCGACTTTTCGACCGAGCTCTGCGGCGGCACTCACACGCGCGCAACGGGCGAGATTGGCTTGATTAAGCTCGTCGGCGAAGGAAGCGTCTCCAGCGGCGTGCGGCGCGTGGAGGCGGTGAGCGGGATGGGCGCGCTGGGCGAGTTCCAGCGGGACTTCGATGTGGCGAAGGTCGTCGGGCAGATCGTTGGAGGGGCGGAGACACAGGCCCCGGCGGATGCTCTGCGGGCGCGGATGGCGGCGCAGGAAGAAGAGATGAAGAAGCTGCGGCGCGAGCTGGATGCGGCAAGGATGAAGTCGGCGGCGAGCGCGGCGGGTGACGCGAAGGCCGTCGAGGTCAAAGGCGTCAAGCTGCTGGTGCAGCGCGTCGACGGGTTGGAGCGCGGGCCGATGCGCGACCTGGTGGACCAGATGCGGAGCAAGCTGGGCAGTGGCGTGGTGGTGCTGGGCGCGGC
>JBEKWE010000063.1:0-14369 GCA_049513335.1 Acidobacteriaceae bacterium | reverse complement strand
CAGTCGGATCTCCCGGCCAGCCTCTGCGATGGACCGTCCTGCATGACCTGGCATCGACCTCGAACACTCCATGATCGCGAGACTGCGCCGCGAGCGATCTTGCAGTGGACGCGCGACGCCTGCGATACGGGGGGGGGTGCTCTGCGCTATTCCGTTGAAGAACATCCAGCATCCGATCCGTTCACCATTCGAGCATGGCGAGATGACGCAGCAGGAGCTGGCCGACCGCGTGGGAGCTGCGCGGCAGACGATCATCGCGCTGGAGGCGGGCAAATACGCGCCATCGCTGCTGCTGGCGTTCCGGCTGGCCAGGGCCTTCGGCGTAACCACCGAGGACGTATTCCAGTGGGAGGGCGAATGACGATGCGCCTCTCGCGTTCGCTTCTGGGAACACGTTGAAGGTTACTCGAGTGTTCGCTCGATCAAAAATATGGCCGTTCATCTGCGGGCTGCCGATGCTATAATCCCTGATATACGGCGGCTATAGTTCAGTGGCAGAACGCCGCTCTGTGGCAGCGGATGTCGTGGGTTCGACCCCCACTAGCCGCCCCAACCGTTCTTGCTCCACTCTGCACGACGCCGTACGACTCCGACCTCGAGTCAACCTTGGCCTGCTCAATCCTGGCCGCTCGACTTTGACCCGCTCAACCTCGACCGTTCAACCTTGATTCACTTTCCCCCGGGCCACGCGAACTTGATCTACTCAACCTCGATCCACTCAACCTTGATTCACACATTCAAGACCTCGCAGCCGCTCGCTAGCATCGCCGTCATAATTGCGGATGCGTCATCTGTTGCCGAGTGCGCCGCGGTCAGTCCCTGCGCGGCCAAGGCGGGGAAGCGATGAACGGCGCGGGTCCGCCTGCGTCTGAGAGGGCAGCGGTGTCTGTGGCCGGCGAATCGCCTGTCCCGGCGGCGCGAAGGACCGCCCCGGTCCGGTTTCAGGCGCGTCCCTTTGTGCCGCGACTCTTCCTGAGCAACCGCCATCTGCAGACGATCGCCGGCACTTTTCTGTCGCGTACAGACACGCTGACTCCATCGGTCCCTGAGCTGGTCGAGGTCTCGCCCGCCAGCGACTCGCAGATTGCAAGCAGCGTGCTGTGCGACTGCCACTGGCATCCGGTGGGGGTGCGTGCCAAGCGCCCGACGGTGATCCTGGTGCATGGCCTGGAGGGCTCGTCGGAGTCGCAGTATGTGGTGGGCAACGCCAACAAGATGTGGCGCGCCGGGGCCAACATCATTCGCATGAACATGCGCAACTGCGGCGAGACGGAGCGGCTTTCGCCCACGCTCTACCACTCCGGGCTCTCCAGCGATGTGGGGGTCGTTCTGCGCCACTTCATCGCGCGCGAGCACCTGGAGAGCGTCGCGCTGGTGGGCTATTCGATGGGCGGAAACCTGGTTCTCAAGCTGGCCGGCGAACTCGGCGCAGACGCTCCCAGCCAGTTGCGTTCGGTCGTCGCGGTGTCGCCGTCGATCGATCTTGGGCCGACCGCTGACGCCCTGCACCGGCGTGAAAACCGGCTCTACGAGCGGCGGTTCCTGCGCAGCCTGATCCGGCGCTTCCGGTTCAAGGCAACTCTCTTTCCGCGTGCGTACGATCCCAGACTCGCCGACGGCATCCGCTCGCTGCGCGAGTATGACGACCGCATCACGGCGCTCTACTCCGGCTTCGCGTCCGCCGACGACTACTACCATCGCGCCTCCGCGGCGCGCGTTGTGGACCGCATCCGCGTGCCTGCGCTGGTGCTGCACGCGCTGGACGATCCCTTCGTCCCCATCACGCCGGAGACGCTGGCCGCGCTGGATACGAACCCGTTTATCACGGTCATGCAATCCGAGCGCGGCGGCCATTGCGCCTTCCTCACAAAGACCGACCAGGCCAGCGGAGACGATGGCTACTGGGCCGAGACCACGCTGCTCCGCTTCATTCTCACGCACGCCTGAAGCGTGCCACGCACACGCCTGAAGCGCGCCCCACAAACTACTTCCTCCCTTGAACCGGCAATTCGATTGACCGCCAATCTGCGCGGGCAACGTCACGCAGATTCAGGGATGACCACGCCGCTCGGCATAGAATGATGGAACGATGCTTGCCGAGTGGTCCGCCGAATGTTCCGCCGAGGACCCCGTCCTCGTCGTCCCATGGAAGGACCCCGACGGGAAGACAGCCTTCGTCGATCTGCGCGCCAACCCGCGCGACTTCGACGCCGTGCTGGAGGCCGAACAGCATCCGCCGCTGATGCAGGCGCTGCGCGCGCTGAATGCGTCGCGCTCGCCGGTGTTCACCGCCAAGTGCGACGCCTGGCCGCTCAATCGCGAGGAGCTGCAGCATCTGCACATGAGTCTGGATTTGCATCCTTGCGACACGCCCGTGGGATTCGCCAGCTATATCGACGTGGTGTGGCACGAGCGCACGCTCTTCAGCTCGTTCCACCGGCAGGAGCAGATGCTGCGGCGGATGACGCGGCTGGCCGCTCCGCTGGACCGGCCATTGTCCGCTCTCGAGTGCGTGTTGCGGCCCGCGCTGCTCGATCTGGAAGGCCCGCGCGAGGGCTTCTCGGTGAGCCTGTACGTCAAGGCGCTCGGCCCCAGCCCGCAGGCTGCGTGGAAGGAGTGGGCCGCCGCGCTGGCCGCGGTCGTCGCGCTGATTCGCGGCAAGGAGTTCGCCCGCTAGACAGGACCTCGCGCGGCTGAACATATTCTGCCCGAATGCAAATTGTCCCCGAATCCGACGCGATGTAATCGCTTCCTTTGCTGCAGCTGCAAGAGGCGCGGCCTGGCTTCGTCGAGACGAGTGTGGAGATGCAATTCTGGCGGCGTCGGGCGGGGTTGGATCAGAAGCGGGGGCGGAAGGCGTTGCGCACTTGGTTGGCGTCGTGGCGGCGCGGGGGAGGCTGCGAGGCGCCTGCGGCGGAGAGATTGAAGGGGGCGGAGGTGTCGGCGCCTTTGGGGTAGAGCACCACAAAGCGCCCCGGCCCTTCGCCGCTGGAGGCGGTGGGCAGACCGGATTCGCTGAGAATCATGTGCAGCATGCGCCGCTCGCGCGAGGTCATCGGGGGGAAGGCATGGGGCCGTCCGGTGGCTCGCACGCGCTCGATGGCCGCCGCGGCGGACTCGCGCATCTGGCGGTCGCGGTTGGCTTTGAACTGGTCTGCGTCGAACGAGACGCGATCGTGTTCGTCGGGTTCGAGCCGCAGGATCTTGGTTGCAATGTGTTCCAGCGCGTTCAGCAACTCGCCATTGCGCGCGGTGAGCAGAGCCGTGTCCGGGCCGGTGAACTCGACGTAGAGCGCGCGCGGCCCATCCCTGGCCACCCCCTCCGCCGGCGGAGTCGAAGCCTCGGAGGACTCCGCGCTGCCCGCATCTCTCTGCCTGATACATCGCGCCTTCACGCGAAAGCGCAGGCGCAGCCCGCCGCTGGTCGTGAAGGCCTGTAAAAACTTCGCAATCGTCTGCGCTGCCTGGGCCACGTCATCCATGGGAGAAGTTAACCGTACGAATAGAACTTATATCATTATTCGTTGCCACGCGTCGCGTCCGATATGGGGAACGCGGTGGTGGCGCGGCGCAGGAAGCCCTGGCATGCTCCATTTTGCGCTGCTGCCTACTTGCGTCCATGGCCGGGCGGACCCTTGCGGCGGGCACGCTTGGCGGCGACCTCGCGCATCTCGCGGCCCAGCGAGGTGCGGTTCATCACTGCCTGCTGGGCGATGCCGATCACAAGTCCGATCAACCAGTACAGCGCGATCCCCGACGCGTAGTTCCACGTGAAGTACCCGAAGATTGCAGGCATCATGAAGGCCATCATTCTTTGCTGCGCGGGATCGATCCCCGGGGATGGCGTGTAATACTGCACCAGGAACTGGAAGACAACGGTCAGGATGGGCAAGATGTGCCAAGGGTCGGGCGCCTGCAAGTCATGAAGCCACAGCCAAGACGCATGTTGCAACTCCACCACCCGCGGCATCATGGTGAAAAAGGCGTATAGCACCGGCAGAGTAATCAATTGGGGGATGCATCCGCCGAAGATATTGACGCCTTCCTTCTTCTGCAGATCCATGATCTCGGCGTTCATCTCCTGGCGCTTTGGGTCGGTCAACTTGAACTTCTTGTAGCGCTCCTTGATGGCGTCTATCTGCGGCTGGATACGCTGCATCTTGAGCGCGCTGTGCATGGCCTTGACGCGGAAGGGCAGCATCACCAGGTTGATGAGTACGGTGATGATGATGATGGACCAGCCCCACGCGCCGCTCCATCCGGCGACCAGTGCATGGAGCGCCTGCAGCGCGAGGAACAGATACTTGCCGATGAAGCCCCAGAAGCCGAATTCGAGCACCGGTTCGAGCGTCACCCTGGGGTCTGTGGCGTGGACGGATTTGAGGATGTTGATGGCCTTGGGGCCAACGAAGATGCGGGTTTGGATGGGCCCGGCGGCGTCGCCCAGGGCAGCGCCCAGAATGGGGAGATTGAGGGCCTTGGAGGGCGGCGAACCGGCGTTGAACCCAACCCGCTTGATCGACTTGGATACGTCGAGATCGCCTTCGAGCTTGGTAACGGTCGCGGTGGCGGGCGAATCCGGCAGGAAGACGGCGGCGAAGAAGGGATCGGCCACTCCGGCAAAATCAAGCGGGCCGTTCTGGACCTCGCCTGCGGTGACTTTCTTTGCATCGGTGTGGTCGAACGTTCCGTTGCGGTAGTCGTCGAACTGCGCGTAGGTATAGGCCGTCATATTCGGCGTTTCGTTCTGGTCGCCGAAGCCGCCCGGCCAGCTCAACAGCGCCTGCACCGGCGCTGCGGCGCGCGTGACCGCAACATCGGCGTGCAGCAGATAGGTCTTCTGGTCGAAGGTAAAGGTCTTGGTGGCCTGCACGTCGCCGTTGGAGTACTTGAAAGTCAGGCTGGCCGGCGTGGCAAGCGAGCCCGTCACCGATGGCACAAAGAGCGCCTGACTCAGCATCTCGCCGGTCGTTCCGTTCAATGTGGAGAGAGTTCCCCCGGAGCTGTTGCCGTTGTCCCCATAGTCCTGGGTATAGGTCAACGTATTGGGTCCCGTCACCTTCACCACAAAGGTCCCGTTGAAGCTGCTGTCGGAGACTCCGCTGATGGCGACCGCGCGCCCGTTGAGGTCCGCGGGCAGATTTCCCGCGGCCATCAGAGTTACAACGGACCCGTTGCGCGCGACGGATGCGATGGAGGCCTTGGAACCGTCGTTGGTGTAGAGCGAGAGCGGATAGCCGAAGAGCTTTGCCGCCTGCGCATGCACCAGGTCGAGCGGCTTGTCGTCCAAACCCTTGAACTGTTTCAGCACCCAGCTGGTGACCTGAGCGCCGCGGTTGGAGAATGTGATGCGGTAGAGATCGTTCTCGACGACCGTGGTCTGCTCGGCTGCGGCCTGAACAGTGGGGATGGCGGGTGTGGCGTATTTAGAGGGGGCCTGCTGCGGCGTGACCAGGGCTGCGGGGGCTGCCGCGGGCGCGGGCTGGGAGGGCGACTGCGGCGCGACGACGGGCGTCGCAGAAGACGGCGCCGGTGCAGTGGTCTTCGGCCGGTATAACTGGAGCCCGAGGACGACGGCCAAAACAATCAGCATCATGGTCATCAGCGACCGGCCGTCTTGTCCGCCTTGTTGATTGGGGTTGCTGAACTCTGCCAAGTGAGGCTTCCTATCTGTGGGGAGCAGGAAATTGCGGCCGTGGGACTCCCAGCCTGCACTCTATGGTAAATGGTCTGCGCCGGTTTGGTCTGCGGCCTTCTTGTCTGCGTCCGTCTGGATTGCACCGAACGGGTTGGCACCCGAGCGGACGTTGCCAGAGGAATCCGATTGCGCCCGGTGGCGGGCTGCGCGCAGGGGCACGGGATCGAGGCCGCCCTTGCCCCAGGGATGGCAGCGCGCCAGCCTGCGCAGCGCGAGCCACGATCCGCGAACCAACCCGAAACGGCTGACCGCGATGGCGGCGTACTCCGAGCAGGTTGGCAGGAAAAGGCAGCGCGACGGGCTGATGGCACGGAGCATGGGAGAGAGCACTGATTTATAAACGCGGAAGGCAAGGCGAACAGCGCGGTCGTCCCTCTCGTCTGCATTCGTTTCCATAGCGTTCCATCTATCTCATCGGGGTTAAGTCTTTGCAGGTTCGGCCTGCGCCGCGATTTGCTTCTGCGCGCTCCTCTGGACTGCGCGGAAGACGGCGGCGACCTCGCGTTCGAGGGTTGCAAAGTCGAGGTTGAGGACGCTCTGGCGAGGATGAAGCACCACGTCGACCGGGGCTTCGATCAGAGGAAGCTGTCGCCGCACCGCTTCGCGCATCCTTCGCCGGATGCGGTTGCGGTCCACCGCCTTGCCCATCGCCTTGCCTACGGTGAGGCCGACGCGCGCAGCGTCCGCGCTTGTGCCGCGCACCGAAGTACCGTCCGGGCCGAGTGCCGGGCGGAGCGCGAAGAAGTAGCTCATCTGTTTGGCGGATTGCTTGCGGCCGGCCTGGTAGACGCGCTGGTAGTCGGCGTGCTTGCGCAGGCGGCTGGTGGGCCGCTCGATCTTTGCCTGGGTTGGGTTTGCAGTGGTCATGTCAGCCTGTGCGTTTGCGTTGGCGAAAGATACAGGGACACTGCTTCGGAGATTCCCTCGGGGGCAAAGAGCGTGCTGAAAAAGGCTTGATTGGAGCTACGAGCAAAAGGCCCGGGGCTAAAGCCACTTGAATTCATTGGCTTTTTTCAGGGGGCTGAAGCCCCCTGCTCCCTCCGAAAGACAAAAACGTGAGGTTGTCAGTAGCCTCTAAAGCCCCGCCGTTTCAACGCAGAACCAGGCCCATCTGAGTGACGCACTGGGTTAGTCGCGGAAGCCGGCGCTGACGGCGATCTTGTGCCGTCCCTTGGCCCGCCGGCGGCTCAGCACGGCTGCGCCAGCCTTGGTCTTCATGCGGGTCAGGAACCCGTGGGTCTTGGCCCGGTGGCGGCGGTTCGGCTGGAAGGTACGCTTCGGCATTCGATTCGGCTCCTGCTCAATCTGGTTGAAATCTGCAACGGCAACAGTCTTTCAGTATACCGGGTTTAGAGGCGGAGGCAAAGAAAAGTGGCCGGACGGACCATGGAGGGGAGCTGTTTTTGGCGCAGGGAGACTCAATCCCTGGCGACGGAGAGCATTCTTCACAAGGAATGGTGCAACCTGATTTTAATCTCGCATTCACTTGAAACAGTCCCGGTTTTCCGTGCTACTATCAAACCCGCTTCCCAATGTCGATTTTTCTTAACCGAAGATCGCACATTGGTTGCATGGTCGTTTCTCTTCGCGATGGAGTATTCGAGCTGGCGCGGAGACCTCCAGTAAACAGCTTTCCTTTCCACTCGCCAGTGTCGGCGGTGCGGGTGTTCTGTTGCCGTCAACGTCGTTTTCGCTGTTCTGATTTTCGGGTCGGTTTGTTGGTTTAGATCAAACAATACTTGGAGCAAATCCGAGAAGGAATTAAAAGCATGTCATTCGTTCCCACAGCCACAGCCGTACTGAATCAATGGGTCCGCATCCTCGCCGCGCTGGAGAAGAAGATCAATCGCCAGTCGTACGAGACGTGGCTCAAGCCCACGCGGTTCTCGCACATTGCGGGCAAGACGCTGTATGTGCGCATTCCCTCGGCCGAGTTCCAGCATCTCGGCGAGAAGTACGCCGACCTGATCCAGGAGGCCATCGACAACCTGGCACTGGACATCGACACGGTGGTCTTCACCACTCCGGCGCAGGACCCCAGCGCGCCGCGCGTGCGCGAAGATGGGGGGTTCGCGCCCGTCTCCAGCCACAACTCCAACGCGCCGCACTCGCGCCGCATGAACGGGCAGACAGCTCCCGCGCCCGAGCAGTCGCGCTTCGACTGGAACACCGCGTCGCAGCTCAACCCGCGCTATCAGTTCGACGCCTTCGTCATCGGCAGCGGCAACCAGTTTGCCATGGCCGCTGCGCAGGCCGTGGCGGAGCGTCCGTCCAAGGCCTACAACCCGCTCTTCATCTACGGCGGCGTGGGCATGGGCAAGACCCACCTGATGCATGCCATCGGCCACGACGTGAAGCGCCGCCAGCCGCAGGCCTCCATCTGCTACGTCTCGGGCGAGAAGTTCACCAACGAGATGATCAACTCGGTGCGCTACGACAAGATGACCAGCTTCCGCGACAAGTTCCGCAACGTGGACGTTCTGCTGATCGACGACATCCAGTTCCTGGCCGGCAAGGAGCGCACCCAGGAGGAGTTCTTCCACACCTTCAACGCGCTGCACGAGAGCATGAAGCAGATTGTGATCGCCAGCGACCGGCCGCCCAAGGAGCTGGCAGACTTCGAGGACCGCCTGCGCTCGCGCTTCGAGTGGGGCCTGATCGCAGACATCCAGCCGCCCGACCTGGAGACCAAGGTCGCCATTCTTCAGAAAAAAGCCGAGTCCGAACAGACCCACCTTCCCACCGAGGTTGCGCTGTTCATTGCCTCCAACGTGCGCACCAACGTGCGCGAGCTGGAGGGCGCGCTGGTTCGGCTCATCGCCTGGTGCTCCATGCACGGCGTGGAGATTACCCTGGCCGTCACCCAGCAGTGCCTGAAGCAGTTCATTGACACCCAGGTGCGCAAGATCACGATCGAGGCCATCCAGCGCGCCGTGGCCGAGCAGTTCGGAATGCGCGTCGCCGAGCTGAAGCAGAAGAACAACTCGCGCCAGATCGTGGTGCCGCGCCAGATTGCCATGTACCTGGCCAAGCAGCTCACCGAGGCGTCGCTGCCGGAGATCGGCCGCCAGTTCGGCGGCAAGCACCACACCACCGTGATGCACTCCATCAGCAAGATCGACGAGCACCGCCGCAGCGACAAGGACCTGAACCGCACCGTCAACAAGCTGATGGAGACGCTGAGCTAGAGCTCACGACAACTCTCCCGGATGAGAAATTGCCGCAGACCGCAGATGCGATCTGCGGCATTTCATCTTCCGCAGATGGAGCTTTGGTAGGATTGACTCCTGATCTCAGCGACGAGGGCTCCGCTTCCTATGGCTCATCAGAAGATCCGCAAGGCAGTCTTTCCCGCAGCAGGGCTGGGCACGCGTTTCTTGCCCGCGACCAAATCCATCCCCAAAGAGATGCTGTGCCTGGTGGACAAGCCGCTGATCCAGTACTGCGTGGAGGAGGCGGTGGCGGCGGGATGCAGCGAGATCATCATTGTGACCGGGCGCGACAAGGGCGCGGTGGAGGACCACTTCGACTCCAGCCCGGAGCTGGAGGCCGCGCTGGCGGCCAAGGGCAAGCAGACGCTGCTGGACGCGCTGCGGTCGCTCTCGAAGCTGGCCAAGATTGTTTACACGCGACAGGCTGAGCCGCTGGGGTTGGGCCACGCCATCCTGATGGCGAAAGAACTGGTGGGCGACGAACCCTTCTGCGTGCTTCTGCCGGACGACATTGTGGACGCGCGGGTCCCGTGCATGAAGCAGATGGTGGAGGCGTTCGACGAGACGCAGGCGAGCATTCTGGCGTCGGAGGTCATCGAGGGCCCGGCGATCTCCAACTACGGCTGCCTGGACTGCACGCCGGACGCGACGAATTCGCGGTTGATGGCGGTGAAGGGGATGGTGGAGAAGCCGAAGTTCGAGGAGGCGCCTTCGGCCAATGCGATTATTGGGCGATACATTCTGACGCCGCGCATCTTCCAGATGATCGAGACCATCAAGCCGGGCGCGGGCGGAGAGCTGCAATTGACCGACGCGATCAAGGCGCTGCTGCAACATGAGAAGGTCTACGGCTTCCGCTACGAGGGCAAACACTACGACGCGGGAGACAAGCTGGGCTTCCTGAAGGCCACGGTCGAGCTGGGGCTGAAGCGCGAAGACCTGGGGCCGGAGTTTCGCGCGTGGCTGAAGAGCGTTCGGCTGTAGGCGATTCGTCCGGCCAGCTTTGACTACTGCGTGGAGCCGGTGAGGAAGGTCTGCTCGGCGCGGGCCCCGATGACGCGGTAGAGGGCGAACTGGCGGGAGTTCTGCGCGCGCAGCTCGAAGAGCAGGCTGGCGCGGTTGGAGGCCTCGGCGTCTACCGCGTCCACCAGCTTCATGCGCGGCGTGCGGTCCAGATGCGCGGCGTCGGTGACACTCTTGATTGCAACCACGGGCTCGCCGTTCATGTCGATCTGCGCAACCAGGGTGACGAAGCAGAGCGTGGGGCCGAGGCCGCCGGTGTGCGCGGAGTAGACGTAGGTGGGCGCGCCGCCGTAGCTCAGCGTGTAGCCCTTGAGCTGCTCGTCGAGCAGAGGCTGGGGCGCGGGCGGAGGGGGTGGCGGTGTTTGGGCCACAGTGCGGCGGGGATTGCTGCTGGGATTGCTCGTGGCTGGCGGCGGTGCGGCGGTTTGGGGGGGAGCTGGCACGGCTACTGCTGGCACAATCGCATTGGCGACCTGGTAGGCGGAAAGCTGCGCGCGCGCGGCAGCCTGCAACTTGGCGAGGATGGCCTGGTGTTCGGCCTCATCCTGCCAGGCGCGGGAGAAGTCGTGCGGCGGGCGGTTTGCCGCGTCGGAGACAGCGACCAGTTGATGGAGGTCCTGGTCGGAGGGAAGGCCGGCCAGCTTGGGAATGTCCTCCTCGGTCAGCGCGCTCACGGGCTTGCCGCGGTGCAGCAGAGGGCGGTTGGGATCGTCGTTCAGCGAGGCGACGCCGCCCGTCGCGCCTGGCTGATCGCCCTTGGTGTTCTTCGCATCTTCGGGTGCGCGGCGGCGCAGGGTCGGGCGGTCGGGATCGTTGGCGGGCGTCTCGCCTGAACTGCTGGAGGCGGTCTGGTCGGCGGCGCTGGTTGGGCGGTGCAGCGTGGGGCGGTCGGGGTCGGATGCGGGAGTGCCGGTGGAGGATGCGGGCGCGCCGGAGGTGGGGGTTGCCGCGTCGCCGGAGCCAGGTTGGGCGGAGCGGGCGGAGAAGTGGGGGCGGTCGTCCTCCTCGTCGAGGCCGTTGATGACGCCGAGCGTCTTGGCTGGCTTCAGGGTCGAGGGCTTGGGCGGAGTTGGAGGGACGAACTTGCCGTAGCCAAACCAGCCGTCGTCGTAGAAGGTGGCGGCTGAGTCGCTGGCGACCAGGTGGCGCGCGAAGGCCAGGTCGAGCGTTCCCAGCGCAGTCCCAGCCTGGTCGAGTTCGTAGACGTTGCCGGTGTCGAGCGCGAACGGGACGGGCCGCGCCAGGTAGACGTCGGCGTCTTCCAGCTTGCCGTCGATGAAGAGCGAGACGGGGATGAGGCGGCTGGCGGCGGGCTTGGCCATATCGCCGGTCCACTCGTAGACGCCAACCGCGCGCACGACGTTCTCCGGCGCGGCCACCTTGTGGGTCTGGGCGATGAGGGGCGCGCAGGCGGCAACACAGAGCAGCAGCGCGCCGAGAACTCGGGCGAGGGGACGCGGGCAGCGATGGATGCGATGTGGCTTCATGCTCTCCTTCCTGCTCTCCGTTAGACGCGATAGGAATGTGCGGCGTCTCATCCCAGAGTATCTTGAGCGGGTGGGCACAGGCTCGCACACTTTTTCCAACTCCATGGGAAATCGGGAGATGCTCTACCATCTAGGATGTGAGTGCAACGACGGCTTCCGGCAACGGTGCAGTGATTGGCAGCGGCGCACAGCCGATTCTGCGCGTCGAGGGGCTGTCGATTGGATTTGGCGGGCGCGAGGTGGTGCACGGGATCGGGTTCGAGATCGCGGCGGGCCAGACGCTGGGCCTGGTGGGCGAGTCGGGGTCGGGCAAGTCGGTGACGGCGCTGGCGGCGATGCGGCTGCTGCCAGCGGAGGCGAGCGTCTCGGGCAGGATTCTGTTCACGGCGGGCGATGCGGGTGCGGTTGACCTGCTGGCGCTGCCGGAGCGCGAGATGCGGCGACGGCGCGGCAGCGACGTGGCGATGGTCTTTCAGGAGCCGATGACGGCGCTGAATCCGGTGATGCGGGTCGGCGCGCAGATTGCGGAGGCGGTGTGCGCGCACCAGCCGGGGCTCTCGTCGAAGGCCGTCGACCGGCTCGTGCTCGATGCCATGCGCGAGGTGGCTCTGGCGGAGCCGGAGCGGCGCGCTCGCGACTATCCGCACCAGTTCTCCGGCGGCCAGCGGCAACGGATCCTGATTGCAATGGCGATTGTGAACCGGCCGCGGCTGCTGATTGCCGACGAGCCGACGACGGCCCTCGACGTCACCGTGCAGGCGCAGATTCTGGCGCTGCTGAAGGAGCTGCGCCGGACGCATGGGCTCTCCATGCTGTTTATCTCGCACGATCTTGCGGTGATGGCCGAGGCATGCGACCAGCCGGGCGATCGCATCGCGGTGATGCAGCACGGGAGGATCGTGGAGCAGGCGGAGACGCGGGAGTTATTCGCCAGACCGCAGCACGCATACACGCGGCGGCTGCTGGCGTCGGCGCCCACCATGGCCTCCGACCGCACGCGCCCGCTCGCGTGGCTGGCCAAGGAAGGCTGAGGCTCCGTTGCGATAAACTGAGAATTCGTGCGTTATTGCACGAACTGAGTTCCCTATGCGTGCCCTGATTCTCTCCGACATCCATGGAAACCTGGAGGCCCTGACCGCGGTACTGGCTGCGGCGGGCCAGTGGGACGCGCTGTGGAACCTGGGCGATATGGTGGGCTACGGCGCGAGTCCGAATGAGGTCCTGCAGGTGGTCCGGCCGCTGGCGACGCTGACCGCGCGCGGCAACCATGACCGCGTCTGCTGTGGGCTTGCCTCGACGCGGAACTTCAATCCTACCGCGCGGGCGGCGGCGAAGTGGACGATGGAGGAGCTGAGCGCGGAGAACCTGGAGTGGCTGCGCGGGCTGCCGAAGGGGCCGCTGGAGCCGGAGCAACGGACGGAGGATGAGGCGCGCGTGATGCTGGCGCACGGATCGCCGCTGAACGAGGACCAGTACATCCAGAAGATGAGGGACGCGTGGGCCCCGCTGCGGCAGATGACCACGGCGATCACGTTTGTGGGGCACACCCACATTCAGGGTGGATTCGCGCAGAGGCTGCACGACTGGCACGAGCTGCGGCCACGCTACGCGGGCCGCGGGGGCAGCGAGATGTGGACGCTGGCGATTGCGCCGGGCATGCGCTGCCTGATCAATCCGGGGGCGGTGGGGCAGCCGCGCGACTTCGACTGGCGGGCGGCGTTTGCCATCTACGACAGCGAGGCGAATGAGGTGGCGTTCCACCGCGTGCCGTACGACGTGGCCAGGGCGCAGGCGCGGATACGGAGGGCAAAGCTGCCGGAGCGGCTGGCTGCGCGGCTGAGGGAGGGGCGATAGAGCAGTGGTCGGTGGCCAGTGCTAAGTGGTCAGTCAGACGGTGGTGGAGGATTGCTCTTCGAGCGTGGAGGCGAGCGATTCCCATTCGGTCGTCAGTGTGTTGCGCTGATTGCGGAGTTCGTCGAGTTCAGCGACGGTGCGCTGCGACTCTTCGGCGGAGACGTAGTGGCCGAGACTCTCCTCGGCGGCGGCGATGCGCGAGTCGATGCTGGCGAGTTCCTGCTCGATGGCAGCTACGCGGTCTTCCAGCTTCTTCAGTTTGATGGGATTGAGCCGCTTGGAGTGTCCGGCTGCTTTGACTGGCTCGGGCGTTGGGGCTGGTTCCGGTGGCGCCGGCTCGGCAGCGGATGGCTTGAGGGAATCTGAAAGCGAGGCGGCGACCTGTTCCGGGCCGCCGGATTTGCGCCAGAGGTAGTCCTCGTAGTTGCCGGGATAGATGTGGACGCGGTGGTCTTCCACCTCGAAGACGCGCGTGGCCAGGCCGTCGATGAAGTAGCGGTCGTGGGAGACGAAGAGGACCGTGCCGGTGAAGTTGGCGATGGCCTCGAGCAATACGTCCTTGGCGCGCAGGTCGAGGTGGTTGGTTGGCTCGTCGAGCAGAAGCATGTTGGCGGGCGACACCAGCATCTTTGCCATGGCGTAGCGGTTGCGTTCGCCGCCGGAGAGAACGCCGAGCGGTTTGAATACGTCGTCGCCGGAGAACATGAAGCAGCCCAGCAGCGATCGCAGTTCGACGACGGGGACCTTGGGCGCGATGGCGCTGATGTCGTCCAGCATAATTGCGGTGGGGTCGAGTACCTTGTACTGGTCCTGCGCGAAGTAATCGGCGAGGACGTTGTGGCCGAGGCGGACCTTGCCGCTGGTGGGCGGTTCCAGGCCGCTGAGCAGGCGGATCAGGGTGGATTTGCCCGCGCCGTTGGCGCCGACCAGTGCGATGCGGTCGCCGCGGTTGATCTGGAAGCCGACGTCGATGAGCACGTGGTTCACGCCGGCAGGCTGGCCATCGATGAGCGGCATTGGATAGTCCTTCGACAGGTGCGAGACCTCGATCACCGTGCGGCCGGAGGCTGGCGGCTGCGGGATGGTGAAGTGGAT
>JBEKWE010000062.1:0-14422 GCA_049513335.1 Acidobacteriaceae bacterium | reverse complement strand
GGGTTCTTCTCGGTGGCGAAGACATGCGGGCGATGCAACGGGACGGGGACGACGATCAGCGATCCGTGCACGTCGTGCCGCGGCGAGGGACTGCAGACGAAGAAGCACGAGATCCTGGTGAAGGTACCGGCGGGCGTGGAGCAGGACACGCGCATCCGCTACCAGGGCGAGGGCGAGGCGGGACGGTTCGGCGGGCCGTCGGGCGATCTGTATGTGGTGCTGAGCGTGAAGGCGCACAAATTTTTCGAGCGCGATGGGGACGACCTGCACTGCGTTCTGCCAATCTCGTTTCCGCAGGCGGCGCTGGGGACGGAGTTGCAGATCGAGACGTTGGAGGGGATGGCGACGATCAAGGTTCCCGAGGGAACGCAGAACGGGCGCGCGTTCAAGCTGAAGGGGAAGGGCGTGCCGCACCTGAACTCGCACGGCAAGGGCGATCTGGTGGTGGAGGTGCGGGTGACGACGCCGTCGAAGCTGAACAAGGCGCAGCGGGATTTGTTGAAACAGCTTAGCGAGACGATGACGGTGGAGAATACGCCGACCAATCGGGGGCTGTTCGAGAAGATGAAGGAGATGTTTAGCTAGGTTCGAGGTGCAAGGTACGAGGTTCGAGGGCGGCGGGGCGGAATGCTCGGTCGCCCTTTTGCTTTTGGGACGATACGGAGAAAAGCAGATTCCTCCGCGGCGCTGCGGAATGACAAGCAAATGGGCGCTACGGAATGACAATCAAAATGCGGAGTCAGGAGAGGTGGGCGCTGGCGATGGCGAGGGCGGCGATGGTGGCGGTTTCGGCGCGGAGGATGCGCGGGCCGAGGGTGACGGGCGTCCAGTGGTGAGTGGCGAAGAGGGAGATTTCTTCGGGAGTCCAGCCGCCTTCGGGGCCGATGGCGAGGGCGAGAGGCTGGTTGTCAGTTGCAGGTTGCTGGTTGAAAGACGCGGAGGACAATGCGGCGGCGAGGGTGAGGGACTGCTCGGTTTCGCTGAGGAGGATGCGCGTGGGTGCGGATTCGCGGCTGAGTGCGGCGGGGAGTGGGGTGGGGTCAAGGACCTCGGGGATGTCGCTGCGGCGGGACTGTTTGGCGGACTCGAGCGCGATGCGGCGCCAGCGTTCGGCGCGCTTGGTGGAGGCGAGGGCGAGGTGCTTCTCGGTGCGACGGACGAGGATGGGCGTGATGCGGGCGACGCCCAGCTCGGTGGCCTTCTCGATGGCCCACTCGAAGCGATCGAACTTGAAGATGGCGAGCAGGAGATGGATGGGGAGGGCTGCGTCGGACATGAGCTCTTCGTGGAGGGTGAAGAGGACTTCGGCGTCCTGTTGGTTGCTGCCGGCGCGGACTTCGGTGACTTCGGCGCGATGAAGGAAGCCATTGGCTACGACGTCGAAGAGCTGGCCGGGCTGGGCGCGCAGGACGCGGGCGAGGTGGACGGCCTGCTCGCCAGTGAGGCTGGCGTGGGTGGGATGGCCGTTGGCCGGTGAGAACGTGTCGGCGATGAAGCGGCGGCGCATAGGAAGGTTCGAGGTTCAAGGTTCGAGGTATGTATAAGTTACTGTTTGGGGAGGGGGACGATGAGGGGGTCCTGGTTGTAGAACTTGAGGATGATGGAGGCGGACTTGCGCTGGTTCCATTCGGCCTGGGCGATGGGGTAATGGAGCAGGACCATACCTTCGGTGTGGCCCGCGGGCTGGATGGTGGACTCGCGCAGCAGGGGCGCGGAGGAGAGGGGCACGAGCGCGGGGAAGGTGATGTAGAGGTTGGGGAGATCCCGCTTCTGGATGGCTGAGGTGGTGGTCTCGGTGCCGTCGGGCGCGGTGAGGGTACCGGTGATGTCGTCGAGCGTGAGCGGGACGCTGAGGCGGTTGTCTACGTGGACGGTGGCGAGGATGTAGAGGTCGTCATCGAAGGGGGCCTGCTGGCCGACGACCTTGGAGTCGGAGCTGAAGACGGTGTGTTCCGGCAGGACGGCGACGTGGGTGAGGGTGAGGTCGGCGACACGGTGCGGAACAAAGGAATAGACGATGCCGATGACGATGGCGAGGACGACGATGGCGATGACGGCGGGAAGCAGGAAGCTGCGGCGTTCGGGTTGGGCGAAGGTGAGTTCGGACATAGGGGATAGGATAACGCTAAAAACGGTTGTTGGTTGCTGGTTGTTGGTTGATAGAAACGGTTATGGGAGGTCTTTTTGGACGAGGTACTCGTCCAGGAGGACGGCGATGAGGGCTGCGGTGGGAACGGCGACCAAGGCGCCGACGATGCCTGCCAGCCGGGTCCCGGCGATCAGCGCGATGAGGACGGTGAGGCCCATGAGGTTGACGCTGTGGCGCATGATGCGCGGGGTGAGGAAGGCGCTTTCGATGTTGACATAGATGACATAGAAGAGGAAGACGCCGGCCATCTTGGTCCAGGAGTCGAGGGCCGCGACCAGGCCGACCAGCAGGATGGTGATGATGCCGCCGGCGATGGGGATGCAGTTCATCAGGCCCATGAGGACGCCGAGCAGGATGAAGTAGCGGACGTGCAGCAGGCCGAAGACGAGGGTGCTGGTGAGGCCGAGGATGAGCATCAGCGAGGTCTGGCCGAAGATCCACTTGCTGACGCGCAGCTCGGCCGCTCTGAGAGTGGCGTCGAGGCGGAGGCGGCGTTCGAGGGGAAAGAGCGAGAGCAGCCAGCGGTAGGCGTACTCCCCCTCAATCATGAAGTAGACGCAGAGGACGAAGGCGGTGAGCAGGTCGAAGAAGCGCGCCATCCAGTCGGGGAAGGAGGCGAAGAGGTACGCGGCGGTGGCGGAGAGGGCGTCTTCGGAGCGCTGGGCGATATTATCGACGCCGAGCTTATCGGCGAGGGGAAGACGCTTGAGACGGGCGACGATGGGAGGGATGCGGGCGGGCAGGTCGGCGGCGAACTGATGGAGGTCGCGGATGACGGGGGGAAGAGCGACGAGGAAGAAGATTACGATGGCGAAAAAGACGGTGCTGAGAAGAACCAGGATGGCGAGGGGGCGCGGGATGGGATGGGCGCGGCGCACGCGGATGCGCATGATGCCGTTGACGGCGGGTGTGAGAACGACGGCAAAGAGCGCGCTGACGTAGAGGAGAGCAAGGACCTCGCGCAGACGCCAGGCCAGGGCGAGGGCCAGCAGGACAGCGAAGGTGAAGAGGATGTAGCCGCGGATATCACTGCGGGTCTGCTCGAGCGGGATGGGGGTCGGGGTCGGCAGGGGGCTCCTCCTTCTGATGAGATGCATATAGTGTGCATCATGCGGGATACGGAGGACAGAACAAACAACGGCAAGGGCAAAAGAGCATACAGGGGTCCTTCGACTGCGTTTGGCGAAAGAATGCGCCAAACTCCACTGAGGATGACGGCAAGAACAAACAAAGGCGGTCGTTTGCTACCGCAAACGATACCCCACGCTCCACCCCAGCGAGCATAGTTCGCCGCAGGGGACCCCACCCTGCGGCTTCGCCGCGAGGATGGGGCACCCGGTCAGGATGACGGCAAAAACTGACAACGACATACGACCCTATGTGACTATGTGAGGCGGGCGAGGAGGGCGGCGACGGTTTCGTCGGGGGTGAGGCTGGCGGTGTCGAGGGTGAGGTGGGCGAGGCGGAGGTAGATGGGATGGCGGAGAAGGAAGCGGGCCTCGGCGGCGGCGGGGTCGGCGAGCAGCGGGCGAAGCGACCCCGGGGGGGGGGGCTCGGCTGAGGCGGGCGCGGGGTTGAGGGCCTGCATCATACAGCGGTCGAAGAGCGTGGGGAAGGGCGCGTCGAGGAAGATGGTGGCGGTGGCGGGGGTCTGCTCCAGAAGGAGGCGGTTGGTGAGGACCTCGGGCGCTCCTCCGCCAAGGGCGAGGACGAGGCGATCGCGGCCGAGAGCGGAGGCGAGGGCCGCAGACTCAAGCCGGCGGAAACGGCGTTCGCCGTGGGTGGCGAAGATGGAGGGGACGGTGAGGCCGGCGCGCGACTCGATGTAGGCGTCGAGGTCGAGGAAGTCCCAGTTGAGGCGGGCGGCGAGCAGGCGGCCGACGGTGGTCTTGCCGGCGCCCATAAAGCCGGTGAGGACGAGGCGGCGGAGATGCGCGGGCAGGGTCGCGGAGGGGTGGGGTCCGGCGGCGGACTGGGCGGCGGGTTGGGCGTTCATTGCGGCTCCTTCGGAATTCAGCAAATGCAGCAAACGGGAGAAGCAGATTCCTCCGCTACGCTGCGGAATGACAAACGAAAAATGCTGCGGAATGACAAAAAGTACACGTACAAGCAAAAGCCGCGACCATTTGTGGGGGTCGCGGCTCAGCGGAGGTGGTGGATGCTCTGTAGGGCGATCTTTTTTTATCGATACAGAGCTGCACGCAGGCCCGGCTGACCCGCTCCCTGCCACCAAGGGCAGGGATAGGTAAAGTAGGTGCCGGATTGGAACGAGCGTGCTTTCATCCTGATTATGAGAGTACACGGCGGAGAGATTGGTTGCAACAGGATTGATGGAAAGTTGTACGGGGTGATTCCCATCCGGTCAATCGATGGGCGCGTCCGGGTCGATGTAGTCGTCGTCGATGGAGGCGAGGGCGGAGTCTTCCTGGAGCTTGGCCTGGATATTCTGCCAGACGCGGTCGCTGGGCTCTGCGACGGGCTCGAAGAGGCTGCGTGCGGTCTCGGCGATGATCTCGAGATCGCTGACCAGGGCTGCGCAGTCGGGGTTGGCGGCGAGGAACTTTTTGAGGCGCGGGTCCTGGCTGACCTTGCCGTCGACGGTGGCGAAGAGATCGGGGAGGATGTGTTCAAACTCCTCGGGCTTGAGGGAGTCGAAGTCGATATTGACGGGGAGGGTCATTTTACGGACTCCGCGGGCGCGGACGGCAGGGGCGACTGGGGCAACTGGCTGGGGTTGCGGAGCAGTTCCCGGAGCCGGAGCCGGGCCTTGTGCAGTTGAGATTTACTGTTGCCAATGGAGCAGTCGAGCATGGATGCGATCTCGTTGTGTTCGTATCCCTCGACATCGTGCAGGACGAAGACCATGCGGTAGCCGGGAGGCAGGGCGGCGACGGCGCGCTCCAGAGCGACGCGGTCGACCGAGCCGGCGAGGACCTGGTCGCGGCTGCCGAAGTCGCGGCGCGGGGTGTCCTCGTCGGAGGGGTTGATGGTCTCCTCCAGCGAGACGAGGTTGAGGCCCCTCTTTCGCAGTTGCATGAGGACGAGGTTGACGGTGAGGCGATGCAGCCAGGTGGAGAAGGCGGATTCGCCGCGGAAGCTCTCGATCTTGCGGAAGAGATGGAGGAAGGCGTTCTGGGTCATGTCTTCCGCGGCACTGACGTTGCCCAACATGCGCAGGCAGAGGGTGTAGACGCGGCGCTTGTGCAAGTCGTAGAGCCTGGCGAAGGCCTCTCCGTCGCCGCGCTTGGCAGCTTCGATGGCCTCGGCCTCGCCGGCGATGGGCGGGTTGCGCTTGAAGAGGCCGGGATGGGGTCTTGGGGGTGGGGGTTGCGTCATCAGCTGGCCTTGGCAGTTCATTGGTGCCGGCTCCGGGGTTCGGGGAACGCCCAGACTCTCGCCTGATTCAGCCTAGCGCATCCAGCGGGGTTTAACTACTTCGTGGGTTGGATGCGGGGGAGTGGGGGATGGTTGTGCGGGGGCGGTGCGCAAAGAGCGGAAAAACAGACAACGACGAAATGCGGGGATTCTTCGCTGCGCTCAGAATGACAAACGAGAATTATGTTCAGGATGACGGCGAAAAACAAGCAACGACGTGAAACAAACAAGGACAAATACAGGGGTCCTTCGACTGCGTCTGGCGCAAGAGCGCGCCAGACTCCGCTCAGGATGACGGCGAAAAACCGCGACGATTACGAGCCGATGAAGCGGGCGTAGAGGGAGCGGGCGAGGGCGATGTCGGTGGTGCCCTGGATGATGGCGCGGCCGTCGGCGAAGAGGGTGAGGGTGAGCGGGCCGCGGCGGAAGCGGAGGAGGAGGTCGTTGGAGCGGAGATCGGTGATGTCGGCGTGGGCGGCGAGGCGGGCGCGCAGGGCGGTGAAGTCGACGGGGCGGTGGTGCTCGTGGATCTGCACGGAGTCGCGGCCGCAGAGGGTGATGTGGGCGCGGTCCTGGCCGGCGAGGTGGGTGAAGGTCCGCTGGCCGCAGACTTCACAATCGGGGCGGGGAGTGGAGGCGGAGATTTCGGAGCGGTCGATTGATGCGTTGCCTACGGAGTTCCAGAGGTCGAAGGAGAGCAGGGTGCGGCGCATGAGATGAGGCTGGCCGGTGAGGAACTTGAGGGCCTCGGTGACCTGGATGGAGGCGGCGAGATTGACGGCGGTGGAAAGGATCCCGGCGGTGTCGCAGGTTTCGACGTTGCCGGTGGGGGGCTTGGGGAAGATGCAGGCGAGGCAGGAGGTGGGTGGTACAGGTTCGAGGTTCGAGGTTCGAGGTTCGAGTGGTGCAGGGAGGATGTTCATGGTGGCGGCGTAGGCGCCGATGGCGGCGGCGTAGATCCAGGGCGTGCCGCGCTGGACGGCGAAGTCGTTGATGAGGTAACGGGTCTCGAAGTTGTCGGTGGCGTCGAGGATGATTTGGACGCCGGAGGGAATGAGTTCGGAGATGTTGGCTGGTGTGAGATCGGCGATGCAGGCGTGGACGGCGACGCGGGAGTTGAAGAGGGCGATGTGGCGGCGGGCGGCCTCGGCCTTGGGGAGGGTGTCGCGGGCGTCGGCCTCGTCGAAGAGGACCTGGCGCTGCAGGTTGGAGGGCTCGACGAAGTCGCGGTCGATGAGAGTGAGGGCGCCGACACCGGCGCGGGCGAGCAGCGATGCGGAGGCCGCGCCCATGGCGCCGCAGCCGACGATGGCGACGTGAGCGGCGGCGAGGCACTGCTGGCCGCGAGGGCCGATGCCGGGAAAGAGGACCTGGCGGGAGTAACGGTCGGCGTCGGCGATGGGGTCGGCTGTGGGACTGGCGATGGGCGAGTTATCTTCCGGCGAGAGTGGTGTGGACACAGGGCAACACTCGTTTAAATGCATCGTTGTTCGTAGTATAGGGAATTGCGGAGGAGAGTTCATTCGGGTTTGCGCCGGATTGTTTTATGGCATCCAAGATGGAATGGATTTGAGGTGTAGCTAGAGATTATTGCCGGAGCATTTTTATGGTTTCGGCTGTGAGCTATGAGCGATGAGGGTTTTCCAGGTTGAGGAGAGAGATTGTTGCGCGGTTGGCTTGATGCAAGGAGCGGAAGAGCGGAGGCGGGAGGGAGCGGATGGTGTGTGCGCCTGCTCGCCGGCGTCGTTGTTCTCGCGGGGGCTGGATTCTGTTTCGGGCAGAGCGCGAATACAACGGCAAATTCAACTGCAACTGCAAATTCAACAACAACAGCGACGGCAACGGCAACGGCGACGACAACTGCGCAGGCGGAGGCGACGGCGAGCCTGGCGGCGTGGAAGGGGCTGCGGGTTGATGCGGTGGAGTTTGAGGGGGTGAAGTTTGGGGTGGGCAACCCGCTGCCGGGGCTGCTGGCGCAGCAGGCGGGCGAGGCACTGGAACCGGCCAAGGTGACGACGAGCGTGCGGCGGCTGTTTGCCAGCGGGCGGTACAGGGACATTCGCGTGGAGGGGGTGCGCGAGGGCGCGGGGATGCTGCTGATCTATGTGGGCGTGCCGCGCTACTTTGTGGGGAAGGTAACGATTGCGGGGGTGAAGGACGAACGGCTGACGTCGCTGCTGGAGTACGCGACGAAGTTGCAGCCGGGGACGGACTTTAGCGAGGCGGCGGTTCCGGCGGCGACCGAGGGAGTGCGGCAGGCGCTGGCCAGCAATGGGTACTACGAGCCGGCGATTGCGGTGAAGACGACGGTGGATGAGGCGGGCGGCCAGGTGAATGCGGAGTACACGGTGAGTGTGGGGCCGCAGGCGCGGGTGGGGAAGATTACGGTGGGGGGCAACGATCCGGGGCTGACGGCGGAGGAGGTGCGCAGCAAGGGACGGTTGAAGCTGGGCAGCAAGGTGACACGCGAGACGACCAGCAACGCGTTAATGCGGCTGAGGGCACAGTACGAGAAGCGGGACCGGCTGGAGGCGACGACGTCGTTGCGGACCGAGAGTTACGACAAGGCGCGCAGGCAGGTGGACTACACGTTCCGGGCGAACCAGGGGCCGCTGGTGAAGGTGGTGGTGGAGGGCGCGAAGTTCTCCAGGGGGCGGCTGAAGCTGCTGTTGCCGATCTATCAGGAGGGGACGATCGACAACGACCTGCTGAACGAGGGGACGTACAACATCAAGGACTATCTGTTTCAGGAGGGATACTTCGACGCGACGGTTGCGGTGAAGGTGGTGGGCGCAGACTCTGCGACGATCGCGAACACGACGAGTCCGGGCACAGGCACAAACGCGGAGATGGCGCAGGAGAGCGTGGTGTACGCGGTGGTGAAGGGGGTGAAGCACAAGGTCAGGTCGGTGACGATTGCGGGCAACCACTACTTCGACACAAACCTGCTGAAGGAGCGGATGCGGGTGCAGAAGGCGGACGCGTATTTGCGCACGGGGCGCTACTCGCCGGCGCTGATGAAGGCGGATGAGGAGTCGATCCAGGCGCTGTACCGGGCAAATGGATTCGACCAGGCAACGGTCTCGGCCTCGATCACTGACAACGACACGGCGAAGTCGGGGAAGAAGCTGAAGGAGGGTGAGATTGCGGTGGTGGTGACGGTGGCGGAAGGACCGCAGCGGCGGTTCGGCGCGGTGACGCTGGAGGGCGTGAATGCGGGCCGCGAGAAGGCAGTGCGGGCGCTGCTGAACGCGCAGGAGGGCCAGCCCTTCTCGCTGATTACGCTGTCGGGCGACCGGGACGCGATCTTTGGCTACTACCTGAGCCATGGATTTGAGCAGGCGCGAGTGGATGTGAAGCAGCAGGTGGAGAGTGCGGACGCGCAGAAGACAGATGTGGCGCTGAAGGTGACGGAGGGCGAACAGGTGTTTGTGGAGCGCGCGCTGGAGTCGGGGATTGTGCATACCAGGCCGGCGACGGTGGCTCGCCAGGTGACGTTCCATGCGGGCGATCCGCTGGATGAGAGCGCGCTGCTGGAGACGCAGCGCAAGCTGTATGGGCTGGCTCTGTTCAACGAGGTGACGACGGCGGTGCAGAACCCGGACGGGGACGATCCACAGAAGAATGTGCTGCTGCAGTTGAGCGAGGCGCGGCGGTGGAACGTGACGTACGGGTTCGGGATGGAAGCGGAGACGGGCACGCCGGAGAATGGGGTGATCAATCCGGCGTCGGCGATTCTGCTTGGGCTTTCGCCGAATGCAAGCTACTCGCAGGAGGGCAAGACGGGGGTGAGCCCGCGGATCTCGCTGGACGTGAGCCGAATCAATCTGCGCGGGACGGACAACTCGCTGACGCTGCATTCGTCGTACGGGTTGCTGGAGGAGGTGGCCATGCTGACGTTTTTAAATCCCCACTTCTTCGGCAGTCCGCGGCTGTCGGACAGCGTGTCGGGCGGCTACTCGAATGTGCAGAACATTACGACGTTTCAGGCATCGACGTTGCAGGGCGACTACAGGATTACGCAGAAGGTGAAGCGGACGGACACGTTCATCTACAACTTTGAGTTTCGCCGGGTTGCGGTGAACCCGGCAACGCTACAGGTTTCGGCGAACCTGATTCCGCAGTTGTCGCAGCCGGTGCGCGTGGGCGGGCCTGGGATCACGTGGTTCCACGACCGGCGCGACCCTGGGCCACTGGACGCGACGAAGGGATCGTACACGTCGGTGCAGGAGTTTTTTGCGTCGTCGAAGTTCGGCTCGGAGGCGAACTTCAACCGGACGGACGTGACGAATTCGACGTATTACTCGTTTGGCAAGCATAAGTATGTGCTGGCACGGAACACTCGGCTGGGGTTCGAGACGACGTTTGGGCCGAACCCGAACATGGGCAGCACGAGCTGCGCGGGTGCGCTGCTGGAGACCAATGCGACCTGCAATGCGGTTCCACTGCCGGAGCGGTTGTACGCGGGCGGGGCGACCTCGGACCGCGGCTTTCCCATCAACGGAGCGGGGCCGCGCGATTTGCAGACGGGCTATCCGGTGGGCGGCAACGGGGTGATTGTGAACAGCACGGAGCTGCGGCTGCCGGCGGCCACGCTTCCATTTCTGGGAGACAGTTTGAGCTTCGTGCTGTTCCACGACATGGGGAATGTATTTGCGCGTGTGTCGGACATGTTTCCCAGCATCGCGCACTTTCACCAGCCGGACCAGGAGACGTGCGCGAATGTCTCGAACGCGTTTGGGACGTGCAACTTCAATTATTTTTCCCACGCGGTGGGGGTGGGCGCGCGGTACAAGACGCCGGTGGGGCCGATCCGGCTGGACTTCAGCTACAACCTCAATCCGCCGGTTTATCCGGTGATCTACGACTTCAACGGGAGCCTGCCGTATGAGGGGCAGGCGAGCCACTTCAACTTTTTCTTCAGCATTGGACAGGCGTTTTGAAGCGATGAGCGATATGGGACACAGATCGGGCAGAGGGAGCAGGCGATGGGGATTGGCGCTGGCGTGTGTGCTGGCGATTGCGATGTTCTGTGGAGTGGCTTGCGCGCAGCAGGCGGCGTCAGAGAAACAGGGAGGGAACGCGAATGCGGCGAGCGCGGGGCAGCGGGTGACGCTGGACCGCGTGGTCGCGGTGGTGAATGGGGACTTGATTCTGGAGAGCGACCTGGACGAGGAGGCGCGCATGGTGGCGTTTCAGCCAATTCGCGTTCAGGAGGCGGCGACGCGGGAGCAGTTGATCGAGCGGCTGATAGATCGCGATTTAATTTTGCAGCAGATCCGTTTGCTGCCGCAGGTGGCGATTGAGGATGCGCAGGTGGATTCGGAGCTGCGTGTGCTGCGTAAGAACATTCCCGCATGCGCGGAGTATGGCTGCGAGACGGACGCGGGTTGGGAGAGGTTTGTCGCGGCGCAGGGTTTTACGGTGGCGGAGTTGAGAGAGCGATGGAGGCAGCGCATGGAGGTGCTGCGATTTGTGGAGGCGCGCTTCCGCATGGGGATCCGCATCTCGCAGGCGGAGATGGATGCGTACTACACGGGGACGCTGGTTCCGGCGTATGAGAAGGAGAAGGTGAGTGCGCCGGCGGAGGCGACGATTGCGGACCAGATTCAGGAGATATTGCTGCAACAGCAGGTGGACAAGCTGCTGGACGACTGGCTGACGTCGCTGCGCGCGGAGGGAAGCGTGAAGATCGTGAAGCCGGGAGAGGAGCTGCCATGAGCGCGGACGAAGAGCAGCCCAATGGCGAGAAGCTGAACTCTGCCGGGGAGCAGGCGGGCGGGGAGACGCTGTTGCCGGCGAAGCGGAGGCGAAGCATTGCGTGGCATGTGACGCGCGCCGGAGCGTGGGGCATCGGCGGCGGGCTGGTACTGCTGATTGCGCTGGTGGGCGGGATTACCTGGTTTACGGCTACGGCGTATTTTCAGCGGCGCGTGGCGCGGGAGATTGTGTCGGTGCTGGGGAATGCGACTGGCGGGCGGGTGGAGGTGCGCGGCGTCCAGTTCAGCCTATGGCGGCTGAAGATCGAAGTGGATGGGCTGGTGGTCCACGGGACGGAGGGGCCGGGCGAGGCACCGTACATGGCGGCGGAGAAGGTCGAGGTGCGGGTGGGGATTTCGAGCTTCTTCTCGCACGCGACGGGCGCGGGGCTGAGGTCGCATGTGGGGCTAAAGCTGCTGCGGGTGGAGAGGCCGCAGATGCACCTGATGGTGGACAAGGACGGGAAGACGAATGCGCCTACGCCGAGACACCCGTCGCCGAGCAAGGGGCCGGTGGCGGACACGCTGCTGGACATGCGCGCGAAGGAGGTTGCGCTGGTGGATGGGGTGGCGCTGGTGAACGATCGCGCGATTCCGTTCGATGTGGCGGCGCGCGATCTGGACGCGGAGGTGCATTATCTGCGGGCGACGGACCGCTATGGAATTGCGCTGGGGGTGAACGATCTGCGGACGCGGGCGGAGGCGCAGGCGGAGGCGCGGTCGAGGCTGCACTTCGACGCGGAGCTGGGACGCGACGCGGTGGAGTTGAAGGGACTGGAGTTCGATTCGGGCGCGATGTCGGCGCTGCACGCGACGGGGACGCTGACGCACTTTGCCGAGCCGCAGTGGCAGGGCGCGGTGAATGGGACGCTGGAGCTGAAGCAGTTGACAGTGCTGACGGACGCGGAGGGGTTCACAGGTGGGTCGGTCGATCTGGCAATGAGCGGGCACAGTTGCGCGATGAGGCCGGTGGGAACGCAGACGGCAAAGCCGCGCTTCTGGCTGCGGAGGCGGGCCGGGGCGAATGCGAAGGCGAGTGAGGCGACGCTGGTTCCGGTCGATTCGGAGTGCAGGGAGGGTTATCTGCTGGTGGGCAATGCGAAGCTGCACAAGGCGGGATTTGTGAACGAATACGTGATCCTGCACGATGTGGACGGCGCAGCGCGGGTCCACATTACGCCGAGTGAGCTGCTGTTGACGGAGATGAATGGGATTCTGCCGGGGGGCGGGTGCGCGGCGGGCGAGCTGCGATTCGCGGATTGGCTGGGTGATGCGTCGCATGTGACGCTGACTTCGACGGTGACGCGGATTCCTCTGCGCACGATTATGGAGGTGACGGAGACGGGAGGCTACGGCGACCTGGGCTTCGATACGGCTGTGACGGGGCCGGTGCTGGTGGAGTGGATCCAGCGGCCGGTGAACGTGGCGGAGACGGTGATTGTCGACGGACAGCTCGTCTTCCAGCCGACCGGAGTGTCGCGCAAGGGGGCGCTGAACAATGTTCCCGTGAATGGCGTGGCGGACGCGCGCTACGAGGGCAAGCATGAGGTGGTGAACATTCGCCATACGACGTTGCAGACGCCGGGGTCGACGACCGAGGCGAGCGGAGTTCTGGGGGTGGAGGATGGCGACCGGTTGACGAACCTGAAGGTTGATACGACGATCCGCGATTTGGGCGAGTTCGACCAGTTGCTGCATACGCTGGGATTTGCGGAGAACGGGAAGCAGGGGGCGGCGGCGATTCCGGTGGCGCTGCATGGAGGGGTGACGTTCCACGGGACGGCGATGGGACCGGCGCACGATCTGGATGTGAAGGGACACGTGCAGGGCTCGGGGATCGAGGTGAAGCTGGGCTCGGGTCTGGGGATTGGCGAGGACACGGTTGTCGATTCGGCGGTGGGGGATGCAGAGTACTCGTACGACGAGGGGCTGGCGATTGCCAATTCGACGATCCGGCGCGGAGGCGCGGTGCTGAATGTGGCGGGGAGCCTGCGGCCGCGCAAGACGGTCACGCGCAGAGGCGCGGCGGATTATCTATGGGACGAGGGATCGAGCGTCGAGGCGACGTTGAGGCTGGCGAACGCGGAGGCTGCGGACGTGCTGCATACCGCCGGACAGCAGAAGAAGATTGCGGTGACGGGAAGGATTGCGGCGAACGCGCAGGTGCGTGGGACGCTGGACGATCTGGATGGGACAGGGAAGATTTTGCTTGCGCGCGGCACGGCGTATGGGGAGCCGTACGACTCCGCGGCGGCGGAGCTTGCGGTACGCGGGCAGGAGATTGACGCTAGCTCGGTGTTGCTGATGATGCATGGAGCGCGGATCGCGGGCGAGGGCGGATACGATGTGCGGTCGGGGCATCTGCACGGGCACATCGAAGGCGACAATCTGGTGATGTCGAAGTTTCAAACGATTGCCAAGACGAGTCCGAATGCGGATGGGACGCTGACGTTTGTTGCCGATGCGAATGGAACGATGGAGCAGCCGGGGTTGAAGGCGACGGCGACGCTGGCCGGGGTCAAGCTGGACGGCAAGCCGCTAGGCGAGATTGCGGCGCAGGCGCACAGCGAGGGAAGCGAGCTGTTCTATACAGCGCAGTCGACGCTGGTGGGGGCGAAGGTCGACGCGACGGGCGAGACACGGCTGACGGGGGATTATGAGACGCAGGACAGGCTGGAGTTTTCCGGCTTCGATGTGGGGACGGCGCTGGAGCTATTCATGCCGGGGAGGATGAAGGCGCAGTCGTCGATTGGCGGGGTGGTGACGGTGAGCGGGCCGCTGAAGAAGCCCACGGGACTGAGCGGCGCGGCGGAGCTGAGCGACTTCGACGTGAAGCTGCAAGGCGTGGAGCTGAAGGCCGCGGAGCCGTTGCGCGTGAGTTTGAAGAATGGGATAGCGACGCTGGAGCAGGTACACATCGTCGGGCAGGACACCGACATGCAGGCCAGCGGAACGGTGCAGGCGTTCGGCGCGACCGATCCGGCGGGCGGGCGGCTGGATGTGAAGGCCAGCGGAAGCGTGAGCCTTGCGATTGCGCATACGTTCGACCCGGAGATTCTGTCCAGCGGGAGGGTGGAGTTCACGGTGGCGGCGGGCGGGCGGACGGGGAAGCCATCGCTGACGGGCAGGGTGAAGTTCG